>NZ_JBSFYQ010000054.1:0-35696 GCF_053599855.1 Micromonospora sp. NPDC005161
CACAACACAACCCCCACGGTTAACACCGCCCCCCCCCCCCCCCCGGGGGCTACCCCCCCCCGGGGGCCCCCGCCCTCCCCCCGCGGGCCGGGCCCCCCCGGGTCCGCGCGCCGGACACGGGGCCGAGGTGGTCGGCCTGGACGAGGAGTCAGCCGGATGGGTGCAGGCTCTCTCCGGTGACGGCATGTCGGCATGCCCGTCACCTGCCTCACGGGCAGGGTGACCAGGCTCCTCGACCGGATCGCCCGCTGACCGGGCCTCTGGATCACCGCCAGCGCGCTGCCGGCCCTGGCGGCCATGTGGTTCATCTCAGACGCCTACTTACACCGGACCCGGAATCGACACCGTCGCGATCGCCACGCTTGCGCACCTGAAAGACGCGGTACACGACCTACGCCCGCCTATCAAGGCTGCTGGGAATCCCGATACGGCTGTCCACCGACGTGGACGTCCCCACCACTGGTGTTGTCGTTGTGACCTACAGGAGGTCATCTCTTGGACACCAGGATCCAGAACGTCCGACTGAACGCCACGTCGAACGAGCAACTCATGGCTCTGGCAAACGCCGGGGCCGCGGCTTTCGGCCACACCGCCACGCTCCAGGTGGAACAGGCCCTGGCGCAGCTTCTGCGGTTACGCGTCGCACAGATCAACAATTGCAGCTACTGCCTTCTGGTGCACCACGCCGCTGCCCGCACCGCCGACATCCCGCCGTCCAAGGTCGAGACCCTCACCGCGTGGTGGGAGACGCACCTGTTCACCGAGCAGGAGCGAGCCGCGCTGGCCTACGCCGAGGCGTTGACCCGAGCCGCCGACGCCACCGTCAACAACCGGGTCCAGGAGGCACACGACAGGATGATCACGCACTTCACGGAGGACGAGATCCTGGAGATCGTGGCCGTTGTGATCAACATGAACATCTGGACGCGACTCAAGCTCGCCGAGGGTGCCATGCCCACGACGGCGCCTCCCGAGTGAGTTGATGCTCGGCCCTGTCATCGGAACAGGCTGGCAGCCGTCCTGTCGCGCGGATTCCGCCGCACCGTGCTGCACCATCTGACCACCGACATCGGTTACGGCCGCATCGCCAGCTATGGCTCGCTGGCCGCCGGCAATCCCAAGCCGTCCGCGCCGTCGGTACCGCCTGCGCCACCAACCCCATCCCGATCGTCGTTCCCTGCCATCGCGTCGTCCGGTCCGTCGGCACGATAGGGAGCTACCGCGGCGACCCCGTCGCCAAACGCGCCTGCTCGACCTTGAAAGTGCCGTATGACCAGCGCACACCCGCGGTCACCGGCACCCACGGTTAGGGGGCCGAAAAAGAGGACAGCAAGCCCGGCGGGCGAGCACCGCCGACGCGGAGCATCCGGACGCCGCGAACCCCGCAGCACCCGGCGCACCTTGGCGACTGCGCGGGCGGCGACCGGCGGACGGTCCACCGCGCGGAGCGTAGTCGAAGTTTGATTCATCCCGTACCGCCTTTCGGCAAACAAATCCTGAGGTTCGTCCGCGCAACTAGCGTGAGTGTCATCCCTTCCACTCAGGTCGGCCGGCGCGGACAGCCAGGGGACCTGGATGCATCAAAACGGAGGCAGCATGGACAACTGGTTCATCTCAGAGGCAGTGTCACGCAGTGCAGAATCCGAAACGGATCGGCGAAGGCTCGCGGCCTTGGTAGATCCGGGGGTGTGCAAAGCCGACCCGGCGGGTGGTGGCTCGCCGAGCGACGCGGCTATCCTCAACTTCGCCCTCAATCTCGAATATCTCGAAGCTGAGTTCTATCTCCGCGCGACGACGGGATCCGGGCTTCCTGACGACATGACTACCGGCGCCGGGGTGCGCGGCGAGGTGTCCGGCGGACGATCAGTGAACTTCAGCAGCAACTTCGTGCAGAGGTTCGCGAAGGAAATCGCCTCCGACGAGATGCAGCACGTGGCCTTCTTGCGAGCCGCGCTCGGCAATGCCGCTGTTGCTCGTCCCGCGATTTCGCTGGACGCGAGCTTCACTGCGGCGGCGACTGCCGCTGGTCTAATCAAGCAAGGCGAAAGCTTTGATCCGTACGCGAACGACCTTAACTTCCTCTTTGCGGCGTTCCTCTTCGAAGACGTCGGAGTTTCGGCCTTCAAGGGATCCGCGTCACTTTTGTCGAACAAAACGTACCTTGATGCGGCAGCCGGCCTGCTGGCCACCGAGGCATACCACGCGGGGATTGTCCGATCCGCGCTTTACAGCGCCGGACTCGCCGACGACACAGTATTTGACTCGGTACAAAAGATCTCCGACGCGCGTAACAGTCTTGATGGTCCGGCCGATGACGACCAGGGTGTCGGCACGGCGGCGGACCCGAATTTCATCCCCACGGATGAAAACGGGATGTGCTACGGCCGATCGGCCCAGTCCGTCTTGAACATCGTGTACTTGAGCCAGACCCCGGCGGATTCGGGTGGCTTCTACCCAGCCGGCATGAACGGCGAAGTCGCGGTGAGCGCCGGAACGGCCTGAGGGTTCAAGTCGCCCGAGCTGGCGGCGTGCCGATGTCGCCGTCATTTTGTCTGCCCGGTCGCGTAGGCGCCGTGGAGGAAGAGATCGACAAGTTGTCGGATGTCGATCTCGGGGTGCTGGTGCAGGTTTCGGCCTCTGCCGAAGAACAGGCCGAGGAATAGCTGGGTCAAGGTGTCGGCCGGAAGTCGTAGCCGCGGTTGCTCGGGTTCGAGCAGTTCGAGGATCGCCTGGCGCGTGGCGGCCTGTGCGGCGTCACGGTCTGTGGATCGCTGCGGCGGCCGGGCGGGGTTGGTGGTGCCGCGCCCGGGGCGGCGGTTGGGGTTGCCGGAGGCGTGCAGGGCGCCGATCACTGTGCCCATGCGGTCGAAGTGGGCGTCGAGTGCCTCTATGGCCTCGACGAGTCGGTCGGCAAGGGGTTGGTCCAGCGAGATGGAGTTCAGCTGTTGCAGGACGTGGGTGGGGTCCATGGCCGCCGCGACGCATGCTTCGAGCACGGCGTCCTTGTCGTCGAAGACGCGGAAGATGGTGGCTTCACCGATCCCGGCCGCGCGGGCGATCTGCGCAGTGGTCACGGCAGCCCCGCGCTCGGCCACCAAGGGCAGAGCGGCGTGGATGATTGTCTCGCGTCGTTGGTCGGGGGCCATGCCCGGCGCCCTGCGCCTATCAGGGGTAGCAGTCATACGGTCGACCATACGGAGTGAGTGCTCACTCCGTCCACCGGATTAGAGGACGGCGGCCGTCCGAAGCGAGGCGGCCGCGCCCTCGACGCCTCGTGAGCCTCCGCGTGAGGGCCGCACTCCGCTAGCCATCTGCGAGAACATCGCCCGGCTCCTCGGCGTCAGCCCCGGCACCCTCTACAACCACATCCCCGACCTGCGCGAACTATGGGCCGCCGGCCGGGCCCGCGGGGAGCCGACCGCATGATCCGCCGGCAGGGGTCTGTCCGCAGTCGTCAAAACCCGATGATCTATTGAAGGTTCAGCGGTTGCGGCCGAGTGTGGGTAGGCCCGCCGCTCACCGGGCCTTGGCATGTCGAAGGAGAAGGCGGGATACCCTACCTGCTGCGCCTCGCACCGCATGACCGAAGGAGTCGATGCTGGGATGACGGCAGGGCGACCGATGCCCACGCAGGACGACGTGCTCGGGTACTTCCGCTCGCTGTCGAACTGGGGACGGTGGGGCGACGACGACGAGCTCGGCACTCTGAACCACATCACCGACGACGTCCGGCTGGCGGCGGCGCGGGCCGTGCGCCACGGCAGGAGCGTGTCGTGCGCATGGGAGGTTGCCGTACCGGAAGACATGGAGCGCTCGACGACGACGTGCCCCTGCGCCGCCGACATGCCGGGTGCCGAGAACATGCCGGTGCCCGGCTTCCACGCCGACCGGCGCTGGGGGTTTTCGTCCGAGCGGCTCGGCATCACGTTCCACGGCAACACCCTCACCCACGTCGACTCGCCGTGCCACATCTTCTGGGACGGCACGATGTACAACGGGCGGTCGCACTCGTTGGTCGACGCCGCAACGGGATCGGCCTGGGCCGCCGTCACGGCGGCGGCGAACGGGATCATCACGCGTGGTGTCCTGCTGGACATCGCGACGGTCCGCGACGTGCCGTGGTTGGAACCGGGGCAGGGTGTGTTTCCCGACGATCTCGAGGAGGCCGAGCGGCGCCAGGGTGTGCGGGTGCGACCCGGCGATGCGGTACTCCTGCGGACCGGCTATGGCCGCGGCCGGCACGAGGCCGGTGAGGCCAGCGGTTTCACGCAGGCCGGCTGGCACGCGTCCTGCCTGCCGTGGCTGCATGAACGGGAGGTCGCGCTGATCGGCGCCGACACCCCGCAGGACGTTCAGCCGTCGGGGTACGAAGACGTGTTGATGCCGGTTCACGCCGTGAGCCTCGTCGCGATGGGTCTGTGGATGCTCGACAACTGCGACCTGGAGGTGTGCGCGACGACGGCTGCCGAGCTCGGCCAGTGGGACTTCCACCTCGCAGTCGCGCCGGTCCGCTTCGCCGGTACGTCCGGCAGCCCGGTCAACCCGATCGCCACATTCTGACCGCGGTTCAGGCGGGCCGTGCGATGCCATGAAGGACCCGGCCGGCACCTGGAAGGCGGTCGTGATCGGGTGTGGAGACGCTCGCTGGTCGGGAACCAGGCGGCACGAGCGCCTCAAGGCGTGCGCTGCGCACGCCGCGGCCAGGTGCTGCCGCCACGATTCCTTCGCGGACGGCGAAGGCGAACGGCCGTTGGCCGCGAACTCCCGGGAGGCCCGGAAGCCGTGGCCAGCAGTGTCTTCTAGAGGGCCCGGCCGAGGGCTTCGGTCAGTGCGACCGGGGTGACCACGAGGTGGTCGAAGCGCCAGCCGTCCTCGGTGCGGCGCGCCCCGTAGCGGTGGAATCCGGCCGCGATGGCCTCAGTCTTGTCGTCGACGACGAACACGGCGATGTCGTGGGCCCGCACCGTGGCGGTTTCGCCGTCGACCTCGATGACGAGGTTGGACTTGCTGTGCAGGGTGCGGGCGTACGTGTCGTGGCCCGAGCGCACGAGTTCGATGAGCGCCCCGATGCCGCGGGCCTCCCCCCGCGGGGACTTGACGACGACATCCTCGGTGAAGAGCCGGTCGGTCTCGCCGTAGCGACCCTCGTCGATCCACAAGCTGTGGCGGGCGACCAGGTCGGCAAGTTCGGCGCGGTCGGCGAGTGCGCGGATCAGGGTTTCGGTGCTGGTCATGATGCCTCCTCAGGTAGTTCGACTAGCGAACGTTCGTGTCACTTGATCTGGGTGAGGAAGAAATCCCGGACGTCCTCGGCAAGCAGCTCTGGCACCTCCATCGCGGCGAAGTGGCCGCCACGGTCGAACTCCGACCAGTGCCTGATGTCGTACAGCCGCTCGGCCAGCGGTCGCACCGACAGCGTGATGTCGTGCGCGAACACCGCCACGCCGACCGGCACCCGGCACGGCTGCTGGACTCCCCGCGGGGCGTCGTGGTGGAACCGGCCCGAGGAGGCCGCGGTCGCGGTCAGCCAGTACAGCGAGATGTCGGTGAGCATCCGATCGTCGCTGACCGGCGTGGCGGGATCGGTCCACTGTGCGAATCGCTCGGCGATCCAGACCAGCTGGCCGACCGGTGAGTCGGTCAGCGCGTAGCCGATGGTCTGCGGGGTGAGCACCTGCAGAGCCTGGTACGGCGGGCGATTCGCCATGAGCTGCCTGACCTTGTTCAGCCGAGCTTCATCCGTCTCGGACAGCTCAATGTCGGCGTCGGGGACCGGCCGGGTCGGCAGGTAGTTGACGTGCACCCCGACGACGCGCTCGGGTGCCACCGCGCCGAGCGCCGTTGAGATGCCCGAGCCGAAGTCGCCACCCTGCGCGCCATAGCGCTCGTACCCCAGGCGGCGCATTAGCTCAGCCCAGGCCCGCGAGACCCGGACGGCGTCCCAGCCGCGCTCATGGGTCGGTCCGGAGAAGCCGTAACCGGGGATGGACGGAATCACCAGGTGGAAGTCGCGCGACAGCGGCTCGATCACGTCGAGGAACTCCAGGAACGAACCGGGCCAGCCGTGGGTGAGGATCAGTGCGAGCGCATCCGGTTTCGAAGACCGGACGTGGACGAAGTGGATGTTCTGGCCGTCGATCTCGGTGGTGAAGTGCGGAAGCTCGTTGAGCTTGGCCTCGTGCTCGCGCCAGTCGTAGCCGGTGCGCCAGTATTCGGCCAGTTCCCTGAGCCGCGCCAGCGGGAAGCCGTAGTCCCACCCGGCGTCGGCGACCTCATTGGGCCAACGGGTGCGGGAGAGCCGGTCGGCCAGGTCGTCGAGGTCGGCCTGAGGGATGTCGATGCGGAACGGCTTGATCATAGCCTTGACTCCAGGGGATCTCATTCAGCGTCTGAACGTTCGTGCGCCTAACGTTTGTTGGCTGAACGGTATCACGATCATTAGTGCTTCCAACGACTCGTTAGACTTGTCACATGGACCACCCAGCCGAGCAGACGCCCGCAAAGTGGGAGAGCCTGCCCAGCTGGCTGCTCACCCAGACCGCCAACCACGCGCACCGCCTGGTGGCCGAGGGGTTCTCGTCCGTCGGTGCCCGCGGCTACCACTACCGCCTGCTGGCAACGCTGGAGGAGTTCGGCCCGGCCAGCCAGGCCGCGCTGGGCCGCCGTAGCGGCATCCACCTCAGCGACATGGTCGCGACGATCAACGAGCTCGCCGACCACAAACTGGTCGAGCGCGCTGCGGACCCCTCCGATCGGCGGCGCAACATCATCTCACTGACCGCTGCAGGCAAGCGGCATCTACGGCGACTGGAGAAACAGTTGGCCGAAACCCAGGACAAACTGCTGGCTCCGCTGTCGCCCGAGGAGCGACAGCGGTTGACCGAGCTGCTGTCCAGGCTGTTGGACCACCACAACCGGCGAACCGACACTCCAGAAGAGCCGTGGCGCTGACTGGGAACGCGCCCAAGAAACCCCTTGAAGGCCCACGCGGTCCGCGAAGCCGTTGTCATCGCCCGGATCACCAATTCCGGATGATCATTCGGCGAGTCCACGCTTCGGGCCGCCCGTCGACAACGCGACCAGCATCGAGGATCATGCATATTTGTGTCTACCCGAGCCGCCGACGGCCCGCCGGTCGCCGCGAGCGACGGCCACAGCCCGGCCCCCGCCGCCCCGGCCCCTGACCGCTGGGCCCGGTGGCGCTGGTTACGCCACGAATGGACCGGCGCGGTGGTCGGTGGCCTGCTGCTCGCGGTGGTGCTGACCTGGCCCACGATGCGGCATCCGGCGAGCACGGTGCCCGGCGACCTCGGCGACCCGACGTTGCAGGCGTGGCAGATCGCCTGGTCGGGCCACTCCCTGGTGAGCCAGCCCCTCGACCTCTGGCACTCGAACACCTTCTACCCGGAGAGGTACACGTTCGCCTACAGCGACACCCTCCTCGGATACGCCCCGATTGGCGCGCTCGGCTCGGGCTTCGAGACCGCCCTGGTCCACTACAACGTCATGTACGTGCTGGTACACGCGTTGGCGTTCGTCGGGGCGTACGCGTTGGTCCGGCAGCTCGGGGCGGGCCGGTGGGGCGGCGCGGTCGCCGGGCTCGCGTGGGCGTACGGGCCGTGGCGGCTGGCGCACGCGGGTCACCTGAACATCCTCTCCAGCGGTGGGATCGCGTTGTCCCTGGCGATGCTGGCACGCGGGCATGGCTGGTCGTTGCGGCACGGGTACCGGCCGGAGCGACGCCGACCCGGGTGGGCGTTGGCCGGGTGGATCGTCGCCGCCTGGCAGGTCAGCCTGGGCTTCGGCATCGGGCTGCCACTGGTCTACTTCCTGCTCGCCGCGGTGCTGGTGGCCTTCGTCTGCTACGGCTGGTCGTGGTGGCGGCAGCGGGCGAGAGTCCCGTTCGGCCGCCGGTTGCTGCTGGCCGACCTGGCCGGTGGGCTCGTCTTCGGCGCGGTGACGCTGCTCCTGGGGCTGGTCTACCTGCGGGTCGCCGACCTCAATCCGCAGGCCGTGCGGTCCCTGGACTGGACGGAGATGTTCTCGCCGCCGCTGATCGGCTTCGTCACCGCCCCGGCGGACTCCTGGTTGTGGGGTGAACCGCACGCGGCGGCCCGGGAACAGCTGTCCTGGCCCCCGGAGATGGCGTTGCTGCCCGGGATGGCCCTGATCGGGATGGCCATGGCGGGGCTGTTCGTCTCGGTGTATCCGGTCCGGTACCGGGTCGCGTTGGGGCTGGGCGTCCTCGGAACGGTGCTGCTGGGCCTCGGCGCGACGCTGGGTGGCGATGGTGACCCCGGCTACCTCACGCTGTCCCGGCACCTGCCCGGCTGGGACGCGCTGCGGACGCCGGGCCGGATGATGCACTGGACCAGCCTGCTGCTGGCGGTGCTGGCGGCCGGGCTGGTGACGGCGGTCGCCGAGTCGGTGGGACGGTCCCCCACCCGGAGGCGCACGCGGCTGCTGGCGCCGGCGGTTCTGGTGATACCGCTGGCCCTGGTCGGCTTGGAGGGGGTCAACCGCACGCCGCACCTGGTGGTGCCGCGGCCACCGGCCGCGATGCGGGTGGCGCAGGAGCCCGTCCTGCTGCTGCCGATCGGCGGCACGAACGATCTGCACTACATGCTGTGGACGACGGACGGGTTCCCCCGGGTGGCGAACGGGCTGGCCGGCTTCGAGCCCGCCACATTGGCGCAGACCAGGGCGGCGGCGGCTTCCTTCCCCGATTCCGGCAGCGTGGCCTACCTGCGCGGCATCGGGATCCGGTCGGTCGTGGTCATGCCCGACCGGGCCGTCGGGACGCCGTGGGAGGGCATGGCGGCCCGGCCGGTCGACGGACTGGGCATCACGCGGGAGGAGCTCGATGGTGTGCTGGTCTACCACCTCGGGTGACGGCTCCCCGGTTACGGGCCGGGCGGGGTGACGACGTGCGGCTGTCGGTAGTGGTGCCCTGCTTCAACGAGGAAGCGTCGGTGGAAGGGCTGCACCGGGCGGTGACCGCCGCGCTGGCCGAGCTGTCCGACGTCGATGTCGAGGTGGTCTACGTCGACGACGGAAGCGCGGACGGCACCCTCGTGGCGCTGCGCCGGCTGGCCGCCGGCGACCCGTCGGTGCGGTACACGTCGCTGAGCCGGAACTTCGGCAAGGAGGCGGCGATGCTGGCCGGCCTGGAGCGCGCCACCGGGGACGCCGTGGTCATCATGGACGCCGACCTGCAGCACCCGCCGCGACTGCTGCCCGACATGGTGGCGCTGTACCGCCAGGGGTTCGACCAGGTGATCGCCCGCCGGGACCGGCATGGTGACCGGTTCCTGCGGATGCTCGCCTCGCGGTCCTTCTACCGGATGGTCAACTGGTGGATCGACGTACGGCTGCTGGACGGCGCGGGCGACTTCCGGCTGCTGTCCCGGCTCGCGGTGGACGCCGTGCTGGCCATGCCCGAGTACAACCGGTTCTCCAAGGGACTGTTCTCCTGGATCGGGTTCCGGACGGTCGTGGTCGCGCACCGCAACGAGACACGTCGGGCCGGTCGGAGTCGGTGGACGTTCGGCAAGCTCTTCAACTACGGGTTCGACGGTCTCCTGTCGTTCAACAACCGGCCGCTGCGACTGGCCATCTACGGCGGCCTGTTCCTCACCCTGATCGCGCTGGGATACATGATCTGGGTGGTCGCCGACGCCGTGGAGAAGGGCATCGACGTCCCCGGCTACACCACCATCATCGTCAGCGTGATCGGTCTCGGCGGGATCCAGATGATGATCCTCGGCGTCGTCGGGGAGTACATCGGCCGGATCTACTACGAGACCAAATGCCGGCCGCACTACCTGGTCCAGGAGACGGAGGACCTGCTGACGGAGAGCGGGCAGGCCCCGCGCGTCCCGGCCCGGCCGGTGGACCCCGTCCGGCAGCGGATGCCCTCCCGCGAGGAACCCTCCCGGCACGACCGCCTCCGTCGCGCCGCCGACCGGTCCGTGCGGGGCGACGCGCCGTAGCTGCCGGTCGGGGACCTGGCGGCCTCCGCGGCGGCTAGCGGCGGAGAAGTACCAACTGACCTGGTCGCCGTGGCCCATGATGAGGTCATGACGACATGTGGGCGCTGCGGTTCGCCGGTCCCGCGTTGGCACCGGCGCGCTGGCGCCGCCGCCACCGGCGCGGCTGCCGGGGGTGCATCGGCGGTCGGCGTCGTCAGTCTCGGCGCCCTGGCCGTCGGCGCGCTGGCCCTGGGTTCCGTCGCCGTCGGTGCGATGGCAATCGGGCGCCTGGTGGTCCGCCGCGCGGCCGTACGACACCTGCAGCTCCGTTCGGTACGCGTCGATCGGCTGGAGATCGACGCTCTCCTCGTAGGGGACGATGGGGGACGTACGTCCCACAGCAATCTCGATGCTCCTATGGACGTCAACCCGTGACTCCTTGACCCCAGGCACCGACGCAGCCGCCCGACCTGCTCCTCCGCTACAAATGCGGGGGTGTCTCGGCCGGTGCACCGCCTTGAATACTCGCGTGGCTACTCAGCCCGCACAGGTGTAACCGGGTGCGGCTGTTCCCCGCGTAGTAGGGACCCCGCGATGCCGCCGTCCGGCCTGAACGGCAGACTCATGAGCATTGCCGGCCGCTGGTCGTGTGTCGGGGATCTCCGGGCCGGCCGGTTGTCCGCCCGCCGTCCGGTGCGTCAGTCTCAGCAGGTGGTGATCCTGCTCAGCGCGTTCGGCATCGTGCTGCTCGGCGCCTTCGCCCAGGCGGTCAGCGGCTTCGGGTACGCGCTGGTGACCGTGCCGTTGCTGACCGCCGCCGTCGACCCGCGCGCCGCCGTGGTGGTGTCGGCGCTGACCGGCGTCGGGCTGACCGTCACCGCGGCCATCCGGGAACGCGCCCACGCCCGGTGGCGGGTCGCGGCGGCACTCACCGCCACCGCCCTGCTCGGCCTGCCGGCCGGCCTGCTGGTTCTCGCGCTCGCTCCGGAGCGGCTGTTGAGCGCGCTGATCGCGGTCGTGGTGCTCGGCTGCGCCGCACTGGTCTGGTCCAGGGCACGGATCCGCACCGGACGGATCGGTCTCGGGGCCATCGGCATCCTCGTCGGGGTGCTAACCGCCGCCACCGGGACGAACGGGCCGCCGCTGGTCGCCGCGTTCCAGTCGCTCGGCTACGACCCGCGCACCTTCCGGGCCACCCTGGCGGCGACCTTCTCGGGCACCAGTCTGATAGGGCTGACGGGGTTCCTGCTGGCCGGTCAGATACACGCCGATGTGGTGCGGATCTCCCTCGTGGCGCTCCCCGCGGTGCCGCTGGGCTGGTGGCTGGGAAACCGACTGTTCCACCGCATCGACCCCGTGGTGTTCCGACGGATCGTGCTGATCGGGCTGCTCGGCAGCGCCGGTGCCGCGCTCGCGAGCATGGCCGGCTGAGCCGGTCGTCCACAAACCCCTTCGAAGCGTCAGCGGAAGTCGCGTGCCGGGGCGATCAGCGGTCCGATTCCGTCGAGCCGGTCACCGGTGAGCCTGGTTACCCCTCGTGCCGCTGCAATCCGCCGCGAATCACCCGCGCTCACGGTCGAGCGTCAGATCGCGCGCAGCCAGCGTTGGGCGAGTGTCGCAATAAGCGCCGCTGCCGCGGCGGCGAGGATCTCAACGACTATCTTGACGAGAATCGCGTTCATGGTGCTCAGCTTCCGGTTGGTCTGCGCTGGTCCGGGTGGGCCCCCGGCCAACGGAACATAGACATGCCAGCCTAACGAGAGGTGTAGGGAGAATGACTGTTCAGGACCGGACCGGCGTCATTGGCCTGCTGAGCGCCTCCACCCTCGTTGGTTGACTCGCGGGGTTGAGCGTCATGGAGCAGCGAATTCACGCGGTGATGAAGTGCCTGGGCGGCACTCCGAAGACTGAGGTCGCCGCCCGGTATGGGGTGTCGCGGCAGACGATCGACAATTGGCTGGCTCGGTATGCCGCCGAGGGCGTCAGGCGCGGACACGGCTGCCGCCGGCAATGTCAACGCCGGGGCCGGCTGTCACGGCCGGCCGGAACCCCGGCACGACCCCGCAGCCGTGGCGAGGTTCCGGATCTGCGGGTCGGGCAGCGGGAATGGGAGCGTGATGCCGTCAAGTGCGCGGAGGCAGAGGCAGTCCCGCTGCTCGGGCAGCCGTTCGGCAACGGAGAGCAGCAGGGTACGCAGCCGGGCCGTGTTCTCGCCGAAGACCCGGAACACCTCCTCCTGGGTCACGGCGTCGCCGCCAGCGACCCCGGCGTCAAAGTCGGTGACCAGCGCGATCGCGCTGTAACACAGCGCCAACTCCCGAGCGAGAACCGCTTCCGGGTGCCCGGTCATGTTGATGATCGAACCGCCGAGGCCGGCGTACCACTGGGATTCCGCCCGGGTGGAGAAGCGCGGCCCCTCCACGACGACCATCGTGCCTCCGTCGTGCGCGGCCATGTCGTGCCGCCGCGCCGCCGTCAGCACCGACGTGCGCCCGGCGGGACAGTACGGGTCGGCGAAGGAGACGTGTACCGCGCCTTCGTCGTAGTAGGTCTGGATGCGGCCGCTGGTGCAATCGATCAGCTGGTCGGGCACGACGAGCGTGCCCGGTCCGAGGTCGGGCCGGAGGCTGCCGACCGCGCACGGGGCGAGAATCTGGCGTACACCGATCGAGCGCAGCGCCCAGAGATTGGCTCGGTAGGGGATCCGCTGCGGCGGAAGCCGGTGGTCCCGCCCGTGCCGCGGCAGGAACGCCACCGAGCGGCCGGACACCTCGGCCACCGTGATAGGATCGGAGGGCGGCCCGTACGGGGTGGAGACTGTGTGCTCGACGGCCCCATCGAGCAGGGCGTAGAGCCCGGAGCCCCCGATGACCGCGATTTCGGCGAACGGTTCCACCGCCAACCTTTCTCTGTTCTGCCTGCGGGTAGGACGGCTGTTGTAGTGCGGCGTGACGCCGGTGGTGACGGATGCCGAGACCGCCAGGTCACCCTGGCCCCAATGCACCCGGCGGCCCGGAGCGTTGCCGCCACCGGGCCCACCTGATCACCCACACCGTCGCGCTGATCAGGAACAGCCCGCCGCTGATCGCCAGCCAGCGGGCGAGGTACGGAAACCGGTCCTGGCCGGTCGCGGCCCGGTAGGTGTCCTCGCTCAGGCCGAGGATTCCGGGAAGGAAGACCAGGAAGAGCACCCCGGCGGCGAGCGCCGGTATTCGGACGTGGTTCAGCAGGCTGCTTCGCGCCGGTCCAACCTCGCGGCCTCCGCCGCGGGCCGCCCTACGCAGTGCGCGGTCCACGGTCGCGTAGCTCGGGAAAAGGATCAGGTCGTGGGACACGACCGCGCCCACGAACCACAGCAGCATGCGGCCGGCCGTCGCCTCTCCTGCCAGCCGCAGCACGACCCAGCCGGCGACGGCGAGACACAAGATCATGAACAGCGCGTGCCTCAGACCCGCGCCGTAGCCGGTTCGTAGGCGTGCGACGGCCTCACTCATCGCCGCGGCTCCGGAACTCGACTCGGGCCACCCACTTCGTGCAGTGAACACCGGGCAGTGCCGGGACGATGACCCGCGCCGGATATCCGTGGTCGACGGACAGATCGGCGCCGTTGACCCGGAGCGCGAGCAGCGAATCGGGGTCGAGAACCTGGTTGGACTGCAGCGTCGCCTGCCGGAACAGGCCCGCGGATTCCAGCGACTGGACGTGCGCCGAGGCGGGTTCGGTCACGCCGGCGAGGACGGCCAGGTCGCGAAGCCGTACCCCGGTCCAGGTCTGTAGAGTCGACCAGCCCTCGACGCAGGCGATTGGCAGCCGGGCGGTGTGCTGGCCCATCGCCAACAGGGCGGCGCGATCGAGTTGGACGGTGCGACCGACCCCGGTGAGCATCAGCTGCCACTCCGGGCCGGTGTCCGCCGGTCGGATGCCGGCCGCCGCGGCGGTGCGGTTGATCTGAAAACCGTTCGGTCCCGCACCGGGATTCCGTCCGCGCGGCAGCAGAAGGGCGGCGCGGCGAAGCGGGCCGTCGAGAGTCTGCCCGACCGTCAGCACCGCCAGCAGCAGCGAGCCGCCGCCGACCAGGGCTACCGCGCCGCGCCGGCTCAACGTGGCCTGTCCGGGAAGGGCGGGCACCAGCCCGTCAGGGTCGGCCGGTTCGGGCCGGGTCGCGGCGCGGGAGGTGTGCAGGACGTCTCGGACCGGGCGGGACCGCAGCGCGGAGACCAGCCGGGGCAGCTTCAGAGCGACGTGCGAGACGAGCGCGACGGTGAACACCCACGCACCGAAATAGTGCGCGGTGTAGAAGTCGAAGCCGAAGAGGTACGAGTACTGCATGTTGAGCAGGCCGGTGGCGATCTGGAAAAGGATCCCGCCCACCAGGAGCAGCAGGGACAGTCGCTCCAACACCTGGGCCGCCGAGCGGGCGGGTGGCCAGTCGAACAACTTGGGGACCACCGACCAGAGCTTGGCGAGCACCACTGGGATCAGGACGATGCCGAGGCCGACGTGCAGGCCCTGGGTGAGACGGAACAGCCAGGACGGGCGGGTCGGCCAGTCGAACGGCGGTAGCCGCAGCCAGCCCACGTCGTGGGGAAAGGCTTGCCCGAACTGCGGCCCGTAGGCGGCATAGTCGAGCAGCCCGGTGATGATCACCACGGGGAGCGAGACGAGCAGCACTACGCCGAAGACGGACGTGAGCCAGGGGCCGCGCAGCGGGCTACGCCATGCCCGCCGGACGGCTCGGGTGCCCGGTGCCGGGTGCTGCTCCAGCGCCCGCCACAGCCGGTCCGGGAAGGCGACGCCGGGCGAGCCCGCCGGGCCGGGCCGGCGTCCGTCATCCGGCTGCCCAGGGTCCTCGGGGCCGGAACGTCGGGGAGTGCGGGCTGGCACTGGTTTTCTCCCTCGCCACCTCGGGGAACGCATCCCGGTCGAGCTGGAGCGGCGTCCGTGACGCGGACGTCCGCGTGCCGCCCCTAGGGATGCAGGCTAGGAGATGCAGCCGCCACTCGGTCGTATTCGCGCCTTACGGAACACTTACCGGCTGGGATGGTCCGACGCGGAAAGCGTGACCCGGGCACCCGGTTGTTACGGAGTCCTGACGTGCGGCCGGAAGCACCCCGCCCGGGGGACCGGTTGGCCTAGCGTGACCAGGATGCGCGTACTCGTCACCGGCGCGGCCGGGTTCATCGGATCGCAGGTCGCGGATCTGCTCGCGACCGAGGGCCACGAGGTGGTCGCGCTGGACGCGCTGCTGCCGCAGGCGCACCGGGGAGAACTGCCCGACTGGTCCGTCCGGCACGACGTGATACGGGGCGACGTACGCGACGCGGCGCTCCTCGAACGGCTGCTGACCGGCGTGGACGCGGTCTGCCACCAGGCGGCCATGGTCGGGCACGGTCTCGACCCGTCCGACGGCCCCGACTATGTCAGCCACAACGACTTCGGCACCGCCGTGCTGCTCGCCGCGATGTACCGGAGCGGGGTGCGCCGGCTGGTCCTGGCCAGTTCCATGGTGGTGTACGGCGAGGGGCGGTACGCCTGCGCCGAGCACGGTGTCGTTCGCCCCGCGTCCCGCCGGGCCGTGGATGTCGCGGACGGTCGGTACGACCCGACCTGCCCGCGCTGCGCCGAGCCGCTCACCCCGCTGCTAGTGCCTGAGGACGCGCCGCTGGAGCCACGCAGCACGTACGCGGCCAGCAAGCTGGCCCAGGAACATCTGGCCGCGGCGTGGGCCCGGCAGATCGGCGGCGAGGTCTGGGCGCTGCGCTACCACAACGTCTACGGCCCCCGGATGCCGCGCGACACACCGTACGCCGGTGTGGCTTCGATCTTCCGCTCCGCGCTGGCCACCGGGCTGCCACCCCGGGTGCTCGAGGACGGCCGGCAGCGGCGCGACTTCGTCCACGTCACCGACGTAGCCCGGGCGAACGTGCTCGCTCTCGCCACCCCGGCCCCCGATGCTCTGGTGCCGGTGAACATCTGCTCCGGCGAGCCGCACACCGTCGGCGAGTTGGCCACGGCGCTCGCGTCGGCGATGGACGGGCCGGCGCCCGTGGTGGTCGGGGGCGCCCGTGCGGCCGACGTGCGGCACGTGATGGCCGACCCGCAGCGGGCGGCAGCGTTGCTGGGCTACAGCGCGCGGGTGCGCTTCACCGAGGGGATCACCGCGTTCGCCACCGATCCGCTGCGTGAGCCGGCCGCCCTCAGCGGCTGATCCGCCGAGGCCGGGTCACGAGACGGTCCACAGCAGGTGGTTGACCGCCAGTGCGGTCGCCGCCTGCCCTATCAACCACCGGCGACGGGTCTTCTCCGGCATCAGAGCCGCGGCCACCAGCAGCCAGACCGTGAACGGCAGCCAGATCCGCTCGACCTCGGCCTTGCTGAGCCCGGACAGATCCGCGCCGACGACGGTCAGCGCGGCGACCAGCGGAAGCAGCGCCGCTGGACTGGCCGCGCATGCCGCCGAGGCGAGGTCCCGCGGATCGCGATGCCCGGGGGCCAGCTGGGCGCGCACCGCGGCGACGGCGGCGAGCACCGCCCGGCGTAACGCCGGCCCGAGCACCGGGCCGGTCGAGAGCAGCAGCGCCGCGAGATTCGCCCAGACCCAGTAGGCGTACGGGCGCTCGGCCGCCCAGCCCTGGTAGTAGCGCTCGACCACCAGCCGGTACCCCACCCACCAGTAGAAGCCGGCGGCCGTGAACGCGAGCACCACCGCGGCAACCCCGGCGAGCGCGGCGAACAGTGCGCCCATTCGGCGCGCCGGTCGCAGCGCGATCACGGCCAGCGCGAGCAGCCCGACCAGCACGAAACCGTACGACAAATAGAGCGCGAAACCGAGCAGCAGGCCGCCGGCCGCCGCCGCGAGCGGTCCCCGTACCACCAGCAGAGCCAAGCCTGCCGCGACCGCCCCGGCGAAGATCCCGTCCGCGGAGGCGCCCATCCAGACCGCACCCGGCAGCAGCACCAGGAACGGCACGACGGCCCGCGCGGCGTCGGCGGCGCCGAGCGCTCGCAACGTCACGGGTACCGACACGGCCACCGTCGCTCCGACCAGGACGCAGGCCAGTCCGGCGGCCGTACCGCCACCCAGACCCACCCGTTCGAGCCAGACGAAGAGCAGCAGCGCGCCGGGCGGGTGGCCGGCGGTGTGGGTGGACCAGGACTCCGGCTGGAAGTCGAGGATCCGGCCACTGAAGCTGACCAACGTCGATGGAATGTCGGTGACCCGAGGCACCTCGTGCAGGTATTCCGCCTGCGCGGTCAGCCTGCGGGTCAGGCCGTCCGACCAGCCGTCCACCAGGGCGAGCGACAGTGTCCAGGCGACCGCACCGAGCCAGGCCACGGCCAGCAGGACGCCCCACCGGGCCGTCCTGGCCCAGCGCGGTCCCGCAGCGATCACACCGGCGGCGACCAGCACCGCGATCGGGGTGCCCCAGCCAATGTGCGGCTGCCAGGTCGCGTACAGCGGGGCCGCGCTGGCGTGCAGGCCCACCCCACGCTGGTTGAGCAGCAGGCCGAGGAGCACCGCGGCGACGAGCAGCGCCGCCTCGACGCCCAGCAGCACAAGGTCGGCGGGTCGGCGGCGGAGGGGAGCCCGTTCGGGGGCGGGGGCGAGAGCGGAACCGCGGTCCATGACGATCGGACGGTACGGCCACAACCGGCCCGGCGGCAGCCGAACCGCGAGGTCGTCACCGTTCGGTAAGACCCGCTCCGGCAGTAAGGGTTCGGTAATCAATTTCCGGTCCCGGCCGGCCTGCAGAGGTTCTAGCGTCGCCGATATGCCAACTCAGTTCGACCGCGACGCTGCCGCGCCGACCCCGATCGACGTCGTGTTGCCGTGCCTGGACGAGGCCGCCGCACTCCCCCGGGTGCTCGCCGCGCTACCGCCCGGCTACCGGGCGATCGTGGTGGACAACGGGTCTCGGGACGGTTCGCCGGAGGTCGCCACCCAGCACGGCGCACAGGTGGTACACGAACCTCGCCGGGGCTACGGCGCGGCCGTTCACACCGGGCTGGAGGCCGCCGGGACGGAGCTGGTCTGTGTGCTCGACGCCGACGGCTCCTTCGACCCGGCCGAACTGCCCGCCCTGGTCGCGCCGGTCGCGACCGGAACGGCGGACCTGGCGGTCGGTCGCCGCCGGCCCGTCTCTGCCGGAGTGTGGCCGTGGCACGCACGGGCCGGTACGGCCCTGGTCGCGGCGCTCCTACGGCACCAGGGCATACCCCTGCGCGACCTGAGCCCGATCCGGGTGGGCCGCCGCGAGGGGCTACTCGCCCTGGGCGTCGCCGATCGGGCGTTCGGCTATCCGCTGGAACTACTGATCCGAGCGGCCGCGGCCGGCTGGCGCATCCGCGAGATCGACGTGACGTACGCGGCCCGCGCCGCCAGCACCCGGTCGAAGGTCTCCGGCTCGGTACGCGGCACGTTGCGCGCCACCCGCGACTTCGCGGCCGTGCTGCGCACCGTGGACGTGAACCGTTGATCTCCGCCGGCGATCCCGGCTCCGCGCCCCCCGACGGCAGTTCGGACGGCACGAACGCGGTTCTGCTGGTGGTGGCCAAGGCGCCGGTGCCGGGTGCGGTCAAGACCCGACTCTGCCCGCCCGCCACTCCGCTGCAGGCGGCCCGGATCGCCGCCGGGGCGCTGCGGGACACCCTGGACGCGGTCTGCGCCACCCCCGGGGTGACCCCGGTGCTCGCGTGCGCGGGCCGACTGGCCGACGGCGAGGACGCCGTCGGGCTGACCGCGACGACCGCCGGTTGGACCGTGCTCCCGCAGCGCGGGACCGGGTTGGGAGAGCGGCTGGCCAACGCCCACGCGGACGTGGCAGCGGCCTTTCCGGATCGACCGGTGCTCCAGATCGGCATGGACACCCCACAGGTCACGGCACATCGGCTGGCCGCCGCCGTGCGCCAGCTCGCCAGCGTGGAGGCGGTCCTGGCCGAGGCGGCCGATGGCGGTTGGTGGGCGTTGGGGCTACGCGACCCCCGACACGCGTCCGTGCTCCGGACCGTGCCGATGTCCACGCCTGACACCGGCCGGCGTACCCGGGCCGCGCTGGTGCGACGCGGACTGCGGCCCGTGCCGCTGCCGGTGCTGCGTGACGTGGACGAGTGGCCCGATGCGCTGGCGGTGGCCGCAGCGATCGCCGGTGGCCGCTTCGCGCGGCAGGTCACGGCTGTCCACCGCACCTTGGATTCCGGCGGGCTCCGATGAGTTCCATCTCCACCGTCTCCGCGAACGGCGGCGGTTTCGCCTCCACGCTGCGCGCCCGGGACACGGACGACCACTGGCTCGTGTACGGGGACGGCACACGCAGCCGGCTGCCGGTTCGTCGCTGGCACGGGCCGGCCGAACCGGCGACAGCCGAGGTGTTGGCCCGCTGCACCGGCCCGACGCTCGATCTCGGGTGCGGCCCGGGCCGGTTCACGCTGGCGCTCGCCCGCGCCGGGATCACCGCGGTCGGGGTCGACGTCTGCGCCTACGCGGTCGCCAACGCACGGACCCGAGGAGCCGTGGCGATCCACCGCGACCTGTTCGACCCGCTGCCCGGTGAGGGCCGATGGGCCCATGCCGTCCTGCTCGACGGGAACGTCGGCATCGGCGGTGACCCGGTCGCGCTGCTCCGCCGCTGCCGCGCCCTGCTCGACCCGGCCGGCACGGTGCTGGTCGAACTCGATCCGCCGGGCTCCGGGCTGTGGCAGGGGCTCGCCCGGATCGCCGCACCACATCGTCCGGGCCGTTCGGTCCTCGGCCCGGCGTTCCGCTGGGCCCGGCTCGACACCCGGGCCGCCCAGCACGTCGCCTCCCGGGCCGGCCTGTCCGTGCGGGAGATCGTCGAGCACCGTGGGCGTTGGTTCGCCGAGCTCACCGTGTCGCCGTCCCCGCCGACGACGCACCGCTGAGCCGCCCGCGCGTTCGACGGGCCCGGAGAGCACTCTGCCCACGGGGCCAGCCGTAACCATCTCGCAAGGACTTCGCCGGTCGGCATCGCCCCAACCGCTGATTAGGCTGGGCCGCGATGGACACCAGCAGGCGGCCGGGAGCATCTGGGAGCGGCCGATGACGCAACGGGTGCTCGTGGTCGATGACGACCGGACCGTCAGCGACGTGGTCTGCCGCTATCTCGAACACGCGGGCTACGAGGTCAGCCACGTGGGTGACGGCGCCGCCGCACTCACCGCCATCGCTCGTCGGGCGCCGCATCTGGTCGTACTCGACCTGATGCTGCCAACGGTGAATGGTCTGGAGGTCTGCCGCGAGCTGCGGTCCGCTCCGGAAGGCGTACCGATCATCATGCTGACTGCGCGTAACGACGAGACCGACCGGGTCCTCGGCCTGGAACTCGGCGCCGACGACTACCTCACCAAGCCGTTCTCGCCGCGCGAACTCGTGCTTCGGGTGCGCTCGGTGCTGCGCCGTACCGGCGGCGTGCCGCGCTCCGAGCGCCCGTCGGAGGTGTTGACCGACGGCGGGTTGGTGGTGCGGATCGGTCCCCGGGTGGCGCAGTTGGGTGCGACGGAGCTGTCCCTGACGCTGCGCGAGTTCGACCTGCTCGCGCATCTGATGCGGCACCCGAGGCAGGCGTTCGCCCGCGTCGACCTGCTGGAGCAGGTGTGGGGCTGGAACTTCGGCGACCAGTCGACCGTCACCGTGCACGTCCGACGGCTGCGGGAAAAAATCGAGAGCGACCCGTCCAACCCGCGGCGGATCGTGACGGTCTGGGGCGTTGGCTACCGGTACGAGCCGACCGATGCGTGATCTTGCGCTGATCTTCGCGCTCGCCCTCGGCGCGGCACTCGTCGTCGGCCTCGCCGGAGGGCTGCTGCTACGGCTACTGCGCCGCAGCTCGATCACCGTGCACCTCTGCGTACTACTCACTGTCACCGTGCTCGCTGTCGTGGGCGGCGTCGCCGCCGTCGCCAAGGCGATGTTCCTGTCCCGGCACGACCTCGAGGTCGTGCTGATCACGGTCGCCGCAGCCGCCGTCGTCAGCCTCGGCATCGGCGGGCACTTCGGGCATCGGCTGGCGCGCGCGGCGGTCTGGGCGGGCCAGGCTCGCGCCCGGGAACGGCAACTGGAAAAGGGCCGCCGTGACCTCGTCGCCTGGGTGTCCCACGACCTGCGTACGCCACTTGCCGGCCTGCGGGCAATGGCGGAGGCGCTGGAGGACCAGGTGGTACGGGACCCGGCGACGGTTGCCGAGTATCACCGGCGGATCGGCGTGGAGACCGACCGGATGACGAGACTCGTCGATGACCTGTTCGAGCTCTCCCGGATCAACGCGGGGGCGTTGCGGCTGTCGCTGGCAGCGGTGCCCCTCAGGGACGTGGTGTCGGACGCGCTGGCTGCCGCCGCGCCGCTGGCGGACGCCCGTCGCATCCGTCTGGTCGCCCCCGAAGCCGGCTGGCCCACCGTGGCAGCCAGTGAGCCGGAACTGGCGCGGGTGGTGGCCAACCTGCTGCTCAACGCCGTGCGCTACACACCGGACGACGGCACCGTGCGGATCGAGGCGGGGCATGACCGGAATGCCGCGTGGCTGTCCGTGGCCGACACCTGCGGCGGGATTTCCCCCAGCGACCTGCCCCGACTATTCGACGTGGCATTCCGCGGCGAGCCGGCTCGCTCCCCCGGGCAGAGCCCAGGCGGCGCCGGCGGACTCGGCCTGGCGATCGTGCACGGGCTGGTCGAGGCGCACGGTGGCAAGGTCGACGTGCACAACACGATCGAGGGGTGCCGGTTCGTCGTCCGGTTGCGGACAGCATGACCGGCGCTGCTGGACGTCTGCCCGCTCCGGGCTACGTGACGACAAGCGGCAGCGGCTGCTACCTCCGCGAGGACGCCCTCACCGACCCGCTCGACGCGTGGCTGGCATCCGCGTTCGCCCTGGACCATCTCGAACAAACGACCACGCCCTGGCCGACGCCCAGCCCGTGGATCAACTCACGCCAGTTGCGGCCGCAGCCCGGGCCACTGTCGCGGCCTGTGACACAAGCCCGCGCAGCTCCGGGCCGCCCTCCCAGATCGCCGACTTGGTCCGAGCGCTCGGCGACATCGCCACCGTGTTGCGCGACGCCGACCCCGACGACAAAGCCGAGGTCTACCGACAGCTGGGCCGCCGGCTCACCTACCAGACCAAAACGCAAACGGTGCGCGCTGAAGTAGATCTCAGCGCACACCGTGGGGTAATGATTGGTGTCCGAGGGGCGACGTCGACCGGGAGTCCATGATCGTCATTCAGGACGAACTGCAGCTTGCGGCCAGATGAGGACATCAGCCGAGGTGCAATCCCTGTTGACCTTGCCCTTGCCGAGAACCTCATCCGCCCTGGTGAAAGCTGGTGTGCGGGGTCAGGGAGGTTGGCTATAGCTGCTGTGGCCTCGCGCGCTTGGTGATCGCCGCGGCATGATGATCGACCGTGCTGCTGCGACTCGCCTTCCTGACCGTGTCGAACGCGTTCGCGGTGCTGCGCTTGCTGCCGATGAGTGATCGGGAGAAGGATGCGGAGATCCTTGCCCTGCGTCACCAACTCGCTGTCCTGCAGCGTCAACTGGGCATGGAGAGAGCGCGGTTCACCCCGAGCGACCGGATCTTTCTCGCGGCGCTGCTGCACCGCCTGCCGAAGGGCGTGCTGCGTCGGCTGCGGCTGCTGGTCCGTCCGGATACGGTGCTGCGCTGGCAGCGCGACCTGGTCGCCCGTCGGCAAGCCGCCGGCTCCCGGCCGAAACGCCCGGGCCGGCCGCGGACCGTGCGCTCCGTCCGCGCCCTGGCCTTGCGCCTGGCGCGGGAGAACCCCAGCTGGGGTATCGCAGGATCCACGGCGAGCTTCTGGTCCTAGGGGTGAAGGTGGCCGCCTCCACGGTGTGGGAGATCCTGAAGGAGGCAGGCATCGACCCGGCACCCGAGCGCACCTGCAGTACCTGGGCCGACTTCCTGCGTTCCCAGGCCGACGCCCTGCTGGCGTGCGACTTTCTCGAGACGGTCACCCTGTCCGGGGCGCGGATGTACGTTTTCGCGGTGATTGAGCACGGCAGTCGCCGGATCCGGGTCCTGGGCGCTACCGCACACCCGACAGCGGCCTGGGTGGTGCAGGCCGCGAAGAACCTCGTCATGGACCTTGAGGACGCCGACTGTGTGGCGCGGTTCCTGATCCGGGACCGGGACGGCAAGTTCCCGGAGCTGTTCGACGCCGTCCTCAACGACTCGGGGATGGAGGTCGTGCTCAGCGGCGTCCGGATGCCAAGGATGAATTCGATCATGGAGCGGTGGGTGCAGAGCTGCAGGCAAGAGCTCCTCGACAGGACCTTGATCTGGAATCAGCGCCACCTGCTGCACGCCCTGCGCGCGTTCGAACAGTTCTACAACGGGCACCGGCCTCACCAGGGCATCGCGAACGCCCGTCCGCTCCGCTCGCTACCCGCGCCGATCGCCGACCCAGACAAGATCACCCGTCTCGACATACGCCGACGTGATCGGCTCGGCGGCATCCTCCACGAGTACCAGCATGCCGCCTGACCTGTGCGGATGAGGTTTTCGGCAAGGGCAACGTCGAAGACCTCGCGGAGCACGAAGACCGCGCGCTCCGTCGGTAGCAGCGTCTCGAGTACCGCCAGCATGGCGATCGACACGCTCTCCGCAAGCTCGACGTCCTCGGCGACGTCCGGGCTGGTCAGCACGGGCTCGGGCAGCCACTCGCCCACGTACTCCTCGCGCTGCCGCGCGAGCGTGCGCAGCCGGTTGAGGCAGAGCCGGGTCACGATCCGCACGAGGTACGCCCGGGGGTCCCGGACCTCGCAGCGCTCGGCGTCGACCAAGGCTGCCCACCGCAGCCAGGTCTCCTGCACCACGTCCTCGGCGTCGGCGACCGAGCCGAGCATCTCGTAGGCGACGGTGAACAGCAGGCTGCGGTGGGCGACAAAGGGGTCCTCGCTCATGACGCGGACGCTACTCCCGGTCGCTCGGCCAGCGGCTTTAAGCCGCACGTGGCGGCGAACCCGTCGGACTCGATGCCGAGCGCCACGTTGCCACGCGTGCTCATGTTCGCGAATGCGATCACCGAGGTGAGCTCGACCACGGCGGGAGGTCCCAGCTCGGCGTGCAGCCGGTCCACCAGCTCGTCGGTCACGGTCGGCGGTGTCTGGCTCATCGCCTCGGCGTACTCCAGGACGTCCCGCTCCAGCGGGGTGAAGACGTCCGCCTCCCGCCACCGCGGGATCTCGCGCGCCTTCTCCACGTCGAGCCCCTTGTTGCGGGTCTCGAAGTAGTTGAAGTCCAGGCACCACGTGCAGCCGACTAGCGACGCGACCGCCATGTGGGCGAACGACTTCAGGCCCTCGTCGCAGGCGTCCCACTTCTGCAGCTTGCCGCCGAGGCCGAAGCTGGCGAACAGCACCTTGGGGTTGTGCCAGTAGACGCCCACCGCCGTCGGCACCTTGCCCAGTTTCTTCTCGATCATCCGCTTGATCAGCGCTCCCTTGACGCCGGTAATCTCGGCCGGGGGGATGCGGGTCGTGTGCTCCATGTCTCCTCCTGTGTCGGTGGCTGTGTCGACCGGTTGGTAGGTCGTCATGCCATGGAGACACCGGCCGGGCCGCGGATGTGACATCGAGCGGGAGAAACGACTGGTCTGTTCGTCGTAGTCGGCGTCGGTGTACTCGATCGTGGTCCAGGCGTCCTCGGGGATCGAGGAGATCGCGGTCTTGACCTTGGCGTCCAAGCGCACGGTGACCGAGACATCCGCGCCCGACTTGAGTGCCGCGGCCGGGGCGCAGCGGAATGACCTTCCGTACGGCCGAGCGGAACGCGGCTAGATGTGCGCGCCCAATCGGCGGGGACCAAGTCGGCACCGCAGCCAACGCGCGCGATCGGTGGCACATGAGGGCGACTCGACTCCGCCTGACTTGCGTCAGCACGCCGAGAGCCGCTCGTGCGGATCACGTGGTTTGATCAAGACGTCGATCCGAAGGGGGCATGATGGGGCGCAGAGCGATCATCTTCCACGGGACCGGCGGCAACCCGGACATATGCTGGTATCCCTGGCTGGCAGGGCGGCTCGCGGCCCGGGGATACGCCGTCGAGGTGCCGCATCACCCGGGCATCAACGTCGAGCCGATCGCTACGTTCCTACCGAAGGTGCTGAACGGGCACAGCTTCGACGAGGACACGGTCCTCGTGGGCCATTCCGGCGGCGCGGCCCTCCTGCTCGCGCTCCTGGAGCATATGGACGTAACCGTCGCCCAGGCAATCCTGGTTGCCGGCTACTGCACCCGGCCCAACACGGAGGAGGAACCGGTCCTCCAGCAGGGCTACGACTGGGCCGCAATCCGGTCGCACGTGCGGGACATCTACTACATCAACTCCCGCAAGGATCCGTACGGCTGCGACGACCGACAGGGACGCGCCATGTTCGAGCGACTCGGCGGCACCCAGATCGTGCGCGACGACGGGCACTTCGGCGACTACAACCAGCCGTACGAACGGTTCGAACTGCTCGACCGGCTCATCCCCTGACGCCGCCGCGGACGGCACCGACCCGCCGGACCTTGATCGGCTGCACGCATCTCGGCATGTCCGGACGGCAACCGGGCCAACTCGGCGTGACGCTGCGTAGCGCGCGAATCGCGGCAAATGAGTGCGCCGGGCACGGAAATCAGAGATACCTGAAGGCTGGCACGTCTTCAGGCGTTTGCCACGTGTACGAGGGCAGACGCGTTCGCTCGACGGAGGGATTGCTCGTCGCGCTCGTGTGTCTTGGGCACGTCTGCTGACGGCGTCGAGCCACACCTGGTACCCGAGGCGTCGCCGTGGAGAGAATGGCGCTGCGGCAAGTACATCCGGGAGGGTCGATGACCACAATGTCCGGCAAGGTGTGTCTGGTGACCGGCGGAACCAGCGGGATTGGCCGGGAGACGGCGGCCCGGCTGGCCGAGCTGGGGCCACCGTGGTCGTCGTCGGGCGCGACGTCGAGCGAGGGCGAGCGGCGGTCAAGGAGATCCGGCATCGGGCGCCCAGCGCCGAGGTGGACCTCCTGACGGCCGACATGTCGAGCCTGGCCGAAGTGCGCCGGCTGGCCGCCGAGGTGCTGGAGAAGTATCACCGGCTCGACGTGCTCGACAACAACGCCGGTGTGATCATGCTCAAGCAGCAGTTCACGGTCGACGGCTACGAGACCATGTTCGCCGTCAACCATCTGGCGCCGTTCCTGCTGACCAGCCTGCTGCGGGAACGGCTGGTAGGCAGCGCGCCGGCCCGCGTGATCACGGTTTCGTCCAATGTGCATCGCTCGGCCAAGCAGATTCCCTGGGACGAACTGGCCCACGGCGAGCCGAGCTACCCGCTGTCGAAACTGGCGAACGTCCTGTTCACAGCCGAGCTGGCCAAGCGCCTGACCGGCACCGGCGTGGTCGCCAACTGCCTGCACCCGGGCCTCATCCGCACCCAGTTGGGCCGCGAGGTCCGCGGCGTCGCGAAGCTCCTCGTCGCGGCCGCCAAGCCCTTCATGGGTACCGTCCAGACCGGCGCGGCCACCCCGGTCCACCTGGCCAGCGCCCCAGAGGCGGCCGAGGTCACCGGAGGCTACTTCTTCCGCGGCAAGCAGATCGAGCCGAGCTCCCTGGCCCGCGACCCCGAGGCGGCCGCGCGTCTATGGACCCTCAGCGAGGAGCTGGTGGCGTAAGCCGAGCCAAGATCGTCGCCATGTGGCGCGCTCGCCAGACTTGTGATCAATGGCCTGCTGAGCGGCGTACGGACCGTGACGATCGACGTGAGCCGCAGCACCGCCTCAGCGGCAGATCCGTGTACCCGATCAAATGGTGTCGTTTGCCTAGTCGACTCGTCTCGTCGACGGAGGCTCTGGGTTGGACGCGCGTTGACCCAGCGCAGTGTGCCGAGGTTGGAGCCGTGGGCGGTGCCGCGGCGGGCGATGACGGGGGTGATGCCGCGGGCGCGGACGAAGCGGCGGTGGCTGTCGTGGTCGCGGCCGGCGTCGCCGAGCGGCACGGCGACCCCGGTTGCGAGCGCGGCTGCGAGCAGGTGTCGGCGGGTCAGTGCGGTGGTCATCGGTCCTCCTGGGTGTCGGTGGTCTCGACTCGCGCGATGAGCAGCTTCAGGCGCCCGATCTCTTCGGCGAGCGCGGTGTTGCCGGCGGCGGTGAGGGTGATCCAGGTACGGCCGCGCCGTCCGGCGTAGCCCTTCTCGACCTGGACCAGCCCGGCGGTCTCCAGCACGCCTATGTGCTGGGAGAGGTTGCCGGCGGTCAGTTCTAGTTGGGTGCGTAGGTAGCCGAACTCGACCCGGCGGGCCTCGTGCGCGATGGTGAGGATGCCGAGCCGGACCCGCTGGTGCACCACGTCGTCCAGGCCGGTGACCGGATGCGGGGATTCGGTCTCGTCCGGCTCCGGGGTGTCGGCGGGGTCGGTCACCGGGGCCGCCGCAGCCGTTGCGCCAGCGCGAAGCCGGCGCTGCCCAGCAGCAGCACGCCGCCGTTGATGACCAGCTCGGGTATGAACCAGGTGTGCGGACCCCAGTGCGCGCCCCATCCGAAGTTGATCGGCACCAGCACCACCGCCAGGTACCCGATGGTGAACAGCAGCAGCGCGACGTGCCGCTCCAGCCAGGCCAGCACCAGCAGGGCCAACCCGATCGCGCCGGGCGGGTCGAGCAGCCGGGACAGGAACTGGGCGAAGGCGGACGGCTCCTCCGGGTAGGTCAGCGGGTTGAGGCGGATCCACACCGCCGCGAAGGCGAAGCCCAGCCCGACGAGCGCGACGCCGGTGACCGCGTACGGCAGCACCCGGGCGTCCACGCCCCGGGCCCGGGCCACCCGCAGGTACCCGCCGGCGATCACCACGTACGCCAGGACCAGCGCCGCCAACCAGTAGAACGTCACGGTCTGGAACCAGACCTTGCACACCTGGCCGTCCTGCACCGCCTGGCAGTCGCTGACGACGCGACCGTACCGGTACGCCGGGATCGCCCCGAAGATCACCAGGGCCAGCACCAGCAGCGGCAGCCACGTCACCCGCTGGTCAAGACGAACCCGGCGCGCGAGGTCGCGCGCATCAGACAGCAGCCGGCGGGGGTCACCGCCGGCGGGTACCGAGTCAGTGGTCATGCCAACAGGTTTCCATAGCAAACCCGTTTCCGCTAGTACTTGTTTCGGCGGCTGCCGCACAATCAGCCCGCAGCAGTACCAGCCCGCGTGGGTCTCGGCTCCGCGCAAGGGCACGAGACTTTAGTCATCGCACACCGACACCGGGATCAAGATCAGATATCCGCTCATCGGCACATGCGCGCGTCGCCACCCGTCAGACGGCTGCGCTCCACGACGCGCGGCCTGCGGCAGATGCGTGCGTTCGTCGTACAGGAAATCGCGCGGCGCGGGCGCCAGCTCAGGGATGGTCGGGATCTCGGTGCTCGGCCACGAAACGCTCGCCCGTTTCGTCGTCGACGAGCGAGTTGTCGACCAGCCATTCAACCGCCCGCCGCCTCGGCGGCGGCGCCCACGGTCACGCCCGCTCCGGTGCGAAACTGGCGCAGCAGCCGGCCGAGCTGCCGACGCGGACACCCACCGCGAGCCCGACCCCGACGCTCGTTGCCATCCCGTCGATCAGGGCTCCCATCGGGGGCACAACTCAGGCGGCGTTGCTCGGTGCAGCAGGCCGGGCAGCGGCGCGAGGAGGATGAGTTCCTCCAGGCACATCGGGCACTGCCGCAGGTGGGTTTCGAGTTCCTGCCGTTCGAGCGGGCCGAGGGCGCCGATGAGCAGCGAGGCGACCGAGGTCGTGAACGGGCACGGCGGCTCAGCTGTCATGGTGGGCTCCGCGTTGCCGATCGAGCCAGCCCGGCCAGAGCCGCTGGGCGACCTGTAGCGGCAGGCGGCCACCGAGGTGCATGGCTCGGGCCACGCCGCGGTAGCCGGGCGGGAGGCCGGCAGCGATGACGATGTGTCCGATGAGGACCGGTGTGATGAGGTACGTGGCCCAGCGGTGCACCCGCTGCAGCCAGACGAACCAGGGGCCACCGGTGACCAGGACCAACCCGATGCCGCTGCCGATCAGGGCCACGAACAGCCCGACCATCAGCAGGTTCGCGACCCGTTGTCCCGGGTCGAAGTGGCCCTCGTGCCGGGCGAACCGGCCGGTCACGAATGCGCCCGGCCAGCGGGCGAACCACCTCAGATCGCCGTGGTCGTAGCGCAGCGACTCCCGGAGGAAGGCGCGGGTTGCCCGTACCCCGAGCGTCACCGCGCTGGCGGCCAGTGCCGTCAGCACCCAGCCGGCGTACCGGTGCAGGCTGGTGTCGGCGATCCCGGTCAGCCGAGCGGCAACACTGGGCTGCCCCTCCCGCCCGGCGACCAACCACCAGCCGGTACCCAGCAGGATCAGCACGGTGAGATAGGTGAGTGCGTGAAACCACCGCGTGGCGCGGGAGTAGCGCCGGACGGTGCCTGGGTCGCTGGCCATGGCGTCAGTAGATGTACGGGTTGGAGATCGTGGGTGGCGTCCCCTCGCTTGCGGCGCTGGGCGAGGGTACAGGCCCTCCGCCACTTCCGATGGTGATCGGCGTGGTGGCTTCGGCCCCGGCCGGGGAGTGGTTGGCGTTGCGCAGCGACACGTGCATCGTGTGCTGCCCGGAGGGCGCGTCGGTGATCTGGGTGGTGTTGGACTCGACGATGAGGTAGTCGGATTCGTTGTCGTCGAACCAGATGTGCACGTGGTGCTGGCCAGACTCGCTCGGGCCGAGCGGCTCGCTGCTGTCAACCTTGACGGTGAACGGGGTGGACACGGTAGCGCCGCTGACGGGCTCGACGACGAGGACCGACAACTCGCCGCTGTCGCCCCCGGTCGCGCCGTTCGGTCCGGTGCAGGCGGCCAGTGTGGCCAGCATCGCCACGCCTATCGCAATCTTGAGTCTCATACCAGTACTACCTGCGTCGACCTGGGGAGGGATTTCTCGCCCAGGAGAGATCCCGCAACGACGTGTCGTGCGTAGTACTGAATGTGGGTGTCAGTGACGAGGCTCTGGTCGCTGGGATGGCGGCCGGGGACCCGCAGTCCACGGCGAGCTTCGTGCGCCGCTTCCAGGCCCGGGTATACGGCCTGGCGGTGAGTATCGTCGGGGTCACGGCCACGGCCGAGGACGTCGCCCAGGAGGCGTTCGTGCGGGCGTGGCGGTACGCCGGCGGCTACGATCCCCGCCGTGGCGCCGTGCTGCCGTGGCTGCTGTCCATCACCCGCAACGCGGCAATCGACGCGATACGGCTGCGCCGCGATCGCCCCTACGAGCCGGAGGTGATGGTGGCGCTGCTCGCCGCCGCCGAAACCGCCGCCACCACCGCACCGACCGACGAGGTCGCCGACGCCGACCGCATCCGCGTCGCCCTGCGCGAGCTGCCGCCCGAACAGGCCACGGCCGTCGTCCTGGCGATCTTCCACGGACTCACCGCCAAGGAGATCGCCGAGCGACAGGGCCTACCGCTGGGCACCGTCAAGACCAGGATCAGGCTGGGCCTGTCCCGGCTACGCGATCATTTCGAGGTACGTGATGAGTGAGCTGCCACAGTGCCCCGACGTGCGCGGCGTGCTCCCGGAGCTCGCCACCGGTGCGGCCGCTGGGGATGATCGGGCCTGGGCCCTGGCCCACGTGGCGCGCTGCCAGGACTGTCGCCGAGAACTTCACCACCTGACCACGACCGCCGATGCCGTCCTGCTGCTCGCGCCCTCCGTCGATCCCCCGCCGCAGTTCGAGAGCAGCGTCCTCGCCCGGCTGGACGCGGCTCCCGCGCCGCCACCCCGCCGGCGTTTCTTGGCCCGGCGGCGGGTCGTGGCGGCCCTGGCGATCGCGGTCTCCGTGCTGGTCGGCGCCGGCGGCGGGGCGCTGTTCGTCCAGTCACGTACCGCAGAGGACCGGCGCCTAGCCGACCAGTACCGGCAGACCCTCGCTGTCGCCAACGGTCGCTACCTCAAGGCAACCACCCTGACCACTGCCGACGCACGACCAGCGGGCACCGTCTTCCTCTACCAGGGGAACCCGTCCTGGGTGCTGGTCACCATCACCGCCGCGCCCGCCGACGGCCCCTACGCAGCCTTCGCCGTCGACCGTGCCGGCGCCATGCACCCGATCGGCACCTGCCAGGTCACCAACCGCACAGGAACTTACGGATACCAGCTCAGGCTGGCGGTCGCCGAGGTCAGCCAGATCCGCCTCCAGTCGGCCGACGCCGTGCTGACTGGGGCGCTGTTGCGTTAAGGGATCGTCAAGATCACTTGTCGCAAGGCTTCCTGCAAGATCGAGCTTGGGGCCCACAACTCGGTCTACAGGATCGGGACAAAAGGTGTCCTACTGGCAGCCCTATCGAGCAACCGATGGCCGCCCTGCCGCCCGTCTGGAACCTCGTGACGGGAAGATCTGCGGCGCCGAGACGGCGCGATGGCTTAATGCAAGAGCGCCTGCTCGGCTCGCCGGGTCGATGGCAGGCGGGATGGCTCCCTCCGCAACCACCCACGGCCCGGCACCCGCCGACGGTCTTCGGCCCGTACCTGGCGGTGGCGGGCTGGCTGGTCGGCTCCCGGTCGTGGCCGGCCCGCTCTGCCCCTGGCAAATCGGCGATTACCGGGTAATGCGGGTCTTTCCTGACTACGGTATCTGCGGAGGCGATGCCGGTGACGATGGAAGCAGAGCGCACCCTGCGCGCGGAGGAGCTCACCCGACTGGGTGAGCTCGCCGCCCAACTCCGAGTGGACGCGATCCGGTGCAGCACCAGGGCGGGATCGGGGCATCCGACCTCGAGTCTGTCCGCCGCGGACCTGCTCGCGGTGCTGATCTCCCGACACCTGCGTTACCAGTGGACGGACCCGCGCGGTCGGACCAACGACCACCTGATCTTCTCCAAGGGCCACGCCTCGCCGCTGTTGTATGCGGTCTTCAAGGCGGTGGGCGCGATCACCGATCAGGAGTTGGTCGAGACCTACCGCCAGTTCGGGTCGCGCCTGCAGGGACACCCCACGCCGGCCCTGCCCTGGGTCGACGTGGCCACCGGGTCGCTCGGTCAGGGACTGCCCGTCGGGGTCGGGATCGCGCTCGCCGGCCGGTACCTCGACCACCTGCCGTTCCACGTGTGGGCGCTGTGCGGCGACAGCGAGATGGCCGAGGGCTCCATCTGGGAGGCGCTGGACAAGGCCGGCCACTACGGACTGCGCAACCTCACCGCGATCGTCGACATCAACCGGTTCGGGCAGCGGGGTCCGACCGAGTTGGAATGGGACCTGGACACCTACCGCCGCCGGGTCGAGGCGTTCGGCTGCCAGGCGCTCGTCATCGACGGCCACGACCTGGCCGCGATCGACGAGGCGTTCGGCCGGGCGCGGCAGGCGACGGGTCCGACCGTGGTGCTCGCCCGGACGGTCAAGGGCAAGGGGGTGCCGGAGGTCGAGAACCAGCCCGGGTGGCACGGCAAGCCGCTGAAACCCGACATGGCCGAGCGGGCCGTGGAGGCTCTCGGCGGGATACGCCAGATCCGCGTCACCGGGCCGCAACCCGAGTCCGCCCCGCCCGCCGGCGCCCCCGTCGGCGAGCCGCCCACGCTGCCGCGGTACGACAAGGGGGCAAAGGTGGCCACCCGGAACGCGTACGGTGACGCGCTGCGCGCGCTGGGCTCGCGGCCGGACGTGGTCGCCCTAGACGGTGAGGTCAGCGACTCCACCCGCGCCGACAAGTTCGGCGAAACGTATCCCGACCGGTTCTTCGAGATGTTCATCTCCGAACAGCAACTGGTCGCCGCCGCGGTCGGGCTTCAGGTACGCGGCTATCGGCCCTTCGCCTCGACCTTCGCGGCGTTCTTCTCCCGCGCCTACGACTTCGTGCGGATGGCCGGCATCTCCCGGGCCGACATCGCCCTGTCCGGGTCGCACTCTGGGGTGGAGATCGGGACGGACGGTCCCTCGCAGATGGGGCTGGAGGACCTGGCAGCCATGCGCGCCGTGCAGGGGTCGACGGTGCTGTATCCCAGCGACGCCGTGTCCTGCGCGGCCCTCGTCGCGCAGATGGTCGACCGCAAGGGCGTCAACTACCTGCGCACCACCCGAGGCAAGTACCCGGTGCTCTACGACAACGAGGACGCCTTCCCGGTCGGCGGCAGCAAACTGCTCCGCGGCGGCGACGACGACGACGACGTCGCGCTGATCGGCGCCGGGGTGACGGTGCACAACTGCCTCGCCGCCGCCGACGAGCTGGCGCGCGAGGGGATCAAGGCCCGGGTCATCGACCTGTACTCGGTCAAGCCGCTGGACCGGGACCGGTTGCTCGACGCCGTCCGGGCCACCGGCGGCCGGCTGCTGGTGGTCGAGGATCACTACCCGGAGGGTGGCGTGGGGTCGGCGGTCCTCGAGTCCCTGGCCGACCTCGCCGAGCCGGTGCGGGTGAAGCACCTGGCGGTACGGGGCCTCCCCACCTCCGGTACCCCGACCCAGCTGATGGACCAGGCCGGGATCGGGGTGAGCGCCATCGTCGCGGCGGCACGCGCCGCGGAGGCTCCCGGCCACTGACGCGGCGGGCGCCGTTTCACCCTTGACGCGCGGGTAGACGCAGCATTCGCGGCAGGAGGGGGTTCGAGGTCCGAGCCGATCACCCGTGCCACCCGCCTTGCCGAACGGGGTACGGACGCCGTCGACGAAGACGACATCCCGACGCTCGCGACGTTGGCGGAGCGGCTCAGCGGCGGCCAGGCACGGGATCTCGCCGTGCAGCTCCCCGAGGGGCTGCGGGGAGACCTACGCAAGCTCGACGAGGAGGCCGAACCGTTCGAGCTTCCCGAGTTCTTCGAGCGGGTGCGGCACCGCGCTGAACAGGAGCGCTGGCTCGTCGAGATTGAAGGAATCGACCTAACGCTGACCTTCCTCGCTCAGAAACGCCAAGAAGCCCTCCGCAGGCAGCCTGCCGGGCCCGCCTTCCTGGGGCTGCCGGCGATAGGACCCACGCCATGAGTTGCAGGCATGCGCCCCCACCATCCGGATCTGCCGAATTGAGCGCGTCGCCGCGCGGCAGCACCAAGACGACATTGAGCTTGAAGGTTCAGTGTCGTAAGGTGAACTACATGGTTCACCAACATGTCCTGGACCGGGTGTTCGCCTCGCTGGCCGATCCGACCCGCCGAGGCATTCTGATCCGGCTCGGCGACGGCCCGGCCACCATCGGCGAGCTCGCCGAGCCCACCGGGATGAGCCTGACCGGTATGAAAAAGCACGTCCAGGTGCTCGAAGATGCCGGACTCGTCGTTACGGAGAAGGTCGGCCGGTCACGTCAGTGCCGCCTCGGCGTTGCGCCGCTGGATGAGGCGATGGCCTGGATCGGCTTCTACCAACGGCTCTGGGCCCGCCGCCTCGACGGTCTCGACGCCTACTTCACCCTCCAACCCGGCCCGAAGGGACAGGATTCATGACGCTTGACATGCAGATGACGCGGCAACTGCCCGCGACACCGGAGGAGGTCTTCGACGCGTACACGGACGCCGAGAAGCAGAAGATCTGGTTCACCATCCTCGACGAGCAGCCCGGCATCGTCGAGATCGAGGTCGATCTGCGGGTCGGCGGACAGCAGACTGCGGTGTGGGGGCCCAGCCCCGACATGCTGTTCCGGGAGACGCAGACGTTCGTCGAGATCGACCGCCCGCACCGGCTCGTCACCGAGTCCAGCGGCGCCAGCCCGGATGGCATGACCATGACGACCCGTATCGAGGTCACTTTCGAAGAGAAGGACGGCGGTACCCTGATGACCGTCGTCCAGAGCGGCTTCCCGGTTCCCGAGGTCCGTGACTTCTTCGTCAGCGAGGTGTGGGCCGGTGCATTCGCCCGCATCGAGGCGTTCCTGGCCCGTCAGCGCGGAACGGAGCCTGCTGATGTCTAGGCTCTCTCGGGTGGCGGTCGTCGCTCTCGGCGGCGTCACCGCCGTGGTGGTCAATCTCGTCTTCTACAGCGTCGGGCGAGCAGCCGGCGGCACGTTTCAATTCACCTCCTCCAGCGGACCGGCCGAGGTCGACGCGGTCACCGTCGCTGGTTTCAGCGCAATACCACTGCTGATCGGCCTTGCCGTCGTCGCTCTGCTGGCACCGCTTGCTGCCTGGGTCATCCGGGCCGCCTTGGTCGTCGGCCCGGTGCTGGCGGTCGGCACGATCGCCCTAATGACCCTGCCCACCGACTTCGACACCGCGAGCAAGGCGACACTGGCCCTCTGCCACCTGACACTCGTCCCGATCACCATCGCCGCCGTGGTCGCCATCGGCCGACAGGCGGGGGCCACCCGCGCCGCAAAAGCCATACCAACCTGAGCCGCACGGCCCGCCGGAAGGAGATCATGTCAGACGGGACGGCTTTCCCTGTGCGTCGAAACGGCTCAACGGTTGCCGCTTGACGGGGCCGCCCTCATCGATGAGATACCTATGGCCTGCGGCTTAGATGGCCCATCCGCCATCTCGGCTGAGTGGAGGAACAAGGATCGCGTCGCCACGCCGGACGACGGCGAGTGCCACGGGTCAGATCTGAAGATCTGTTTTCACGGCACCGCTCTAGGTACGCCGAGTATCCGCTCATCAGCGTAAGTCGTTTTGAGTCAAGCTTTGGTCGGTGCCTCGTCCGTCGTCTATCCCTGCATAGCCGTAATGGGGTTGGTCCCAGCAGCGTGTAATCGGGTTGGTGAGACGACGGGCGGGGCTGCCCATGATGAGCGTCGAGGTAACC
>NZ_JBSFYQ010000055.1:0-23183 GCF_053599855.1 Micromonospora sp. NPDC005161
GGTCGACGCGAACACCTCGACGCCACCATCCGCGCCATCGCCGGCCTGCTCTCCGACCATCAGCACACCGACCGCACCGAGAACACGACCAGGCCGCTCAAAGCCGTACGAGCCACACCTCACAGTCGATGAAAGGACTTCCTTCGCCGCAGGTAGGTGCCCCGGCCAATCACGCACGAGGTCGTAAGAGACGTCTCGTAACCCGGCGTCTGTCCGTTGGGGATGATCATCGAGGATGTTGGGGTGCAGGTGAGAGCACGCCGAACGCCACCGCGAACCCCAGCTGCGCCGCGAACACCAACGGCAGCGATCCCAGCGCCGCGAACGTACCGGCCAGTACCAGACCCGCCGAAGTGTCAACCCCCTGGAAGCGTGGAGGGTTGTTTAAGGGTGAGTCAGCTGCGGGCACTACTCGGCGACGGTCGGCGCGGGGTTGACCGGCCGGGCCGGCGACGTGCACGGTCTCGTTGCCGTCGGCGACGGCACGGACGGCGGCGGCCCGCGGCCGGGTCGGCGCTTCCCGGGTGGATCTGGTCAGGCCGCGCGCCGGTGCCACGGATTGCGGTACAGCGGCCGGCCAGGGGTCAGATGTTGGAGCCGTCGGGTGGGAGGTCGGCGGGCGGTTGTGAGGATCCGCCGTCACCGGCGTTGGGGCAGGACAGGCCGAGGGTGTAGGCCGTCATCGACAATGACCCGTAGGCGTAGCCGTCGACGAGAACTTCGGTGTCGGATGCTTCGGTGGCGCCGGCGAGGCCGGCGAGGTAGAGCGCGGGGATGAAGTGGTCTGCTGTCGGTACGGCGTTGCCGAAGTCGCGGTGGGCGTCGAGTGTCGCGAACTCGGTCGGGTCGGTCAGCATGCGAGACTTGGCGTCTTCGTCGAAGCGCTGTGCCCAGTCATAGCCGTCGTCGGTGAGCTTCCAGTTCATCCCGCGCAGGTTGTGCACGATGTTGCCGCTGGCGACGATGAGCACTCCGCGCTGCCGCAGTGGGGCGAGTTTGGCGCCGAGCTGAAGGTGGTAGTCGAACGGCTTGTCGGCGTTGACGCTGAGCTGCACGACGGGAATCGAGGCGTCGGGAAAGGCATGCGTCAGCACTGACCAGGTGCCGTGATCGATGCCCCAGCTGTCGACGTCGGCGCCGACCCAGGTCGGATGAACGACATCACTGACCTCTGCGGCCAGCTCGGGCAGCCCGGGCGCTGGGTACTGCACCTCGAACAGTGCCGGCGGGAAGCCATAGAAGTCGTGGATGGTCCGCGGTCTGGGCATCGCCGTGACGGCGGTGGCGTTGATGTACCAGTGCGCGCTGATCACCAGGATGGCGCGTGGGCGGGGTACCGCCGCGCCGAAGGCTTTCCATGCGGTGGTGTAGCGGTTGACCTCGAGGGCGTTCATCGGGTTGCCGTGGCCGATAAACGCTGCGGGCATCAGTGCGTCTGAGGCGTTGAGGTTGTCTGCGGGCACGTCGGGCCCTCCTCGGGTCGCGGTTTCATCCGACGGCGGGGCGTCGCTTGCAGGCAGGCCATCAGCGTAGTGCGGACGGCCTGTCGGCTACCGCACTTCGGCTTCGTCCTTGTCGTAGCGGTTCACCTTGACCGCGACCGGCGGGCAGCTCGCCTTGGACGTCGCGGTGCCGGCGGGTCACGTCGACGTACTCGACGCTCTCGCCACACGCGCCGGGCTCCAGGACGGCGCGTGAAGCCGGGGTTGCGGTCGGGGCAGGTAGCGGAGGCGGCGGGGGTGAACCAGCAGACGCTGCGCTACTACGAGCAGCGAGGTCTGGTGGCCGAGCCAGATCGGACGTTGGGTGGGCACCGGCTCTACCCGCCAGAGACTGTCACGATCCTGCGGGTGATCAAGACCGCGCAGCGGCTCGGGATCACCTGGACGAGGTCGCCGGGTGGTTCTGCCTGCAGATCCCCCTTTTCCTGGCCCCTGCAGCGTGCTGGTGAGCGCGGGCGCTGGCCGAGTCCACGGACGCGTCCCCGGTAATCCCTCCGGCCGCATCAGCGAGGGCCTGCAGGGCGGTAAGCACCTTCTTCCAGGTCTCGTCACGCTGCCACCTGCGGAACAGGGCATACATCGCCGACCAGGACCCGTACTGCGGTGGCACGTCCCGCCACGGGGCACCTACTCGGATGCGCCACCGGATCCCGTCGATCAACTGCCGCCTGCTCCACAACGACAATCGACCCGGCCCCTTCGGCGCTGGCAGCAACGGCTCCAGCACCGCCCACTGCACGTCGATCAGGTCGAACCGCTCGTCGCGTCGCGGGAGACCAGTTCGCAGGTCGTCCACCAGCATCGCGGCGCCGACCCTGATTCCGTACGGCAGGATCTGCCCGCTGCGTGCAGGCACCCGCAGCCGGCGGCCGGCCCAGCAGCGGCTCGCCGTGCCAGCCCAGCGCGGACGAGTCGAACCGGTCACGGACCACGCCGACGGCGGCGTCGAGTCGGTGCCCAGGGTCACACCCGTCCGGGTACAAAACGGGCCCAACATCGCAAAAGCGACCGACCGCTGCCGACGTTGTGGGAATGTTTCATGTACTAGGCACTAGTTGGCGCCCCAATGAGGGAAATGCCTGCGTGTCATCCGTTTCCGGAGGCCAGCGGTGCCTAGAGCGTCTGTATCCCCAATATGGCGACCCGTCGGGTTTGCCACCGGACCAGGCTTGGAAACTTGCCTATGGAAGGAGCGTCAGGTGATCAGAAGGCATGGGCGGCTGTGGACCGTCGCGGCTGTGGTAAGCGCAGCGGTGGCGGTCACTGCCACGGCGGCAATGGGAGATGGGGGCGGTCACGACCGTGCGGGGAGCGAGGACCGCGGCGGACACCACGCGGGCGACCCGCGGTTCAAAGTGATCAACCAGGTCTCCGATCAGGAAGAACGAGATCCCGCGGTCGTCGACCCGGACGCTGTCAACTCGTGGGGGCTGGCCCTGGGGCCGACGACACCGCTGTGGGTGGCCAACAACGGCACGAACACCGCCACCGTCTATCGTGGCGGAGTCGACGGGGCCCCGGTCGAGAAGGTCGACCTCACCGTTGACATCCCCGGCGGCGCGCCGACCGGGGCGGTGTTTAACGACACCGACGGCTTCGAGGTGCCCGGGCCGGGCGGTGACGAACCGGCACGCTTCATCTTCGTCAGCGAGGGCGGTGACATCACCGCTTGGAACCCGAACGCGGAAACCACGGCGGTCGTGGTGGCGCACACGAACCGTGCGATCTACAAGGGTGTGACCCTACTGAAGACCGACGTCGGCAGTTTCCTGCTCGCCGCCGACTTCCACAACGCACGCATCGATGTGTTCGACGAAAACTTCGACAAGGCGGACCTGCCGGACTCCCTCTTCCGGGACACGAACATCCCCGACGGGTTCGCGCCGTTCAACGTACTGGCGGTAGGCGAACGGGTCTACGTCACCTATGCAAAGCAGGATGCGGACGCTGAGGACGACGTGAAAGGCCCCGGTCTCGGTTTCGTCAACCTGTTCACCGACTTCGGGACGGAGGTTCGGCGGATCGCCAGCGAGGGCACGCTGAACGCACCGTGGGGTCTCGCCATCGCGCCGGAAGGCTTCGGCGAGTTCACCGGCGACTTGCTGGTCGGCAACTTTGGCGACGGCCGGATCAACGTGTTCGACGGCAAGGAATTCGAGGGCCAACTGCGGGACGAGGACGGCAAGACGATCGCCATCGACGGTCTGTGGGCGCTCCTGCCGGGCACCGAAACCACCGGTGGTGAAGAGACTCTGTGGTTCAGTGCCGGGCCGGACGACGAGCAGCACGGACTGGTTGGTCAGTTGATCCCAACGACCAAGTAACTGCCGCGGATCCGCCGCGCCCCGAGCTTCGCGGGGCGCGGCGTACCGCTGTTCCGGCCCCGCCGGGTACCGCCGGTACGGTCTATTCGGACCGTCGCCACCCCGCCGAGCACACGGTCGAGTTGGCGATTGAGCCTGGCCCAATCGCAGGGTCATTGCGTTGTCGGGTAATCGCTGGTCACCGCGGTGATGAGGTCGTGTGGGCGGCGGTTGGCGCGGGCGATGTTGGTGTCGGCCGTTGGTGCGGTGGTAGCCGATCGAGGTGTTACGCAGGGTGGCGAGGACGGCAGGTCCGGTGCCGGTTCGGGCCTGGTGGAGATCTTCACGGAAAGTGACGTCGCGGACGTGGTGGACCAGGTTTTCGAGGTGCCATTCGAGGCGGGCCCAGTGCTGCAGGTCGGCGGGTTGGGCCTGGTCGGCGGGTAGGGACACCGTGTAGTAGGCGGTTTCGCGGCTGGTCTTGCCGTTGCTGGTGGTGCGGGTGCGGGTGATCCGGACGGCCTGCTGGGCGTGGGGAAACCTGATTCCGCCGGGGGTGGCGACGGTGATGGCTTTGACGGTGCGGGTCTCGTGGCGGCCGTGGCCGGTGTCGCGGCGGCGGTCGGGACGTCTGGCCAGGGCAGGTGCTTGAGCTGCTTGAACAGGGTGGTTTGGTTGCCTTTGGTCGGGATCATCAGGTGGGCGCCGCGGGCGGCGATCTCGTCGGCGTGGGCGGTCTGGGTGTGCAGGGCTTCGGCGATGAACAGCAGGCCGGTCAGGCTGCCCAGCACGGTCTCGACCGCGTCGAGCAGCGGCTTGAACGCGGGGATTTCGTTGCTCTTCGCGGTGATGGTGACCTGGGCCAGGACGATGCGGTGCTGGTGTCCAGAGCGGAGAGCAGGTGAACCTGGCCGCCGTTGCGGCGGCGGGCACCACGTAGGGTCTTGCCGTCCACGGCGATCACCGTCCGATACCTGCATGGCAGGGGTGTGATGTGACCGGCCGGGCGCGGACCTTCAGCCAGCCCGCGAGGACGGTGGATAGCAGCTGATCGTCGAGGCGGGTCAGCAACCGCCATACGGTCGTACCCGCGGGCACCTGACGACTGAAGCCAGGCCGGTCGCGGGCCTGCTCGTCCAGATCATGCAGCCAGTCGGTGATCGCGGCGAACGACGACGCGCCCGCCAGGACGGCGCACACCGCGACCGCGAGCAGGCCCGACAGCGGGTAACGCACTCCACGTGGATCTCGAGGATCCGGGACCGCCGCCGAGGCGTGAAGCAGTCCCGTTGTCTCACTCTCAGTGACCAACCGTGGTGGGGTGTCAGGGCTGCCGGCGAGGCCGGACAGTGCGGGGATCGGGCATGATGACATCGGCGGGTGAGATCCTCGGGGTCGTGAAGCGTAGAGAACTCCATGATCACCGACGCGACCTCACCCGCTCTTCCTGCCTCCACAGAGGCCACTCATCCCATGGATTCCCCAGCTCAGGGCACCCGCCGACCGACTACGCAATCACCCTGGACCGCCCCTGCCTTGCAAAGAGCCGTCGGTCATCACGCATGCTTGTCGGCCGGCTTGGCTGCGCCAATGGCTGCGCAGCCAAGCGCTCTCGCGCCCTTGCATCCGCCCCCGCTTGGGCTACATGATCCGCTCACCGCGAATGGGGAGGAGGCCCTCGCCGCCCTCCTGAACGCGGAGGTCATAGGGCCCGACCAGGTGCGCTACCACCAGCTCTCTCGCGACCTCGTCCGGGACGTCCTCACCCGCCCCCGGCCACCCCGACTGGCTGTCCAACTCAGCGAACGGATGGGCGTCCGGTCGCAAGGACCTCGCTGGTAGCTGGGGCTCAGATCAGCCGGGTCGTATAGCCGGCCGCCACCAGGCGACCAAAGGCCGCCTGCACCTCGTCCGGCATCTCCTGCGGAATCGCGAATCCACGCTCCGCGTACACCTCGATCCTCTGCGTGTCACCGACCAGCATGTTCACGACCCGCCGTGGGTCGCCGATGCTGCGCACGTAGTCGTCAAGTTCCAGAGGATTCGACGCGCACACCACATCGACCTCCGGCCAGGTCAGCTTGCAGGTGGCGTAGGCCCGTCGCTGCTGGTAAGGCCGCGACATGATCAGCACCGACTGCACCGAGATACGCCGTTCACCCAGCAGCTGACGCGAGTGCTCCAGGTTCTCGGCGGTGTTCGTCGCCCGCGGCTCCACGAGAATCGACTCCGCCGGCACGCCCTGCTCGATGGCGTACTCGCTGTAGTGCACCGCTTCTCCGCGCGGGAATCGCTCGACGGTCGTCGGCGCGTTCGCACCGGTGAACACGATCCACGGGAACAGGCCTTCATGGAACAGGCGCGTCGCGATCACCGCGACGTCGAGGTCGTGGCTGCCCAGCCCGATCCCCACGTCGCACGGGCGCAACTGGTGGTGCATGTCGTGGTAGCGCCACAACGTCTCCACGTCGGCCCGGATCTCGTCAGGGATCGCCTCGACCGGCGCCGGCGCATGCCGGTTCATCAGCACCTACCAGACAGGGCAGTCACCGGGTCCCCTCGTCAGGCCATCCCAGGGCCACCAGCCCCGTCCTCGCCACCTCCAGTGGAACGACGGCGGACACCGACACGTCCAGCTCACTCAGGTAGACGACCTGCCCCTCGCGCACACTCCGCAGCAGTTCAGGCAGCACGGCCGATACCGGAAAGTTGTCAGGCGTGGCGTAAGTCGGGTCCGCGCTGGGTTCCCTCATACCGCCAGCGTAGAGGTAAGGAGGCAGCAGGGCGGCGCTGACTCCACGCACCAGATCCACTGGTCGAGACGAGGCCGTTGGCGGCGAGCCAAGAAGCACCGGCGCGTCCGCCCGTCAGACGTGAGCGCATGTCCACGGTCACAGCACCGCGTCCGCCATCGGCCGGAACGGTCCCACCGCTCCCGAGCACCCAGCCATCGCCAAGGATACGAGAATGGCTCTGGCCGGTGGCGAAATTCTGGCGGGCGTAGCAGCAGGAGATGTCGTTCGCAGTCACGGTGATCAGCCCGGCCTGGGTGAGACGGCCGGCGGCGGCGGTGACCAACGCGCCACTGAACACCTCTACCCCGAGATGGTCGGTCGCGGTGTCCCCGAGTGCCCTCCCGGATCCGCCGCCTGCCTGCGTTTCTGGTCGGCGACCATGCGGGCGTAGATGACGTTGGACAGTCGCCGTTTCAGCGCGCGCATGGCTTCCATGCTCCGTACTTTGCCAGCGAACCGGCCTCGGCATCAGGCGCAGGGCCGGCAGCAACCACCACCACTGCGCGGCGTCGAGGTCGACCACGTCTCTGTCTACCGTTGGGTGCAGCCGTTCACCCCGCGCTGCTGGCCGACGCCGCCCGATTCAGCCGGCACTCACCAGGCGACAGGCCGCCCGCAGCGGCCGTCAGCCGACCCAGCTGTAGCGGCGTTCCGGCCGGCCGGCCGCGCCGTAGCGCAGCGTCACCGCCGCCCGCCCGGTACCCGAGAAGTGCTCCAGGTAGCGACGGGCGCTGACTCGAGAGACTCCCACCCGGTTCGCGCATTCTGCTGCCGAGAGGGTGCCGGAGTTCTCCCGAAGTGCGCGTTCCACCAGCTCCGCGGTCTCGATGCTGAGACCCCGGGGCAGGGCGGAGGTGACGTGCGAGCTGCTGCGGGACAGCACCCGGTCCACGTCGGCCTGGTCGCTTACCACGGCCGCACGCAGCGAGTTTCGCCGTGCGGCGTACTGCTCCAGCCGGGTGCGCAGCTCGTCGAACCCGAAGGGCTTGAGCAGGTAGTTGACCGCGCCGTAGCGGACCGCCCGGCGGACCGCCTCGGCCTCCCGGGCGGCGCTGATCACCAGGATGTCGCAGTCGTGCCGTGCGGCGCGCAGCCGGGTCACCACGTCGAGGCCGAACATGTCCGGCAGGTAAAGGTCGAGCAGCACCAGGTCGGGCCGGAACTCGTCGACCGCGGCGACGGCCTGCTCGCCGGTGCCCGCGGTACCGACCACCCGGAACCCGTCCATCCGCTCGACGAACCCCCGGTGGATTCGGGCGACCATGAAGTCATCGTCTACGACCAGGACGTCGATCAACGAACTCCCTCCAGCATGGTGGCTACCGACATCCGGGCGGTGAACATCGCGCCCTCCTCGGTGTTCGTCACCGCGATTTCCCCGCCGCGCCGATTGCAGACCAGCCGAGTGAGCGCCAGCCCGATACCGCGCTCGCCGCCCTGCGCCGCCTTCGTGGTGAAGCCTTGGGTGAAGACCTCCTGGGCCAGCTCCGGGGCGATCCCCGGCCCCGAGTCCCGGACGACGATCTCCACGGACGAGGCGTCCTGGCGCAGCTCAACCTCCACCCAGGCGGGTCCGTCCGCCGCACCGGTGCCGCCGCCGGCCGGGCCGGCGTCCCTGCCGGCGGCGACGGCATCCACGGCGTTGTCGACCAGGTTGCCCAGCACCGTGGCGACGTCCGCGGTGATCTCCGGCTCCATCCGCTCCAGGCTGGTCCGTTCGGAGACCCGCAGCTCCACCCGACGCTCGGCGGCCACCGCGGATTTCGCCATCAGCAGCGCGGCGACCGCGGTGTCGTGGATCCGGCTGGTCACGGTCAGGTCGAGCGACGCCCGGTGCCGGCTCAGCGCCTCCACGTACCGGACCACCTCGTCGTGTTCGCCGATCTGGATCAGCCCGGAGATGGTGTGCAACTGATTGGCGAACTCGTGAGTCTGCGCGCGGAGCAGCTCCGCGGTGCTGCGAAATGACCCGATCTCCCGTTCCAACCGGGCCAGCTCGGTGCGGTCCCGCAGCGTGGTCACCGAACCGAGCCGGCGACCGTCCTTGTTGACCGTCATCCGGTTCATCACCAGCACCCGGCCGGCGCGGACGACGACCTCGTCGCGGGCCTCCGGACCGTCGCTGGTGCCGGCCAGCACGTCCCGCAGCCGGCCGGAGATGCGCAGGTCGGCGAGGCTGCGCCCGAGGCAGTGCTCGGGCAGGTCGAGCAGCCGCCGCCCGACGGCGTTCACCAGGGTGATCCGCAGTTGCGGGTCCAGCGCGATGACGCCCTCGGCGATGCCGTGCAGCAGCGCCTCTCGGTGCTCCGCCAGCCCGGCGATCTCTCGCGGCTCCAGGCCCAGGGTCTGCCGCTTGATCCGCCGGGCCAGCAGCCAGGACCCGACCACCCCGAGAGCGCTGGCGATGCCGAGATAGGTGAAGAGGTACGAGGAGGCGCCGACCATTCGCTCTGACCAAGTCGGTGAGGCCTCACCGATCACCACGGCACCCAGGTAGCGGCCGAGGTTTTCCTTGCGGTCGCCGAGCACCGGAACCTGGGCCACCAGTTCCCGCGATCCGTCGACCTCCAGCTCGCCGAACCAGCTACGGCCGTCGGTTACTCGGGGATCGCCTAGCACTACCGCGGCGCCCACCAGGGTGGGGTTGGTGGAGCTGACCACCCGGCCGCGGGCGTCGGCGACGCTGACCGTGGTCACGGCGGCCTCGGTCCGCACGTTCTGCACCAGCGGCGCGATCGTCTCCGCCGGCGCCGGCTGGGTGAGGCGGTCGCGCAGCAGCCGGTTGCCGGCGAGCTGCTCGCCGAGGGCGGCGACGCGGCGGCCCTCCACCCGGTTGAAGGTCGCCGCCGACTGAGCCAGGGACACGGCGGCCACGGCCAGCAGCACCACGACGATGATCGCGAGCTGGAGGACCAGCAACTGCCCGGCCAGGGAGCGGCGGCGGGAAGTGATCGCGACCACAAAGACCTCAATTTCCGCTGGTGACAGAAGGCAGACACGGAGTCCGCCCGGAGGCCATCATCTTGCCGCCGGACTCCTTCGAAACGAAAGAGAAACATAATGGCAACTCGGAGAAACGTGCTGGTCATGGGGGTCGCCGCCGCGACGGCGCTGGCGCTGGGCGCCTGCGGCGCCACCGCCGGACAGAACGAGGGCGGGTCCGGCGATGACGGAAAGCCGGTCGCCGGCCTGCGGATCATGGTGCCGAACACCCCCGGTGGCGGGTACGACACCACAGCCCGTACCGCCGCCAAGGTGATGGAGGACGCGAAGATCGCCACCGGCGTGCAGGTGTTCAACCTGCCCGGTGCGGGCGGCACCGTTGGCCTCCAGCGGATGGTGAATGAGAAGGGCAACGGCAAGCTCGCCATGCAGATGGGGTTGGGCGTGGTCGGTGCCTCCTACACCTCCAAGTCGTCCGCGACGCTCACCCAGACGACCCCCCTGGCCAAGATGATCGAGGAAGCCGGTGCCATCGTGGTGCCGAAGGATTCGCCGTACAAGACGATCGGCGATCTGGTCGCCGCCTGGAAGAAGGACCCGAAGAAGATTGCCGTCGGCGGCGGTTCCTCGCCGGGCGGCCCGGACCACCTGCTGCCCATGCAGCTCGCCAAGACGGTCGGCATCGACCCGCGCCAGGTCAACTTCGTCTCGTACGACGGCGGCGGTGAACTGCTGCCGGCGGTGCTCGGTGGCAAGGTGGCCTTCGGCGCCAGCGGCTTCGGCGAGTTCCTCGACCAGGTCGAGGCGGGCCAGCTCCGCGTCCTCGCGGTGACCAGCGAGCAGCCGATCGCGGCGCTCAAGGAGGTGCCGACCCTCAAGGCCTCCGGAATCGACCTGGTCTTCACGAACTGGCGCGGCATCGTCGCCCCGCCCGGCATCAGTGACGGCGACAAGAAGGTCTGGATCGACGCGTTGACGAAGATGCACGAGTCCGAGGAGTGGAAGGCCGAGCTGGCCAAGCGGGGCTGGAGCGACGCCTTCGTGACCGGTGACGCCTTCGCCACCTTCCTCACCGAGCAGGACACGTCCGTGGCCGACCTGCTCAAGCAGCTCGGGCTGGCGTGACCGGCATGACGACCCGACCGGACCGGGGCGGCGACCCGCCGCCCCGCCCGGCGGCGCCGGAGGCGAGCGCTTCCGTCGTACCGCCGATCCCGACGCAGCCGACCGCGGAGGCTGCCGATCCGGTGTCTCCCGCAAGGGAAGCCGAGACGACCGCAGAGCGTACGCCGGACCTGCCTGCGGTGGCGCGGCCGACAGCGGCCGACGACCGGCCGCCGGTTGCCGACGCCCTCCACGGCGCGGCGCGGACGGCGAAGCCGGACCGGGCGCAGTACGGCGTCTGTGCGGTCCTCGCCGTGGTCGGCGCACTGGTCATCGTCGACGCGATCCGGATCGGGCACGCGATCAGCAGCGCCGACCCGATCGGGCCGAAGCCGGTGCCGATCCTGCTCGGCGCACTACTGCTGGTGGTCGCCGCGATCTACGCGGTGGACGTGGCCCGCGGCGGCGCGGGTGAGCCGGAGGCCGGCGAGGACGTCGACCTGAGCAGCCCGATCGACTGGCGGACGGTCCTCCTGCTGATCGGTGCCTTCCTGGTCAACGCGGTGCTGATCGACCGGCTCGGCTGGGTGATCAGCGGCACCCTGCTGTTCTGGGGCTCGGCATTCGCGCTGGGCAACCGGCACTACATCCGCAACCTGCTGATCGCCGTCGCCCTGTCGCTGATCACCTTCTACACGTTCGCCATCGGGCTGGGTGTCAACCTGCCCGCCGGCGTCCTGCAAGGAATCCTCTGATGGACAATTTCGGCCACCTGCTCGACGGGTTCGCCAATGTGCTGACCCCGATGAACCTGCTGATCGCGCTGCTCGGCGTGACCATCGGCACCGCCGTCGGTGTGCTGCCGGGCATCGGTCCGGCGATGACGGTCGCGCTGCTGCTGCCGGTCACCTACGGGATGGAGCCGACGCAGGCGTTCATCATGTTCGCCGGCATCTTCTACGGCGGCATGTACGGCGGCTCGACCACGTCGATCCTGCTGAACACCCCCGGCGAGTCGTCCTCCGTGGTGACCGCGATCGAGGGCAACAAGATGGCGAAGGCGGGTCGGGCCGCGCAGGCGCTGGCCACCGCCGCGATCGGCTCCTTCGTCGCCGGCACCATCGCCACCCTGCTGCTGGTCGTGGTCACCCCGCCGGTGGTGGCATTCGCGATCAGTCTCGGCGCGCCGGACTACTTCGCGCTGATGCTGCTCTCGTTTGTGGCGGTGACCGCGGTGCTCGGCGCGTCCCGGGTGCGCGGCTTCGCCTCGCTGCTGATCGGCCTGGCCATCGGCGTGATCGGGATCGACCAGACCGGCCAGCAGCGGCTCACCTTCGGCATCCCGCAACTCGCCGACGGCATCGACGTGGTGGTGGTCGCGGTGGGCATCTTCGCCGTCGGCGAGGCGCTCTGGATCGCCGCGCACCTGCGGCGCAAGGCCGCCGAGGTGATCCCGGTGGGCCGCCCCTGGATGGGCCGGCAGGACTGGAAGCGGTCCTGGAAGCCCTGGCTGCGCGGCACCGCGTATGGGTTCCCGTTCGGGGCGCTGCCGGCTGGCGGGGCGGAGATCCCGACCTTCCTGTCATACGCGACCGAAAAGAAACTGTCGAAGCACCCGGAGGAGTTCGGTAAGGGCGCGATTGAGGGTGTCGCCGGGCCGGAGGCGGCCAACAATGCCTCCGCCGCCGGGACGCTGGTGCCCATGCTGGCGATCGGCCTGCCGACCAATGCCACGGCCGCGGTCATGCTGGCTGCCTTTCAGCAGTACGGCATCCAGCCCGGTCCGCTGCTCTTCGAGCGAGAGTCCGGCCTGGTCTGGACCCTGATCGCCAGCCTCTTCGTCGGCAACCTGCTGTTGCTCGTGCTCAATCTGCCGCTCGCGCCCGCTTGGGCCCGGCTGCTGCGGGTTCCGCGGCCGTACCTCTACGCCGGGATCATCTTCTTCGCCTCGATGGGCGCGTACGCGGTCAACGCTCAGCCGTTCGACCTGTTCCTGTTGCTGACCCTCGGCCTGATCGGGTTCGGGATGCGGCGCTTCGGGCTGCCGATCCTGCCGCTGATCGTCGGGGTGATCCTCGGCCCCCGGGCGGAACTTCAGGGCCGGCGGGCGCTGCAGCTCGCCGGTGGCGACCTCTCCGGTCTGCTCGGTGGCTGGGTGTCCTGGCTGATCTACGCCACCGTGCTGGTGGTGCTGCTCTGGCCGCTACTCGGCCGGTTCCTCGTACGACCGCTTCGTGAAAGGTTGGCGACCGGATGACCGTGCTGGTGGGGTACGTGCCGTCGGAGTTGGGCGAGGCGGTCCTGTGCGCGGCGGTTGAGCAGGCCCGGTTCCGCGATGAGCCGGTGCTCGTGGTCAACACCTCGCGCGGGGGACGCGTACGTCGACCCGCGGTTCGCTCAGGACCACGACCTCGAGCGTGTCCGCCGGGAGCTGACCGGGCTGGGCGTGCGGCACAGCGTCCGGCAGTTGGTGCGGGGCCGTGACGCGGCCGAGGAGATCGTCGAGTTGGCCGAGTCCGAGGACGTGTCGCTGGTGGTGATCGGGATCCGGCACCGGACGCCGGTGGGCAAGCTGATCATGGGCTCCACCGCGCAGGAGATCCTGCTCGGCGCCCGCTGCCCGGTGCTCGCCGTCAAGATCGACGGGGTGTGACGTCTCCTGCCGTCCACGGGGGCACCTTCCCGAACCAGCCGGAGCGGAAGGGTGCCCCCGTGCCAGCCTCGAACCGCACCAGCGGCCGTCGCCGCCACCGGCCTACGCCCGTTCACCGCCCCGGAATCCGATACCCGAAGTGAGGGAAGGACGAACCATGCGGACGCCCACCGCGGACCTTTATGACCGGTACATGGACGAACTCGGCTCGTGCGACACGCAGCTGCGCCAGTTCGGCGGCTTCCACGCCTTCCGCGGACCGGCAGTCACCGTGCGGTGCTTTGAGGACAATGCCCTGCTGAAGTCGGTCGTCTCCGCACCGGGTGAGGGGCGGGTGCTGGTGGTGGATGGTGGCGGGTCCGTACACACGGCTCTGATGGGCGACGTGATCGCCGGTATGGCGGCGGAGAACGGCTGGGCGGGTGTGGTGATCAACGGCGCCGTCCGCGATGTCGCCGCCCTGCGCGCCCTTCCGATCGGCATCAAGGCACTCGGCACCAACCCGCGCAAGAGCGCCAAGACCGGGGCCGGCGAGCGGGACGTGCCGGTGGCATTCGGAAACTGCACCTTCGATCCCGGCGCCGCGGTTCACAGTGACGACGACGGTATCGTCGTCCTGCCCCTGGGCCGGCGGGCGTAGGCCTGAAGGGCCAGGTGCCCAGTGACTCGATCATCGGGGCCCCTCCAGTCGGAGCCCTGCTCGACCGCGAGCAGCCCGGCAGCGATCCCCGGGTCAGGGGCGGTTTGTCAGACCGCGGGGGCACATCGCCCTAAGACGGGCAGGATCTTGACCGACCCGACACATCACGATGGACGCCCCGCCGAACGGCACCCGATCCGAGTCGTCTTTTAGAATCACCTGCAGGGCGTCGTCCGACCACGAAACCGATGTCGTCGGTCATTGCTCCTCGTTCACGTCGACGGACGCGGCCTGCGCCCCGCCGTGGGGGATGGTCGCTCAGGCGGCGCGGAGTGCGGCGAAGGACGCCTCGGCCTGCTTGCGCAGCATCGGGTACGAGGTCCTGGACTGGCCGGGGCAGCCCGGCGAGGAGCAGCTCGACCTCGGCCGGCGTGGCGACGGTCGAAGAATCAGCTGCACGTGGGAGAGCTGGACCTGACGTGCGAGGGCTGGAATTCCCGTCCGAGTCGGATCTGATGTTGCTCGTCTGCGCGGGCGAGCGTTGTCACGTCTGTGCAGGTACCTGGCGGATGCGACCCCGGCCACCTGCAGCCGGCGGACGAAACCCGTCCTCCGGCTCGGACCGGATGGCACAGTGTGAGGAGTGACCAGGGGTCGGTCGGCGTTGCATGTGGCTGCGCGATTCTTCGGAGGCATTCAGCTATCCACCGGGGGCGTCGGGGTGACCCGGTTGGAGCTGTTCCTCGACCTGGTGTTCGTATACGCGTTCCTGAGCGTGACGGACCTCATGGCGGAGAACTTCCGAATCGAGGGCCTGTTCCAGGGCGTGCTGGTGGTCCTGTTGCTTTGGCGGTGCTGGAGCTCTTACACGTTGCTCGGCAACGTCGTCAGGTTGGACCGGGGATTCATGCGGCCACTCATTTTCGGGGCAGCCGCGACCATCCTGGTGATCGGGATTGCCGCGCCGGTGATCTTCGCCGATCGGCCAGGTGGCCTGTTCGGGCCGTTGATCTTCGTCGTCGCGTTCCTGCTGGCCCAGTTCGGCGCGCTGATGAGTTTGACGTACACCATTTCAGGCGGGACTCGAGGACCCCTTCTACGCGCATGGTTGCCGTTCTCCGGCGGCGCCGTCCTGCTGCTGTGCGGTGCGCTGCTCCCTCTCCACCTGCCGCCGGACGTCGACGATGGGACCGTCCGACTGACCCTCTTCTTCGCCGCCACCGTCGTCGACTTCATCGGCGTGCGCGCGCTCGGCGCTGGCAACTGGCGGATCGCGTCCGTGCCGCACTGGGCCGAGCGGCACCGGCTGATCATGCTCATCGCGCTTGGCGAGACAATCATCTCGATCGGCACCAGCCGTGGCCTCATCGGCGACCCTCCGATCACCTGGTCGGTCATCGGAGGTTCCGCCCTGGGCCTCGTCGTCGTGGCCGTGCTTTGGTGGCGCTACTTCGACATCGCCGGATTCGCCGCGGAGCGGGCGCTGGAGCACCAGCCGACAGCCACCAGATCACGACTGGGCCGGGACGCGTATAGCGTCCTGCACGTTGTCATGATCGTCGGTCTCGTCCTCATCGCGCTGGGGCTCAAACGCGCGTTCAGTTCCGTCGAGCCCGCCACCGCGTACCGGTGGGACCAACTGAGCACGTTCGTCCTCTACGGAGGTGTCCTCTTCTACCTACTCGGTCTGGTGGCGCTCGAGCACCGCACCATCCGCCTGCTGGGTCGTAGCCCGTTGCTGGGGATCGTCCTGGTGACCGCCTTGGTTCCGGTTGCGGTCCGCCTACCGCCGGTAGGCGCGGTGGGCCTGCTCGCCGCCGTTCTCACCAGCATGGTCCTGGCCGACCTCACCGTCTTCCGCCAGCGGCATCATGTGCTGCACAGGCAGGCGGCGGAGGCGTCGGTCCGCGCCGCGGCTACCGGAGTCACACCAAAGGAACTGTTCCTCGATCTGGTGGTCGTCTACACGTTCATCCAGGTCACCGTGTTGATGACCCGACACCCCACCGGGGTCGGGGTCGCCCAGGCCCTGGCGGTGCTCACCCTGCTCTGGGTCGCCTGGTCCCTTCACACCCAGGTGGGAAACGTCCTTCGCAGCGAGTCCGTCCCCGTGCGGTTGAGCGTCCTACTGGTCGTCGCCCTGACCCTGACGATCGGCATCGCCATCCCACAGGCGTTCGACGTGGTACCCGACGGCTTGCCCGGCCCGATGATCGTCGTGCTCTGCTATATCGTGCTGCGCGTGCTGCACCTGAGCACGCTTCGGCTGGTCGTCCGCCCGGACCGGCTACCACAGGCCCAACTGCTGCGGGCGAGCATTGCGACCGTGGCGGCGCTCGTCCTGCTGTTGCTCGCCTCGCTGGCATCCTCGCGGCCGCATGCCCCCGAAGGGCTGAACCAGCTCGTGGCAAGCCTCTGGCTGATGGCCATCGTCGTCGACCTCGCCGGGGGCTACCTCGTCGTCCGGCAGTTCTGGCGCGTGAGTTCGGCCAAGCATTGGACCGACCGGTACGCCCTGATCATCCTTGTCGCACTGGGCGAATCGATCATCTCGGCAGGGGTGGCCGTCTTCGGCCGCGCGATCTCCTGGTCGGTCATCGTCGCCATCGCCACCAGCATGGTCCTACTGGCCACACTCTGGTGGGCGTACTTCGACACGGACGCGATCGTCGGAGAGCGCGTCATGCAAGACCGCACCGGCAACCAGCGGGCCGCGCTGGCCCGCGACGCCTACACCTACCTGCACCTGCCCATGATCGTCGGACTGATACTGCTCGCCTTCGGCCTGCGGAAGACCCTCGACGTGATCAGCGACCCGTCAGGACCAGCGCGCACCCCGCTAGGGCACGCCACCCTCTTCGCCGGAGTGCTCGTCTATCTCCTCGCCAACCAGGCATTCTGGTGGCGCACCCAGCGCGAGATCCGCTGGATCCGGGCCACCGGAATCCTGCTCGTGGCAATCTTCGCGCCGATGACCAGCCCACTGCCACCGCTGTGGGCACTGACCATCCTGACAGCCACCACCGCCGCCGTCATGATGACCGACTCCCACCGCGCCGCCGAGCTACGACGACGGCTACACGAGCCGCCACCATCGAGCATCCTGACCGACGCGCGGCCCGCCAACCCCATCAGGTAACCCGGAGCCATGTCGGAGACCGTCCGGTGCTCGTTGAGGACGTCACGTCTAGCTGCGCCGGCAGCACGCCGGCTGGGCTGGGCTGGGCATGGTTCGACCGGCGCCGCAACGACCTGCTGCGCGACACCGGCTGCGTAGCCGATCACGTGGTGCAGCACTCGATGCGGCCCCAGGACGCGCCAACCGGCACCCTCGCCGAACTCGACGACGAGGCCGGGCGTTGGCCCTCCCCTTGGCGGGAAGCCATCCGTGCCTGCGTACGCCGTCGCGGAGTCACCGGCACAACTTCGCGTGCGAATGCGAGCGTGGTGGCGCGACCGTTCCCGTTCGCCGCACCCGTCACGAATGCGACCCTGCCCGTGAAGCTGCCGCCGGCCGTCCTGTCCATCGTTGGTTCGTTCCGGGTTGAGCTCACTCAGCGCGGTGTGTGCGCTGCCAGGGCGGCGGCCTTCCGGGGGGGCGCAGCTCGTCAGGGGTTGAGGAGGGTCTTGATGGCGCGGCGCTCGTCCATCGCCCGGTACCCCTCGGCGGCCTGATCGAGGGGAAGGGTGAGGTCGAAGACCTTGCCCGGGTCGATCTGCCGGGTCCCGATCAGGTCGATCAACTCGGGCAGGAAACGGCGTACCGGGGCGGGGCCGCCGTGCAGGTGCACGTGGGAGAAGAACAGCTCCTCACCGGGCAGTTCGACGTCGTGGGCGACTCCGACGTAGCCGACGTGGCCGCCGGCACGGGTGGCCCTGATGGCCTGCATCATCGACTCCTGGGTGCCGACCGCCTCGATGACCGAGTGCGCCCCGAGGCCGTCGGTGAGGTCCTTGATCCGTGCGACGCCGTCGTCGCCGCGTTCGGTGACGATGTGGGTCGCACCATAGTGCGCTGCGAGCTTTTGGCGCGGCTCATGCCTGCTCATCGAGATGATGCGTCCCGCGCCGAGCTGCTTGGCCGCCAGCACGGCGAGTAGACCGACCGCACCGTCACCGACCACCGCGACGGTCTTGCCCGGGCCGACCTCGGCCGCCACGGCACCGAACCAGCCGGTGCCGAGCACGTCGGAGGCGGCAAGGAAGCTTGGGATCAGGTCGTCCGAGGGAATGTCCGGCGTGGCGACGAGGGTGCCGTCGGCCAGCGGAACACGCAGGTACTCGGCCTGGGCGCCGAGCCCGCCGACCGGCTCGCGGTGGATGCACGACGACTGGTAGCCGGCGCGGCAGATCGGGCATGTGTTGTCGGAGGCGAAGAACGTTTGGCGCGTCCTCGACCTAGTCGGTCAGCCAGGCCCAAAGCAACGGCATTGCACTCAGCCCAACACTCAGAGTGCGCCGAGGTCGATGGCCTCGGCCATTGCGCGGTAGCCTGCGTCTGACGGGTGCAGGTGGTCGCCCGAGTCGTACGGCGGGTTGATCTGTTGCGGGTCGGCCGGGTCACGCACCACCGCGTCGAAGTCGACGACGACGTCGAAGTCGCCGCTCGTGCGGATGAACTCGTTCACGGCCTGCCGCAACTTGTCCCGTTCCTCGATGTAGGAGCGCCATCCCTTGATCGGCGTGATGGTTCCGACGGCGATCCGCAGCCCCTTCGCGTGTGCCTGGGCGGCGATGTGCCGCAGGGCGAGTTTCAGAGTCTCCGGGTCGGGGTGTTCGAGGTTGAGGATGTCGTTGACGCCCTCGAGCAGGATGACCGTGCGCGCCCCGGACGTGGTCAGCATGTCCCGGGACAGACGGGCGAACGCGTTCGGGCCACCGATCCCGGTGCCAGTGCTGCTATCCAGGATCCGGTTGCCGCTGATGCCGCTGTTGGCAACGCCGAGTTTGGTCGGTCCAGGCTGGGCGACCGAACAGCGCCGACGGCGAGCTTCGCGTTATGCCGTCCGAAAATGTGGTGCAGACGGCCGCCCATGGTCACCCCGGTGTCGGGGCGGCAGCCTGGGTGCTGCGTGACCTGGTGCCCGCTCCGGTCGCCATCGGTGTGGCGCGGGAGGGGCGACCCGACGCACTCGGCGTGGTATCTGAGAAACTCCAATTCGGCCCGCAACCTTGTAGCATGCGACGGACGACGGCCGGCAGCCGGAGCGCGGCTCTGGTACGACTAGGCGGGCGGCACCGCCGGGTTGGGCGGCCGCGGCGCCGGTCAGGCCGGGGCCGGGGTGAGAGAGGAACCTGCTCGGCGTGTTCCAGGAACCGGACCAGATTCGGATGACCGGCGGAGACTCCATTGGCGGGGCCTCAGGCGCCAAGGGCGGGGCGTCAGGCGCCGGGCCGCCGGAGGTGTGGGACGCGGAGCTGGCCAAGGCGATGCGGCACGTTGCCGTGTTGCGCACCGGGTTCTACGTTGTCGTGCTGCTGATCGCGCTCGGTGGCCAGGTGTCCGGGGCGATGGAAGGGCTCGGCATGCCGTGGTACGTCGCCCTTCCCGCGGTTGGGGCGTTAGAGCTGGGTGGCGTCGTGGTGCTCGCGAACGCTGACGTACGCCGTCGACTAGGCGAAGGGGCGATGCTGTCCCGGGTGCTGTCGGCCGGCATCGCCACCGCCGCGGTCGCCTTCAACTGGCTGGCTCACAGTAACCACCTCGAAGGCGGTTTCTACGCGGGAATGTCGCTGCTCGGTTATCTGGTGTGGCTGATGAGCAGCGAGAATCAGCGGCGGGATCGGCTGCGCGCCAGGCAGCAGCTGCCACCCACGACGCCGGGGTACGAACCGGTCGGGCATTGGTTGCGACACCCGTGGCTGACCCGCCGCGCCCGCTCGTTGGCCAAGGCCGATCCCGGCCTCGGGCTGTACGGTTCGCTCGACGCGGCCCGCGCGCAGATTCGCGCCGAGCGGCGGCAGGTGGCGCTCAGTAAGGTGTTGCGCCGCAAGATCAGCCGGGCACTGGACGCCACCACCGCGGACATCGCCCTGGCGGTGTACGACCTCGACGAGATCGCCCTGCGGCTGGCCGAGCAGGCGGACTACGACGGGCTCACCGCGCTGATCGCCGCCGATCTGGCACCTGCGCGTGTGCTGGCCGGGAACCTGCCGGCTGCTGGCCGCCGCCGGCGGTGGCGTCGGGCCGGCCACCCCGACCCCGTCGCATTAGCCTCGGCCGTGCGGCTGCTCGCCGACGCGCCGGAGCGGCTGTTGGCCCACGCCCCCGAGCCGCTCCTGGACGCGGCCCCCGTAGCCCCCGCGGCGGACGGGGCCTCCGGCGGCTCAGTGCGGCCAGAGCCGGCCGGAGACGCCGTGCAGCAGGCGGGAGACGGTGCCAAGGGCTCGGGATCGGAGCGGTCCCGGGCGGTGACGCCGGACCGTACCGACCGGCAGGTGGAGCGGTCCGAAGGCGCGGGCCAGCTCACCTCGACCACGGATCAGCCCGACCCGCTCCCCGCCTCGGACTGGGCGGCGCTGCACGCGGAACTCGCCCCGCTCCTGCCGGCAACCCCACCGCGCCGAAAGCCGCGCACCACAGCAGGCCGGTCCGCCACCAGCCGGGCGGAATCGCCGTCGACCACGGACGCGCCAGACTCCGTCGCGGAGCCGGCCGACGCGCCGCCGGCAACGACCCGCCGCGCGGCACCGATGCCGCGAACCGCGACGGGGCGGGCAGGTGTCGCCCGAGTCGCCGACCTGGCGGGCGAGCCGGGGCCGACTGCGGATGTCACGCGAGAGCTACCCCTGGTTGCTGGGCGGGACCTGCCGGATCTGGTAAACACCGCGGCGAGCCGCACCACACCACCCGTCGCGGCCCCCGACGCGGTGGAGAAGGCCACCGAGCAAAGATCAGCGTCGCGAGCGCGGCAGGCCCCGGTGAGACGACGGGGACCCGCGACCGAACTCGGAGACCATCCGGCGTCGGTCGAACACCCAGTCGGCCGAGGCCGGTCGGTCCTGACGGAAAGATCCTCAACGGCCTGATCAACAAATACTCCTAGGCCGCGTAGCTGATACCGAGGAGGTGTGTTCGGCTTCCCGACGGCGCTTGATCATGAAGTTCGCACTCCTGCGGTCAGCCCCGCTGACAGTCCTACCATGACCGGCGCCGGTCACAGATCGGGCAGGAGTCCCCAGTGCGGATGGCCAGGTCAGCGGTAGCATCGCCAGGCGTACGGATCACCGGGATTCGATGTCCGTGCGTAGGCGCCCGAATCGTACGTGTCGCGGCAGGCGACGTCCATGTCGACGAGGGACGCGGAGACAAGCCCCACGCATTGCCAACGGCCGTCATTGCGGGGGTCCGCTGAGCCTCCCGTGTACCGATCGCAGTACCGCTGGGCCATGTTCGCCACCCCGCGGCGGCTCGAGGGGCCGAGCAGGATTGGGCCCGAGCTGCGGGTCGGTGTCGGCGTGGCCGCGGTGGACGTCGGCGTGGCGGAAGGCGTGACCGACGGTGTGGCGCTGGGGGTGGCGGACGGCGTGACCGACGGCGTGGCGCTTGGCGTCGCGGAGGACCTGCGGGGTGCCGCGGAGGTTGGCGCCGTCGACGGTATCTCCGAGAGGGTAATCGGTTGCTCGAACGCGTCCGACGGGGTGGTGGCCGCCGATATCGGCAAGGTGCCTGCCGGCGGCCGGCCCGGCCCCCACGTGAATGCCAGAACGCATAGCAGCGCCCCCACCGCGAGCCCTCCGACCGGGATCAGCCAGCGCCGCCGCCGGCTGGCCCGCCGTGAGCGGGCAGCAACGTTCCGATGGTGCCTCCTTCGCGGCCGCCCCTCGTTCGCCCCTGGGTCCTGCGGGTCGGACTCCTCGCGGTGATACCCGTTGCGGCCGGCGTAATCGTGGTCGGGGTACTTCCCGTGGGGGTAGATCGCACCCGGTGCGGCATACCTTTCCAATTGCGCGCCGCGCGCGTCCTCGTGGACCGAAGTGGCATCCGTCGGTTCGTACGGCTCTTGGGCCCGGCGTTCTTCCCGATGGGCCTGGTCGTGTCCGTCGGACAGATAGGTATGGTCGGGCTCGTCGTAGGCCGGTTCGGGGTAGCCCAGCGGGTCTGACGGTTGGTAGGCATGCTCGTGCTGAGGGTAGGCCGCGTCGTACTGCTCGTACTCACCCTCGTACTGCGGGTCTGCCCGGTGCCTTGCGTGTCGCGCTTCGTGCTCCTGGTACGTGTCCGCGGGACCGTACGACTCCTCGTACTCGTCCGGCAGCTCCTCATGCCATTGCGGCGCGGCAGCCTCCTGCCGCCTGTCCAAGGAGTCGGGTTCACCTACTGCCAGCCGCGACTGGCGAGAGATCCAGCTGTCTACGACACTCGCCGCGTCGTCGTGATCTTGGGCAGCCGCATCGGCCGAACCAGCCGTCGATTTCTCGGCCACGGTCGCCGGCCTCCTTGCAGGGCACAGGTGCGGACAGCTAGCCGACCTTACTCACCATCAGCCAAAAGTCCACCCGGCCGATGGCACGAACAGGCGGCAGGCGACTCCCGTTCGTGGCCCCGACCACCCGACAAGGTCTGGAGAATGCGTGGACGGATCGAGCGCAACGGTCGCGAGCGCGCGACCGTGAGGGCGCTGCCTTCGCAAGCGATCACTGCCAGCCAGTGGACAGTCGCCTGGCTGCCGGGGTTGTCAGCCGAAACGGACGCTTGACACGGGATTTGGTAATGGTGGCGGGAGCGGCCAGTGCAGCGCCCGGGCCGGACACGAGCGCTGGCATCGCCCAGGCGCGGCTTGACGTTCTGGACGTGTGCGGCGACCTGTACGGTGACGCCCCTGGGTCGTAGAGAGCCGGCCCGACGCAGCGAACGGCCGGCCGGGTTTCGCCCGCCAGCCGCACCGCACGTCAACGAGGCCCCGGCAAAGCCATTGCGGAGGCCGGGAACGGCGCGATGGAACGCGACCCCGGCCCCCGCATTACTCAAAGTCCCAGCTCAAAGCAGGCCTCCGGTTAGGCGCCCAGGAGCCCGCCATCCACGCTGGCATGCGCGTCGCCGGTTACACCGAGGTCCCCCGCGATGCTGCCGATGCCGTGCAACGGGCCGCCCAGGTCACCGATCACGCCACTCACGCCGAGCCCGCCGGTGCCGTCGAGAGTCTCGCCGAGGTCACCGGTGACGCCGCCAGCCAGGCCGGTCACGCCATGCACCGTGCCGCCCAGATCGCCCGTCACACCACCGACACCGAGCCCGCCGAC
>NZ_JBSFYQ010000055.1:23281-34914 GCF_053599855.1 Micromonospora sp. NPDC005161
CACCGGTGACGCCGCCAGCCAGGCCGGTCACGCCATGCACCGTGCCGCCCAGATCGCCCGTCACACCACCGACACCGAGCCCGCCGACCGTGCCGTCCAATGTCCCGCCGACGTCGACGATCACGCCGCTGGCACCGAGCCCGCCGACCGTGCCGTCCAGGGTGCCACCGACGTCACCGATCACGCCGGCTGCCAGGGCGGTGACGCCGTGCGCCGTGCCGCCCAGGCCGCCGGTGACTGCGCTGACACCGAGTCCACCGACGGTGTTGTCCAGGGCGCCGGTCACGCTGCTGAGGCTCACGCTGTCGAGGGTGGCGCCCACGTCGCCGGTCACACCGGTGAGGCCGAGGCCGCCCAAGGTGCTGTCGAGGGTGCCGGCCACGCCGCCGAGCGCCAGTCCGTCGACGGTGGCACCCGCGCTAACTCCGAGGCTGTCTCCGGCAAGAAGGGACGTGACGCCCTGGACAGGAACGTAGTCAGCGACCAGCGGAACGATGTCCTGCACGTCGGCCGGGTTCACGTCGTTGAGGCCCGCGCCGTCCAGCGCACCTTGCGGGTCCGCCTCGTACGCCGCCCGGGCGTCGACGTTGCTGAGCAGGCCGAATACGAAGTCCTGCAGGCTCTGCGGCGACGCCATCCCAGCGGTTACGCCCATCTCGGCGGTCGACCCCGCGTTGGCGGTGGACTCCAGACTGGTCGTCGAGTTCGCATCGGCAGTTACCTCCGTGTTGCCGGTCCAATCGGCGGCAGATGTGGAGTTCACGTCGGCGGTTGAATTTGTGCTGGCGCTTTCACTCATGTTGCCGGTCCCATCGATTGATGTTTTAGGACGTGGTCCAGGCAAGCTCACCCGACCCACGATCGACCGTAGGTTGAACAGCGGTATCGGGCATCGGGGGTGCACCCCAGCGTTATCCCGCCGGGTTAGGGCATCGGCGGCGTTTGGCGTTAGGGGATTACCGGGTTCCTGCGCGAAAGCCCCCATCGATAGCCCCAGGTTGGTGAGGCGCAGCAGCCGGTCAGCGAACTTGACGGCGTCATCGAAGCGGCGGTTGCCGACTGCCCCAAGACATGACTGCCGTTCAGACAGTTGGACCTCGATGCGGCCATGCAGCGTCCCTCGCGGGATCCATGGCCACCACACGACCCGGCCGCGCCTCAGCGCCCGGCGCCGACCCGGCACGACCACCGCACGGGTGACTGCGGTGTACCGGGTCTGAACGGCACATTGGCCTCACTTTCCCACCGCGATGTGGCTCCCGCTCCCGCACGTGCAGGCCGAGATCAAGGCCGTGGCCGCCGCTGCGCTGGGCGGTAACTGGCGTCCGCAACGCGGGAAGCCAAGGCGGTGCTGTCCGCTCGAGTACCAGCGCAAGCTCAATAACGGCAGGACGGCCGCCGTGCCCCCGACATGACGCCTCGCCAACGCTTCTACCGACACATTCTCGAGAGCCCACCGAAGCCGCGCCGGCAGGTTGTTGACAGACGTCGGGGTCGGCAGAGACATCACAGCCGAACCAGCCCGTGCCCGACGAGGTGCTCCGCGAGATCACCGGCCGGCGGCAACCACTCCTCCGGGCAAGCGACAGGGGGGAGGTCATACCGGGGCCAGGCATCGACGAATCTTCGGTGGGACGATCAGCGAGACAGCCCGCCGTAAGTCGCTTCGGAGTGATGTACCGGCGGACGCTGTGGTCGGTGGATCAGTTGGCGGCGAGTGTGGCCAGGTAGGTGTCCGCGGCGTCAGGTGTCATGAACCAGTTCTGGAAGTCGTTGGGGTCGGAGAAGCCGTTGGCGAACCGGCGGGCGATGGTCGGGTTGGTGGAGGCGGCCGCGAGGATCTGCTGTACGTGCGGGGGTAGCGGCTGGAGCATGGCGTTGGTCCAGGTGGTCACGGCCTGCCCGGCGCTTTCCCAGAACCGCTCGAACGTCTGAGTCATCCAGGGTCCGTCGAACGGCTGGTCCCCCCGCTCCAGGATGGATCCGAGGTATGAGTAGGCGCACTTGGCGGCGGTGTTGCTGCCCTGGCCGGTGATGGGGTCGTTGGCGACCACGACGTCGGCCATGCCCAGGACGAGGCCGCCCGAGGGCAGCTCTGCCACGGGGTGGCGCACGGTTGGCGTGTATCGACCGGACAGGGTGGCCCGCCCGTCGGTGAGCTCCACGTCGGCGCACCGGTCATAGATCCATGGGGTGTACTGGCGCACGAGCTCGAGGGTCAGCTTGAGATGCTCGGCCGGGTCCCGCCGGTCTTTCCACAGGTCAAGCGGGCCGTCGGGCACGGCTTCCCAGAATAGGATCTCGCATGGCCCGGACAGGGTCAGTGCGGGGATGACGAAAAGTTCCCCGAGTCCGGGGACGGCGTTGAAGCTGACATGCGGCACCGGCCACAGCGGGTCCGGTGTCATGCCGTGCACGTAGGCGACGGCGAGTCCTCGCTGGGGTGCCGTGTACACCGACCGCTGCGGGTCGCGGTCGAAGACGCCAACCAGGTCGCCCTTGCCGGCGGCGACGATGGTCAGGTCGTAGCGGCGCAGCTTGGTGAGGCCGTCCAGGTCCGCGGTCGTCACACCCTGGTAGTGCACCGTGCCGCCGCGCTGCTCAAACAGCTCCAGCCAGCTGGCCATCTTCAGGCGCTGGTCGGTGCTTTGCGCGTAGCGATCCAGAGGGCCAGAAAAGCGCAGCGCTCGCTCGCCGGGTGGGGCGGACAGGGACAGCTGCAGCCCCTCGATGTGCGGTGTCTGCTCCTGCCAGAGATCCAGCCCGTACTCACGCTCGGTGTCCAGCGCCGCGGCGAACATCGCCTGGGTGCTCATCACCCAGCCGCGGCGAATCTCATCGGGGGTACGGGCCGACATGATGGTCACGTCGTACCCTTCGGCGAGCAGACTCAGCCCGAGTTGCAGCCCGGACTGTCCGGCCCCCACGATCAGAATCTTCCGCATTGGTGCCTCCAGGTGGTTGAGCTACCGGGCCGCGAGTGCGTCCGGGACCGCGCCGGTGGTGCGTGCCATCGTGTGTTCGACGACTGCCAGCAGGGCCCTGGCGACCGACGACGGGTCGCGGGCGTCGCAGGTGATCAGCGAAACCTCGGCAGACAGCGTGAGGGCGGCGCGGATGTCCTCTAGCTGGTGCGTCAGCACGCCGTCGAAGAGGTTGACGCAGACCACGAACGGCACGTCGCTGTCTTGCTCGAAATAGTTGACCGCTGGGAACGATGCCTCCAGGTTCCGGGTGTCGGCCAGCACCAGCGCGCCGACCGCGCCCCGGCACAGGTCGTCCCACATCGGCCAGAACCGTGGCTGCCCGGGTGTGCCGAACAGGTACAGCACGAGGTCGGCGCCGATCGTCAGCCGGCCGAAGTCCATGGCCACGGTCGTGGTCGTCTTGTCGATTCCCGGGTCCAGCCGGTCCACCGTCTCGCTCGCCGCCGTCATCCACGCCTCGGTGTTGATCGGGGGAATCTCGGAGATGGACTGGACGCAGGTGGTCTTACCGACGCCGAAGCCGCCGGCGATGACGATCTTCGCCGAGGTCAGCAGGGGGCTGTCAGGCAAGCTGGCGGAGGCCATCGCGCAGTCTCTCCAGGAGGTGAAGATCGATCTGGGTGGTGTAGTGGCCGTCGTGGATCTGCAGCCGGTCGGTGGCGGCGAGGTCGTCGACCACGACCCGGGTCACGCCCAGCGACATGCCGCATACCGCCGACAGTTCGGCAACCGATCTGGTTTGCCGGGCCTGCTCGTACAGTGACCGCGCCTCGGGCAGCAGCCCTGAGGCGAAGACCGCGTCATAGAACGGCACCGACACCAGGGTGTGCACCAGCAGATGCTGCCGGGTGCGTGCGCGTCCCCCGGTCAACACGTAGGGCCGCACCTTCCAGTAGGTGGTGGGCACTTTCGCTCCCTCGGCTCTGGCCACTCAACCGGGCGGCTGGCTGACGGTGAGGCGGTGCAGATCGTGGCGGACCTGCGGGGTCAGGACGTGCCCGACGGCGCCGACGAACTGCGTCATGTGGTAGGAGACGACCCGCAGGTCACAATCAGCGGCAGCGGCCACGGTCAGCCCCGCGGAATCGCCGACCCGCATGAACATGAGGTGTCCGCGCGGCAGGCGAACAGTCAGATATTCCGACGCGCCTAGGTCGAGCAGATCTGCGCTGCGGTCGGCCATGCTGAGCAGCCCCGCGGTCAAGGCAGCCAACTGATCGCCCAAGTCCCGGGAAACCCCGCGGGAAGCGGCGAGCTGCAGACCGTCGAGGGACACGATCAAAGCATGGGTGACACCGGGCACGTCGTCGGCGAACTGGCGCACCAGCCACGCGAAATCCTGGTGCCCGGAGGCGGCCGCCTGCGGTCCGCCGCTGCCGCCGTTCGGGTGAGTCATGGCAGGTGTCCTTCGGGTTTCACGGTTGGTGGTACCTGTGCATCGGTGACGCCGGCGGCGAAAGCAACCGTCTCGTCCGGCCAAGTGTCCCGATCTGGCGAGGCGCGGTGCCCCGATGCGGCAACGGCGTTCTCAATCCCGCCATCGGGGCGGCCGTCAGCGCGCACACTCTCCGGTACGCGACGGGGAAGACCACCATCACTGGCGACCGATTGCGCTGCGACGCGGTGGCCGTTGCCGCCCGGCCGGCCATGTACGAGCGTCAGGCGAGAGGTGGGAGCTTGCGCGCCCGGGTGCGACGCCTCCACCTGCCCCCCTCCTTCACGGGCTCCGGTTTGAACCGACGGGCGGTGGGCCACCGGTGCCGCACGTTGGGGATGCGAGGGTGGAGGGGGTGTGGACGCCATCTCACATAGCAGCGGCGCGGGAACCAGCACGGTCGCGGTCGTGCCGCCCGAGGGTCGGTTTGTCAGCGCGACCCGCAGGTGGTGGGCGCGGGCCAGGTACGAAACGACGACAAGACCCAGATGCGCTGCCGGGTTATCCGCGACCGGCGCCGATGTGTTCCCGGCCAGCATGGCGTTGAGCGCAGCGAGTTGGTCGGGCCTGACACCGACGCCGGCGTCCTCGACACGAAGCAGCACGCTGCCGTCCTCGGTGATGAACGACGACACGATCACCGACGAGGTCGGCGGGGAGAAGCGGGTTGCGTTGTCCAGCAGCTCAGTCAGCACCCGAATCACGTCGTCGGCCGCGAACTCTACGACCCCGAGGCCCACCACAAGTCCGACACGAGTTCGCGCGTAGTACTCGGTAGCCGATGTCGCGGCCCGAATGACATCGACTAAGGCGACCGTCTGCCGGTCGGCGTCCTCGACACGCCGTCCCAACAGAACCTGCAGGTTCTCCGCGTGGCGGCGGATGCGGGTGTTCGCGTGGTCGATGCGGTAGAGCCGCTCGAGCCGCTCGGGATCCTGCTCATCGGCCTCGACAACCTCGAGGTGGCTGCCCATCTGGTAGGCCGACGCCAGAATGCGCAGCGCGAACTGCTCGCAGATCGCGGGCCACAGGGTCTCGACACGCTCCGGTGGTGGCGACGGGTCCGGTGGGGTCGACCCCTGCTCTTGAGCGACCGCCCATTGCGCCACGGTGGGGTCCAGCCATCTGGCCAACCGTTGCCGCCACGTCACCGGATGCCCATCCATCGAGTGAGTTGCCACGGCTTGATGTTTCACGATCTACCCGACCAATCGGTTATCTCGTGTTCTGGCATGGTGCAGCAGTCAACCACCGTCTTCCACCGATCGCAACGCTTCAGACCCCGACTGGGAGAAATCTTCCTATTCACCTTCGCCTGTCCGTCCGGTCGGCCGCGGCAGGACCGTCTCGGCGTCCTGTCGCACCAACGCCATCGTCCGGAGTGCAGCACTGCGGTGAAAGGCGCGCGGCGTCGGCTGAAATGGCTACTCCTGGTGTACCTCACGGTGCTGTCGGTCACGCGGAGCGTTACCCGGGCGTCGTGAGTCCCGGCGCGCCATGGATGTCGCGCACCCCGACCTCCAGAGGAACAGGCGTCGATGGTCCGGATGTCGTTACGGTCCGCCAGACACGCTCGACGTCCAACCATCCGCACCCCAGCCGCCGCTCGATCCGGCTGGTGTCGCCCGTCCAGGTGGGGAAACCTCTTGCTGTCCAGGCCGCTGGCGCCGTAGCGGAGATCTCGGCGGTGGTGCCATTCCTGCTGGTGCGGCAGGTCGGTACCCCGTCGCCACCGATTCCGACATACGACCCAGGCGGTTGCGTGTTGGTTGGTATGCCTGTGGGGTGGCGGAGCTAGCGGACGACGAACAACCCAGCCTGGACCAGGGGCCGGCGAAGAGTGGTGAGCCGGCGTCTCGGACGGCGTCTGCGGGTCGTCGGACGGCGGGGCTTGGGCTGACGTTAGGCGCCTTGGGCGTGGTGTACGGCGATATCGGGACTAGCCCGCTTTATGCGTTGAAGACGGTGTTCACCCTCGACCGTGGCCTGGTACCGACCGCGCCGGACGTGTTCGGCGTGATCTCGCTGGTCTTCTGGTCGATCATCCTTATCGTGTCGGTCAAGTACGTCATCTTCATCCTGCAGGCCGACAACGAGGGCGAGGGCGGGGTGATGGCCTTGGCCGCGCTTGCCGGAAGAGTGCTGGTCAAGGGCAGCGAAAGGCGCGCCGCCACTGTGCTGGCGCTGGGTGCCTTGGGTGCTGCCCTGTTCTACGGCGACAGCGTGATCACCCCGGCGATCTCGGTGTTGTCAGCGGTGGAAGGGCTCGAGGTCATCTCCCCGGCGTGGGCGGTGGTGGTGCTCCCGGTGTCCGCGGTGATCCTCACCCTGCTGTTCGCCATTCAGCGTTGGGGCACCGGACGGGTCGGGGCGGTGTTCGGGCCGATCATGCTGCTCTGGTTCGCCAGTCTGGGCGTCGCCGGCGCGGCTGAGGTGATCCGTCATCCGAGCGTGCTGGCCGCGCTGTCCCCCAGCTATGCGGTCCTGTTCTTCGTGGACCACCCCGTCATCGCGTTCATCGCCATGGGCGCCGTGGTACTGGCGATCACCGGCGCCGAAGCGCTCTACGCCGACATGGGACACTTCGGCGGCGCCCCGATCCGCCTGGCCTGGTTCGCAATCGTGTTTCCCGCCTTGACGCTCAACTACCTCGGCCAAGGCGCGTTGATCCTGCGCGCACCCGCCGGTCGGGAGAACCCGTTCTTCCTGCTGCTACCCGACTGGGCGCAACTGCCGATGGTCGTCCTGGCCACCGTGGCCACCGTCATCGCGTCCCAGTCGGTGATCTCCGGGGCGTTCTCAGTGTCCCGGGAGGCCATGCGGCTGGGCTTCCTGCCGCGCCTGCGCATCCGGCAGACCTCGTCCCACCAGTACGGACAGATCTACGCGCCCGGGGTGAATTGGGGCCTGTTCGCGGCAGTCCTGCTGGTGGTGTTCGCGTTCGGCTCATCCACGAACCTCGCCGCCGCGTATGGGGTAGCAGTCACCGGCACGTTCCTGATCACCACGACCCTGTTCCTCGTCGTCGCGCGGGTCCAGTGGCATTGGCCCTTCTGGCGACTGGTGCTGTTCGGGGCCGTCTTCGGCAGCCTCGAGCTGACCTTCTTCACCGCGAACCTAGCCAAGGTCACCCACGGCGGGTGGCTGACGCTGCTCATCGCGATCGTCCTGTTCACTCTCCTGCTGACCTGGCGGCGCGGAGCGCAACTGGTCACCGCCCGGCGCATCGAGCGCGAAGGCCCCCTGCGCGACTTCATCGACACCCTGCACGCAGCGAACATCCCGCGGGTGCAGGGCACCGCCGTTTTCCCTCACCCGAACAAGGAGACCACTCCCCTGGCGCTGCGGGCGAACGTCGCGCACAACCACGTACGCCACGAGAAGATCGTCATCGTCACCGGTAGCACCGCGAACGTCCCCCACATCCCGTGGGATCAGCGCCTCACCATCGACGATCTCGGCGACCCAGACGACGGCATCATCCACATCAGCGCCGTCTTCGGTTTTCAGGACCCCACCGATTTCCCCGAGGTCATGCGCCGCAGCGCCACGCACCCCCTCGCCGAAGGAATCGACTGCGAGCAGGTCTCCTACTTCGTCTCGCGGATCACGCTGCGCTGCACCCGTAGCCCGGGTATGGCCACCTGGCGTAAACGGCTGTTCATCGCCCTTGCCCACAACGCCGCCAGCCACGCCGAGTTCCTGCACCTACCGGAGGAACTCACCATCGTCCTCAGCGCCGAAGTCCCCGTCTAGACCCGCGCTCGTGGACCACCTCGACATTGTCGTCCGCAGTGCTGGCCGACGACTGGACCGCCGGCCGGCTGGGACGGGTGTCCGCGCGGAGTCCTTCCTGACCGGGGTGGTGGCCTCAATCGTCGTGAACGTCCTAGCGGCGCCGGACAATCTGGCGGCCCGAGTCATCCGCCTGGCCGGCCTTGGCGTTGTTGCTGGTGCTGGAGATGCTGACCGCCGGTCAGCCGGCACGGCCACCAGGGTCAGCGTTAACAAAGATGGGAGAGGAAGCGCACGTCCGCGCACCGGAGAGCACCGGCCCTGATACCGCACCGCCGTCCACGAAGCCTCCAGCGGCCCGCAGGCCGGTTGCACCAGTGAAGGCCCGACCGGCGGCGATCGACGCCCGGCCATCCACTGCCGCACGTGTGCTCGCCGCGGACGCGCCGCCAGCGTGGCGGACATTGCCTGGCAGGCCGCAGTCTCCGACCGGACAGCGCGGCGGCACTTCAACGGAACGCTTGTTGCGTAGTGCCTCGCCTGGCACCAACAACCGACCGCGCAACCGGTGCATCAGAGCTGTTAGTCGTCGTCTTCCCTCTCGCCCGCCCGGGAGTAATACCCGGCCAGCAGCTCCTGCAGGCGGGCGGCGGTGTCGGCGCTGATCCTGTCCCCGTCGGCTGCCTTGGCGATCCACTCAGTCAATCCTCGAATTCGCTTGGCACTGTCCTTTGGCTTGCCCCGGTCTACGTCGGCAAGCTTGTCCCGCAGCTCCTCGGCCGTCTTCGGGTCGGTCTCGTTCCTGCTCTCCGCGTCGTCGATCACCGCCGTCAGTTCGGCGGCCAGCTGCCGCAGCGTGACCGGCGTGAGCCGGCCGGTCGACGGCGCGCCCACAGCTGGGTCGATCGACGGGCTTGGCACCTCCGAATCTGACTGCTCGACCGGCGTGACGTGCGACGGTTGCGCAACGGGCGGACCATCCGGTCCGTCGTTAAGGGCGATCAGGCCCACGAGCCCGACCACGAGGACGAGGCCACTGGCCACGAGCACCCCAAGTATCCGGTTCGACCGGCGCGACGGGCTGACCCCCGATGCGAGGCGGCGCACGAGTGGCGCGCCTGGTGCGCGGTCGATGAGGGTGGGCGGGTGCGCCAGCGCGACCGGCGCGCGACCGGTCGGCAGGGTAGGCAGGATCGCGGTGGGCGGGTCGGCCGGCTGCCCAGCGCCGAATCGGGTAGCGAGCAGCGCGGCTGTCGGTCGCCGGGCTGGATCGGCCGCTAGGCAGGCGAGGGTGAGACTGGCGGTGTCGGCGGGCATGCCGGGGATGCGCAGCGGCGGTACCGGGGCGCGCTCGGCGTGCACCTCGAGCGCGTCCTCCCAGGTCTGCACTGGCAGCGGGGCGCGGCCGGCCAGGGAGCGGTAGAGCAGCGCACCCAGGGCGTAGACGTCGCTGGCCGGGTTGGGCGGGCCGGCGGCCAGCCGCTCCGGGGCGAAGTAGGCCGGGGTGCCCATCAGCAGTTCGCCTGTCTGGCCGGCGAGCGGGTGGTGCGGGCCGGCGAGCGCGGCGATGCCGAAGTCGAGCACCTTGGCGCCGGTGTCGGTGAGCATGACGTTGCCCGGCTTGATGTCGCGGTGCACCACTCCGATCCGGTGTGCGGCGGCGAGCGCCGCGGCGACCTGGCCGGCGATCCGGACCGCCTCGGGCCAGGCGAGCGGGCCGCTGGTGAGCCGGTCGGCGAGGTTGCGCCCGTCGACCAGCTCCATCACCAGGTACGGCACCACCGTGCCGCCGGCCAGGGTCGCCTCGCCGTAGTCGTACACCTGGGTGATGTGGGGGTGGGTCAGCCGGGCGGCGGCGCGGGCCTCGCGCTGGATGGTGGCTCGCAGCTGCGGGTCGACGGCGAACTCACCGGCGAGCGCCTTCACGGCGACGGGGCGGCCGAGCACCTCGTCGTCGGCGCGCCACACCTCGGACATCCCGCCGAGGCCGATGCGCTCGCGCAGGACGTACCGATCGTGCAACCGGAGGGTGGGCGTGAACGGCGACATGGCCGTCCAGTCTGCCCGCCCGGCGGCACCAGCCATCAACCGCCCTGCCGCCACCGGGCTGAGCGCGCCGAGGAGACAGCGCTGGGGTACGGCGACGGCGCTGAAAGGAGCCACCCGTTCGCACCTGCCCCCACGCGCACGGCGATCGGGCTGAAGAACCGGTTGACCGTGACTGCTGAAAGGCAGAAGGCGAGTACCACGCCGAGCACGTCCTCTGCCTCGTCTCCCCGCCGACTGCGCGACGTCAACAATGTCGTGATGACAATCCGCGATCTAGAAGGGGACGAGTCAGGCGGGTGTTGCGGGTTGGCACAGCAGCTCACCCGTGGCCGGATCCTGGCACAGATAGCGACGTTCTTCGTGCATCCAGCCCCATAACCAGTCCTGCCACAGGGGCTCACCACAGTGCCGGCACTCGGCACGTTGTTCCTCGGGCGCCGGCTGTGGCACCTGGGTCGATGTATCTGGCGCGCTCGTTGTCACGGTTTTCCTAGCGTTGATGTTCCGGTTTGTCGTACCTCGGCCCATAACCTTCCGCCCGCAACTCCCTCATCAGCGGGGGTGTTGGAAAGCTCGCGGTCGGCGCGCAGCCGGTAGAGGCACGGCCAGTAGGCCTGGCAGTCCCGGCACCGGCGAGGGTCGCCATCGCTTTGCCGATGTCGGTCTGCAAGCACCTGCCAGTTCTCCGCGGCCACGTCCATGACGCCCTGTACCCAGAAGCGGCCGCGGTCACCCCATCGAGGGCTGCTTCGCCACCCATGATCGCTGCCGATGTCACGGCCGTCTCTGCGCGCCGTCGTGAGGATCCCCCAGTCCGATGACTTCATCTGGCCAGCACGACGACCACCATGGCAAGGCACCCGATCAGCAAGGTCGTCCCGCCTTACATGGCATAGGGCCACCACTGGTCGGACAGGTGGGTTTCGATGCGAATCGATTGAGTCGGCAGGGTCCAGTGCAAAGGTGGAGGCGGCGTCGTGTCGTCGGCCGACGGCCGCTCCGGCGGTGGGGTTTGGGGCATCGATTGAGCCAAGACTGCTCCCTGCGGGCGTCCCTGCGCTCGGACGCCTCGACCGGTAGCTCGGCTTCTGCTATGCCGCCCTGTGCGGTCGTGGGGGATCAGCTTCGTGGTGGCCTCCGCGGTTGTCCGCTTGAGCTCCTCCAGGACGGGTAGAAAATCCGAACCTCTGTAGCCTTCGCGACGGATTTACAGAGCGCCAACGCCGAGGCCCTGACCAGCACTAACGCCCCTTCGCCCACGTACAACGACACGGAGACGACACAACTCTTCCTCGGAGGGTGAGGTCGTCGCCGAGGCTCAGCCGGCGGCTGGTGGTCCACGACACCGCGGTGCCTGTCGGTTTGTCCGCCCGGCCGACACCCGGCCCATAGCCTGACTTCATGGCCGAATCGGACGGGCAGTCGCA
>NZ_JBSFYQ010000056.1:0-34590 GCF_053599855.1 Micromonospora sp. NPDC005161
GACACCAGCTCGGGGCACAGCACCGCGCGTTCGGTTATGGGTAGGCCCTCGCCCTTTCAAGGCGACGAAGCGGGTTCGAGCCCCGCACGCGCGACTATTCCCTCGTAGCTCAAGGGCAGAGCGGCCGGCTGTTAACCGGCTGATCTTGGTTCGAGTCCAGGCGGGGAGCAATGGAGAGGCCAGTGGTCAAGGAGACGCCGTTGGAAACGGCGTGGGGCGCGTAAGCGCCCTCGTGGGTTCGAATCCCACCCTCTCCGCGCATGCCCGTGTAGCTCAGGGGGAGAGCGTCGCTCTTACAAAGCGAGGGTCGGGAGTTCGAATCTCTCCGCGGGCACTGGCCGAATGGCCGAAGTTGTGACTGTAGCTCAGTGGTAGAGCGCCGGGTTGTGGTCCCGGAGGTGCGGGGTCAGTACCCGCCAGTCACCCCACGCAGGTGCTGATGGCTGTCTAGCGCTGGCTGTAAACCAGTAGCCCTGGGGGTTCGAGTCCCTCCTCCTGCACCATGCCCCCGTAGCTCAGCGGATAGAGCAGCGGTTTCCGGGACCGCAGGCCGGCCGTTCGAATCGGTCCGGGGGCGCGCACGGTCGTATGCCCGAGAGGTCAGGGAGCGGTCTGCAAAACCGCGCACGCCGGGTTCGAATCCCGCTGCGGCCTCCAGATGCCATCCACTGCGGAGTGAGGCGCAGGCGGACGTGGGTCCAGCTGCTGCTCATAACGGCGGCCTGCTCGGTTCGACTCCGAGGCTTGCGACCAGATCGCGGATCGGCGATTCTTGCCAGGGCCTGGCGGCCGCCGATGTCAAGCGGCGCGTCAACCAACACATCCACCCCCGGTCGACGACGCCGCGAAGATCCTCGCCGCCGCCGACCGGGTGTACATCGAATTCCCGTTCTTTCCCCGATGACCGTCAGCCGCAGATCAGGTCGTCGAGCAGTGCCATCTCTCGCTGTATGACCGCCTTTGCCCGGTCCGGGTCGGCCAGCTCGGTGGCCAGGTACAAGACCGTCGAGCGGTGCCCGTCTGGGGTGACCGCGGCGAGGGTGCTCATCCCGGGCATGGAGCCGACGTGCGCCCAGGAGCCGCCGCACCGGTTGGGTATCCACATGATGCCCAGGCCGTAGCGGATGCCGGGCCGGATTTCCTGGAACCCGTCGGCCAGCACGGTCTGGTGCAGCTCGGCCATCTGTCCGGGCCGCAACAGCTGGCCGCGCGCCATCGCCTGCCAGAAGCGGGCCAGGTCGGTGGGGGTGCTGACCAGGCCGCCGGCCGATGCGGTCACGGTCGGATTGAAGACGGTCGTGTCGATCAGCGGCCCGCCCGGCGCGAACTGCCGGTACCCCTCGGCGTGGGGCTGGGGCAGGGTCGGCCGGTCGCCGGGGTAGAACGTATGGGTCAGGTGCAGCGGCATCAGGATCCGGGAGCGTACCTCGGTGTACCACAGGTGTCCGGTGACCCGTTTGATGAGCATCCCGGCCAGGAGGTAGTTGGTGTTTGAGTAGCTCCAGTGCGTGCCGGCGGCGAACAGCGGCGGGTGGCGCATCGCGATCGCGACGAGTTGCGCCTCGGTGTAGTGGTCGAAGCGGTGCGCCAGGAACTCGTCGGCCGACTGCAGCGCGGCGAGGTCGTTGGTGGAGTCGTAGAGGCCGCTGGTGTGCTGCAGGATCTGGCGTACGGTGACGTGCCGGCCGTCGTTGCCGTTGCCGTTGACGACACCGGGCAGCCAGCGTTCGATCGGGTCGTCCAGCCCGATCCGGCCCTCCCCGGCGAGTTGGAGCAGCACCACCGACACGAACGTCTTCGTGGTGCTGCCGATCCGGAAGTAACCGTCGACCGGCATCGGCGCGCCGGTGTCCAGGTCGGCCACGCCGCTGCGGGCCACGGTCACCCGGTTTCCGTCGCGGACCTGGCCCTGCGTCCCGGATACGCCGAGGTCGTGCAGATCGCCGAGGCCGTGCTGGAGCACCGTGGCCGTGGACCGGTGATCCGGGGTCGGCGGCGCGGCCGACCCGGCCCCACCGCCGACCGCCGCGGCCAGCACCGCGCCAGCCGTCGCGGCTGCCACGACCCTCCGCCATCTCACCGTCCTCTGGACTGCGGAACGTGCGCTCACATTGAGGCTCCTTTCGGGAAAAGCGGCTGTGCGCAAACCGTACGAAGAGCTTCGATGTCGGCACCAGCCGGAAAACCCGAGACCCGACATGGGGGTTAGCCCCCACTACCCGACAAAAAGACCGCGTAGCCGACGCGATACAACTGTTGACAGACCTATGTCCGGCAGCGGCTGGCAGCGCAATTGCGATCCGCGCAAGATCACTCGCAACCTGATTCCGAGGGTGGTTCGTAAGGTCCTGCGGTTTAGGTCTGGGTCGGAGGCCAGAATTTCTGGAAACCGTCCTATACGGACGGTGCCCGGGTCAGCGAGAACAGGCCTGGCTCGGTCTCGGTGGGGTGCAGCCGGAGGCTGCCCTCGAGCGCTGCGATCAGGGTGGCCGACTGCTCGTCGCGGGGAAGGGGTCGGTGTGGACTTACGAGCTCAGGTAGCGCAGGACCGCGAGGACGCGGCGGTTGTCGGCCTCGTCCTGGGGCAGCCCCAGCTTGTCGAAGGTGCTCGCGCCGTGCTTTCCACGGTTCCGACGGTCACCACGAGCGCGCCGGCGATGCCAGCGTTGAACGCCCCTGTGCCATCGACGCCAGCACGTGGCGCTCCCGCGCGGGGGCGCCCGGCGGCATCGCCGCGCGGGCCGGGGCGCCGCCCAGTGGTCACGGATCAAGGTCGGACGCAACGATGACCTCGGCAGCTTGTCCGATGATCATCACCAACCGCATCGCCACTGAGTTAGCGTCCAAGAAATCGGCAGCCGCCTGGCCATAGGGCGATAGAGCGCGCTGTGTGGAGGATTGGCAGGGAGTCAGCTCCGGCCGGTCGCAGCATGCGGGGTGACTACAGTGTGGACAGGACCTGAGCGAGGCCGTCTTCGTGTACGGTTCCGGTGATTTCGCAGGCAGCTTCGATCAGCTCGACGGGCGAATGACCCATCGCCACGCCGCGGCCGTTCTCGGCGGCCCAACTGATCAGCTCGATGTCATTGTGACCGTCGCCCACGGCCATCACCCGTTCCCGCCGGATGCCGAGTTCGGCGCGTACCCGTTCGATGGCCGTGGCTTTGTTCACGCCCTCGGCCGCGATGTCGAGCCAGGCAGTCCAGCCGACGGCGTAGCTCACCTGGCGGAGGCCCATCTTCTCGACCACGGCGAGGAAGTCGTCCAGGTCGTGGCCGGGCGAAGTCGCGACGACCCGGGTGGCCGGCCGGTTCCACAACTCCTCGAACGCTACCTTCGCCTGCTCGCTGTCGAGACCGGTCGTCGCGGCTGGAAACGGTTCCGTGTACCGGTAGCGGCCGTCTTCGTCCTCGACTGCGAACCGGACGTTTACCAGGTGTGCGCGGATCGACCGGAGCACCTCGGTCGGGTCGAAGGACTCCACCCATTCTCGCCGGTAGCCGCTTGGCGCACCCGGGTCACGGTGCAGGGTGACCGCGCCGTTGCAACAGACCAGGAACCGCGGCGCGATGCCGAGCTGATCAAGCACCGGGTTGGTGGTCGCGGAGGAGCGGCCAGTGGTGAGTACCAGGTGATGGCCGGCCGCGTCGAGCCGGCGTACCTGCTCGATCACCGCGTTGCTGATGGAGCCGTCTTCGCGGAGCGTGGTTCCGTCAAGGTCCAGGGCGACGAACCACGAGGCAGCATCGGGTCGGTCCGTTTGGTTCACTTTCCAGGTCCTTCGTCGGTTGCCTACGTTGCGTCCGTCAGCCGCGGGTGCGCCGTGTGATGCGGGTCTGGGCGGCGAGGCTGATCAGCGTGAGGAGGACGGTCAACGCGGTGTAGCAGACGACTGCCGGCACCTCGCCGAGCGGGCCGACGAGCTGCCCCTCGATGACGATGGGTAGCCCGAAGGCGACGTAGGAGACGACGTAGATTCCGCCGACGACTCCCGCGCGCTGGTGCGCTGCCGCGAGCGGGAAGATGAGGCGTAGCGCGGCGGTGAAGGACGCGCCGAAGCCGACACCGGCGATGGCCTGCCCGATGATCATGATGGCCAGGCTTCCGGCGAACACTCCACCGATGATGCCGATGGCCCCGGCGAGGGACGCGTAGATTCCGATGGTCATCGCTCGCCGCGGGTCAATGCGGGCGAAGGCCAGTCCGACGATGGCCGATACCGCCGGCGCGATGAACCCGGCCACGCCGTTGAGCAGGCCGCTGTCCAGATGGAAGACGCTGCGAACCATGCTCGGGGCCAGCCCGCCGGAGAGACCTGCGAGCATCCAGACGGCGGCGACCACGGGTGCCGCGGCGGCGAACTCCGCTCGGGCGGTGGGCGGGACGGCGACGCGCGGAACCATCGAGCGGAGCGCACCCGCGGTGCGGGGCATGGTCTCCGGAGACAGGGCGATGACGACGGCGCCGAGAATCGTGAGGACGACGAGGACGGCGAAGACGATCGAGTTCGCCCTGGGCGTGAGCTGGATGGCGAGACCGGCCAGCAGGGAGCCGACACTCAGCCCACCGGTCAGGCCGACACTGCCGAGGATCGTACCCAGTCTCTTCTTGTTCGGCGGGGCGAGTTCGACGAGCGCTGCGGTGAAGGCGGCCGTCGCCGCGCCGCTGGCGACACCTTGCACGATGCGCCCGGCGATCACCCAGCTCACATCGGGGGCGACGAGGAACAGGGCATTCGACGCGAGCTGGATCACCAGTGCGCCGATCAGCACCGGGCGCCGGCCGACATGGTCGGACAGCGACCCCAGGGTGAGGACGGCGGCGAGGAAGCCGATCGCGTAGACCGCGAACGCCAGCGTGAGCAGCGACGGTGCGAAGTTCCACTGCTGGCGGTAGAGCACCAGCAGGGGCGTCAGCACACCCGCCGCGAGATACAGGCTGGTGAACGCGAGCGCCGTACCTGTCAACGCCAGTCCGGCGGGGAGAGTGCGCCGCCGGCGGGTCGAGGGCGCGTCGATGGTTCCCAGAATCGAGGACATGACAGCTCCATAGGGCGGCCGCAGCGATGCGCGGACCGAAGTATTGGTGAAGGTGGGAAGGGGAATCCGCCGCCGGGCCACTGCCGTCGGGCCCGGATCTGGTCCACGGCCGAACTCGGCGCGGCACGGCGGCCGGATCGTGATCGCTAGTCGGTGATGACGACGACGCCCGACGGTGCATCCAGCAGTTCCACCGTGCGCTCGGCAGCCCGATCGATCTGGACCCGAGGCTCGGCCGGGATCTGCTGTTCGTTGTAGGTGCCGGGCCCGTAGAACTGTCCGTAGCTCAGTACCACGCCACCCTCGGCGAGGACGGCGCGCCTCAACTCGGCGACAGCCCGGGCGTCGGGCCCGTCCGGCAACTGCCAGGCGACGGTTTGGGCCAGGATCTTCGGCGATCCGCTCTGCCGCGCCGCCTCGATCAGATTCTGGTTGCCCTCGGTCCGGATGCGAGCGTTCAGCTCCGCATGATCACCGATTCTCTCCACCTCATCCGGCAGATCGGTCAGCTCGTTCAGGATGACGTCCGGTTCGAAGTCTCGAACCGCCTGGATCAGGGCGTCCCGGTCGAAGACGTCGCACAGGATCGGCTCGGCGCCAAGCTGCGCCAGCAGCTCCGTCTTGTCGGACGATCGCGTCATGCCACCGACCACGTGCCCCGCCTTAACCAGTCGGGGGATCAGCCGCTGCCCGATCACGCCGGACGCACCGGCAAGAAATACCCGCATCATTTCTCCCAATTATTCGTAGTTCGGTAGGTCGAGCTATGTGCGCTGCCGCCGCCGGACTACACCGGTCCGCGCGACGCCTGGCCCGCTACAGCAGCGCCGGTAACGCCCGGTCGCTCAGCGGGAGAAAGGTGTCCTGCCATCCGCCGCCGACCCTGATCGCCCTCAGTGATGGGACGGAGGGACGCGCGGGCCTGTCGAGGCAGTCATGGCTTGGTAGACATTCGTCCAGTTCAGGCGCGCTATGCGCTCTGGGGGTGTTGTCCGTTTGCTGGTGCTTGGTTCGTGGTCACGGCCGCAAAGTTACGCGCCGGGTGGCACTGTACTCTGGTCCAGTTCCGTGGCAGATCCATGGGCCAATCCGGCATTGATCCGGAGCATCTACGAGTGCCAGCCGTTGCGAAACCCCGAAGTGCGGCGGCCAGGCCAGCACCTGAACGGCGGCCTGGCACAACCTCGCCAAACTGGCGACGCGGCAACCCTCTGACCGGGTCTGGCCTAGGGCATGACCCTGCACAGTGCGTCCAGCGCTCCCGCCCACGCGCTGTCCGAGGGAGCCGCGTAGTTGACCACCAGGGCGTCCCGCTCGGCCAACTGCCATTCCGGGTCGGCCAGCTCGTGGCGGAAGTCGGCCATCCGGGCCACCGCCAGGCCCTGGCGGGCGGCCGCCTGGACGACCGAACCCTCGGTGCCGGGCGGGAGCTCGAGGACCGCTTGCAGCCCGGCGGCCATCCCGGTCACGCGGACGCCGGGTGCCCGCTGAGCCAGCGCCGCGACCAGCTCGTCCCGGCGGCGCCGGTAGCGCACACGCATCGAGCGCACCTGACGGTCGTACGCGCCTGAGGCGATGAACTCCGCGAGGGTCAGCTGCTCCAGCGCGCTCGACATGTAGTCGATGTCCCCCTTGGCCGCCACGACCTCCGGGACCAGCTCCTTCGGCAGCACCATCCAACCGAGCCGCAGCCCGGGCGCCAGCGACTTGCTCGCCGTGCCGAAGTACACCACCCGCTCCGGGTCGAGGCCCTGCAGCGCGCCCACCGGCTGGCGGTCGTATCTGAACTCCCCGTCGTAGTCGTCCTCCAGAATCAGCCCGCTGGTGGCGCGGGCCCAGTCCACCGCCGCCGTGCGCCGCTGCGGGGTCAACGCGACCCCCGTCGGGTACTGATGCGCCGGTGTCAACAGCGCCGCGCCCGCCGCGTTCAACCCCGCCAGGTCGTCGGTGCGCGCGCCGTGCTCGTCGACGTAGAGGGGCGGGATACGCAGGCCGGCGCTGGTCAGCAGATCGCGATAGACGTCGAGGCCGTACGACTCGACTGCCAGCGCCGCCACACGCCGTGCCCGCAGGACCTGCGCCATCAGCGTCAGACCGTGGTGGAAACCGGCGCAGATCACGATCCGGTCCGGCTCGGCGTACACCCCGCGAGCCCGCGCCAGATAGTCCGCGAGGGCGGTACGCAGCTCCACTCGACCGAGAGCGTCGCCGTAGCCGAAGGCATCGTTCGGGGCCGCCGTCAGAGCCCGACGAGCTGCTGCGAGCCACTGCGTGCGGGGAAACTCCGCGAGGGTCGGCGAACCCGGCAGCAGGCCGTACGTGGGACGGCGCTGGGCGGGCCTCGGGCGAGCGGCGGCGGGCGCCGCGCCGCGCGGTTCGGCCCGCTTGGCCACCCGCGTTCCGGAGCCCTGTCGGGCGGTGATCCAGCCCTCGGCGACCAGTTCGGCGTAGGTGTCGGCAACGGTGTTGCGGGCGACGCCAAGATCGGCTGCGAGTGAGCGGGACGACGGTAGCCGGGTGCCGGGCACCAGACGTCCGGTCCGGATGGCCTCCCGCAGGGCGTCCGTGAGCCCGGCGCGCAGGCCGGGGCCGGTCAGGTCCAGATGTAGGTCGACGCCGAACACCGACGCTGATCTGGCCTCCGAATTGGCCCGCGAATCTGCCACGAAAGCAGACCATATCGCAGTCCAACCGACCACGTAGCGTCGCCGGCATGACGATCACCGATGGCACGGAGCGGCTCCCCGAGCACGTACCGCGCGCCTGGACTGGACGAAACTCGCCCACGTGCCCACCCAGCTGGTCCCCGGCCACCACACGCCCGGCGCCCGACCCAGAACGGCGCGCCTGGCAGCGAACCGCCGAGAGCCACCCACCTTGGCCACCTCAATCGGTGAGGCGTGTGCGCCGCTGGCCGCGGGCTGGATCGCGTCCGTGATGCTGTTGGCGATATGGGGTTACCGTCGGGTCGAGACGGGGCAGTCGCGCGTCGAGCCGGGGGATCTGGATGGTCGGCATTGATTACGTGATCGCCTTCGGGACCTCGGCCGGTCCGCTGACAGCACCGGTCGCGATCGTCGGCTCTCGCCGGGTCGATGTCCGGTGAGGGCCGTCGAGGTTCTGGTGGTCGGGGCGGGGCCAACCGGACTCGCCATGGCCGGGCAGTTGGCTGCCTTGGGTGTGCGGGTCCGGGTGGTAGATCGTTCGCTCGACCGGGTTCACGAGTCCCGTGCCCTGGCGATTCAGCCCCGCACTCTGGAGGTCCTCGCCAGTCTCGGGGTGACCGAGGAGCTGGTGGCGGTCGGGAACCGCGCGGTGCGGCTGTGTCTGCACGCGCGGGGGCGGGCGCGTGCCGTGCCGCTGTTCGACTTGGGTTTGTCCGGAACCGCGTATCCGTATCTGCTGTTCCTGTCGCAGGCGGAGACCGAGCGCATCCTGGGGGAGCACCTCGCGGCGGTGGGGCTTGACATTGAACGGGGTGTGGAGCTGGTTGGTCTGGACCGTGCCGCCGACGGTGCGGTGGCGACGGTGCGGCATGGGGACGGCCGGGCGGAGCGGGTGGCGGCCCGGTTCGTGGTGGGTTGCGACGGCGCGCACAGCGCCGTGCGGCACCTCGCCGGAATCGGATTCGAGGGCGCTGCGTATCCGCAGACGTTCGTCCTAGCTGACCTGGAGGCCGACGGCCTCGACACTGGGGCGGCGCACGTCTTCTTGTCCGGGCGGGGGATGCTGTTCTTCTTCCCACTCGGTCACCCGAGCACCTGGCGCCTGTTGGTCATGCGGCCACCCGCCGAGGTGGTCTCATCAGACGCCCCGGTCACCCTCGATGAGGTGCAGGCACTCGCCGACACGTACACCGATGCGACTGTGCGCCTGCGTGATCCTGTCTGGATGACCAACTTCCGGCTGCACCACCGCGCCGCCACCCACTACCGGGCCGGGGCGGTGTTCCTGGCTGGCGACGCCGCGCACATCCACAGCCCCGCCGGCGCTCAGGGCATGAACACCGGCATCCAGGACGCCGTCAATCTCGGCTGGAAACTCGCCCAGGCCCTGCGGGGCGATGCCACCTCGACGCTGTTGGATACCTACGAGACGGAACGGGCGCCGGTCGGGCGGATGGTGCTGCGCTTCAGCGACCGGGCGTTCACTGTCGCGACGTCCACCAATCCGGCCGTCCGGTTCGCTCGTACCAGGATCGCCCCCGCTCTCATCCCGGTCGTGCTCGCGTCCCGGTTCGTGCGGGCCTCCGCGTTCCGGACGGTTTCGCAGCTGGGCATCAGCTACCGGAACAGCCCGCTGTCGTGGCAAGGGCCGCGCCCATCGCGCACCGGTCCACGACCCGGCGACCGGCTGCCCGACGTCCCACTGCCGGGCACCGGAGACGCCAGCACACTGCATCGGCTCACCGCCACGCCCGGATGGCACCTGCTGCTGTGCGGGCCATCCGCTGCCTGGCCGGCCGTCGACATCGCGGGGTTGGCCCGGGATCAGCTCACCGTGCACCGGCTGATCGAGCCCGACGCCACCGGAGCGGCCCCCACGTCCGCTGCTCCGGCGCTGCGGCGGCTGGGTCTCGGCCCCGGCGCTAAGGGGGTGTTGCTGGTCCGTCCCGATGGGCACATCGGCTACCGGGCTGGTGGCACCAACCTGACCGGGCTGCTCGCCTACCTGAACCGCTGGCTCGGCTCGTAACCTGCTCGCTGCTGTCACCGGCCGCACTGTGCTGCAGCAGCGACAGCGTGGCAGTCGCCGCCAAGGTCAGCCGGTCGACGAGCGTGGCGCCTGCCGGTCGGTGGAACCCCGTCCGTCCGTGCGGGACTGCCGGAAGCGGGCGCAGCCAGCCGGAGGCCATCTGGGAGCGGCCTACGTTGTGCCCGCACACGAACAGAACAGTCGCCTGTCAGCCCTCGCGCTTTCTGAGATCAACTCAGGGTGAGGTCGTCGATCAGCGCTCGCACGCGGGCGTCGATGTCGTCGCGGACGGTTCGGACGAAGGGCAGGTCTCGTCCGGCGGGGTCGGGGATGTCCCAGTCGAGGTAGCGCTTGCCGGCGAGGACTGAGCAGGCGTCGCCGCAGCCCATGGTCACGATCACGTCGCTCGCGTCGAGGATGTCCGAGGTCAGGGGCTTGGGGTACGCCCGGCTGATGTCGACGCCCCATTCGCCGAGCGCCTCGGTGACGTTCTGGTCCAGCCAGTGCGCCGGGTGCGAGCCCGCGCACCGCACGTGCACCTTGCCTTGCGCGTACCGGTCAGCGAGTGCGGCGGCGAGTTGGGAACGGCCGGCGTTGTAGGCGCAGAGGAACAGCACCTCGGGTACGGGTTTGTCGATGCTGCCTTCGGCCTGCGCCAGGGCGGTGAGTCGTTCGCCGGCGAAGTTCTCTGCCAGGGCGGGCAGGTGGGTTTGGAGGCGGACGGTTCGGTGCAGGTACATGTAGGACTCGAAGACGTACCGTTCGACGGTTTCCGGGCCGAACACGCCGGTGAACCGACTTGAGAGCCGTTTCCCGATCTGCCCGAGCACGTAGTCGACATCCCGGGTGTCCGCACCGTCGAACGGGCCGTCCATCACGGGGTTCCTACGGTGCCAGCCGCTGGCCAATGAGCCGTCGTGATCCGGGTGGGGCCTGCCGCCGGAGTAGCTGGTTCCGAACGGCTACCGACCGGCGACCTCGCGCCGCTGGCGGCCGGAGCCGGAGCCCAGCTAGGCATTGGTGACTCCGGTGGGAGAGAACCGGCGGCGGGCGGCAAGGCTGACGTAGACGAGAGCGACCAGGACCGGCACCTCGATCAGTGGCCCGACGACTCCGGCGAGGGCCTGGCCGCTGGTGACGCCGAACACGCCGATCGCCACGGCGATAGCGAGTTCAAAGTTGTTGCCGGCCGCGGTGAAGGCGAGCGTGGTGGTGCGTTCGTAGTCCAGGCCGATTACCCGACCGATAGCGAACGAGCCGAACCACATGATCGCGAAATACGCGAGGAGGGGGAGCGCGATGCGGGCGACGTCCCAGGGCTGGGCGGTGATCGCGTCGCCCTGCAGGGCGAAGAGCAACACGATGGTGAACAGCAGCCCGTACAGGGCGACCGGCCCGATCCGGGGCAGGAACGTCGCCTCGTACCAGTCGCGGCCCTTGGCGCGTTCGCCGAACGTGCGGGTGAGGTAGCCCGCGGCCAGCGGGATGCCGAGGAAGACCAGGACGCTGCCGGCGATGTCCCATCCGGAAACCGACAGTCCGGCCTGCTCCAGGCCGAGCCAGCCGGGCAGGACCGTGAGGTAGAACCAGCCGAGCAGGCCGAAGGCGAGGACCTGGAAGACGGAGTTGAGCGCGACCAGGACGGCGGCGGCCTCCCGGTCGCCGCAGGCGAGGTCGTTCCAGATGATGACCATGGCGATGCAGCGGGCGAGGCCGACGATGATCAGGCCGGTGCGGTACGCGGGCTGGTCGGGTAGGAGCAGCCAGGCCAGGGCGAACATGACTGCGGGGCCGATCAGCCAGTTGATGACCAGCGAGGAGATCAGTAGGCGCCGGTCGGAGGTGACGGTGTCGAGGCGGTCGTAGCGGACCTTGGCCAGGACCGGGTACATCATGACCAGCAGACCGAGGGCGATGGGTACGGAGATCCCGCCGATCTTGACATGGTCGAGGGCATCGTCGAGACCGGGGATCAGCCGGCCGAGGAGCAGCCCGGCGGCCATGGCGGCGCCGATCCATACCGGCAGGAGCCGATCCAGCGTCGAGAGCCGGGGGGTGGTGCGCGCCGGTGTGGCCAATGTCGTCATGTGGTCGGTTCCTCTGTTGGTTCCGGGGTGGGTGCGTCCGGTCCACTGGGCCGTCTGCCCTCGGCGCCGGTGGCGCTTGGTGGGCGAGGGCGGCGAGGCCCTGGCCGAGTGCGTGGACCGCTGCCGGCCGCAGCCGGTGGTAGGTCCAGTGGCCGGGCGGGCGGTGCGGTCAGGGTCAGAGAACGGGGCGCAGCTCGGTGAGGAGCTTCTCCACCCGGCTGCGGATCTCGTCGCGGATGGGGCGTACGGACTCGACGCCCTTGCCGGCGGGGTCGTCGAGTTTCCAGTCCTCGTAGCGCTTGCCGGGGAAGACCGGGCAGGTGTCACCGCAGCCCATGGTCACGATGACGTCCGAGGACTCGGCCGTGGCGTACTCGAGGAGCTTCGGGATCTGGGCGGTGATGTCGATGCCGACCTCCCGCATGGCCTGCACCGCGGCGGGGTTGACCGTCTCGGCCGGTGCGGAGCCGGCGGAGCGGACCTCGACGGTGTCGCCGGCGAGGTGGCGTAGCCAGCCGGCGGCCATCTGGGAGCGGCCGGCGTTGTGCACACAGACGAACAGAACGCTGGGCTTGGTGGACATCAGGAGCCTTCCTTGCAGCACGGGGCGCCGGGCCGGTTGATTAGTGCCTGGTCGGGAATCGCCGCCAGGGCGCGGGCGGGGTCGCTGTTGCGGTCGAGCCGCTGGTAACGGCTGGCGGAACGCGAGGTATTCACCAGGCTCCGATACGTTTCCGCCTCACCGTGCTGCGACTTGGTTCTTGCGGGGTGCGGTTGGGCGCCGGGTTGCGCTCGTTCATCGCGCACGTACGGGCTGGTGTCAGTCATCGCGGCTGGCCGAACTCGCGGCGGGGGCGACGATGGGGGCGACGCGTTCGACACGGGCGGCGAGGTCGGCGAACGCGGCCTCGAACGCGGCGTCGGTGTCGACACGGACCGGGTCGGGCACCGACCAGTGCAGCCGGGGCGCGGCGGGGCCGGTGAGTTCCTCATGGGCGTTGTCGCAGACCGCGATGACGAGGTCGCCGTCGCGCACGATGTCCGCTACGTGCGCCGTGCCGGTCGGGTTCAGCCGCAGCCCGTGCCGGTGGGCCACGGCGACAGCGCGCGGATGAACCCGCTCGGCGGGCTTCGTTCCGGCGGACGCCGCTGGGGTGTGGGTGCGGTCGGACCAGAGGGCGGCGGCGAGCTGCGAGCGGGCGGAGTTGTGGGTGCAGACGAACACCACCCGACCCGCCTCGGGCAACGGCGCCGGCATCAACATGGCCAGGGCCTCGGGCCGCAGCCGCAGATAGGTGCGACGGCGGTCTCCCTCGGACCGGCCGCGAACAACGAGCCCGGCTTCGGTGAGGACTTTGACGTGGTGGGCGACCAGATTCGTCGGCATCCCCAGCTCCTGGGCGATCTCACCAGGGGAGGCATCGCCCAGGGTGAGCGCGTCGACGACCGCCAGGCGCGCCGGATCCCCGAGCGCGGCATGGACGCGGGCCCGCCCCTGCAGGGAATCTAGCTCAGTAGTCATTGAGTCAATTAATACTGAGCTACTGTGGCGTTGTCAAATGACGACGAGGCAGTGGTCGATGGGGGCACGCTGAGAGCGCCGGGCCGGGTGGAGGTTGGGCCGGGGCAGGCTGACTCCTGGATCTGGCAGGGCCTGCTTCCGTGGGTGGTTCGCGCCGATGGGCGACCAGCTGGGGGAGTGGTGTCGTTGGCGTCTCCGCCTTCGGGTCAGCAGCAAGTCATGAGATAGGACTGCAGCTCGGCCAGCGCCGCGACGGCGCCGTTGCGGTCGGCGCGGTAGTACACGGTCTTCCCCTCGCGCCGTGAGGTCACGATCCGCCCCCGGCGCAGCAGCGTCAGCTGCTGCGACGCCGTCGCTTGGCTGATGCCCGTGCGTTCGGCGACCTCCCCGACCGACAGCTCGGCGCCTTGGGAGAACAGCATCATGATCCGCTGTCGCGTTGGGCTGCCCAGCGCCTTGAGGAACTCCTGCGTGTCCGGCGCCAGCCCGGTTGGTCCGGCGCCGGGCGCCACCGCTGCGGGCTCTGGCTGATCCATGGCCCCACCTTCTCGCATCATCATCATATTGTCATTCAACAAAACGACGATATGATGTTGGAGTGATCACCTCTTCAGAACCCGTCGTCATCGTCGGTGGCGGCCAGTCCGGTCTCGTCGCCGCTCGCGCAGCCCTCTCCGCTGGCCTGCGTCCCGTCGTCCTGGAGGCAGGCGCCGCGCCGGTGGGGTCCTGGCCCGACTACTACGACAGCCTCACCCTGTTCTCCCCGGCCCGATACAGCTCGCTGCCCGGCATGGCGTTCGACGGCGCAGACCCCGACCGCTACCCGGCCCGCGACGAGGTCGTCGCCTATCTGCGCCGCTATTCCGGGAGCATCGACGCCGAGATCCGCACCGGCACCCGGGTCACCGCTGTGCACCCACGCCCAGGCGGTGGCTACCTCGTCCAGACCGACAGCGGCGACGAGATCGCCGCGGCGGGCGTCGTCGCCGCGAGCGGCTCCTTCAGCAACCCGTACCTGCCGGTGCTGCCCGGCCGAGACACCTACGTCGGCGAGGTGCGACATGTCGCGCACTACCGAGGAGCCGAGCCCTACGCCGGAAAGCGGGTCCTCGTCGTGGGCGCCGGGAACTCTGCCATCCAGGTCGCCTACGAGCTCGCGCCACATGCGAGGGTCACCCTCACCACCCGGGCGCCGATCCAGTTCATGCCCCAGCGCATCCGCGGCCGGGACCTGCACCACTGGATCCACGTCACCGGCGCGGACCTCCTGCCCCGGGCGGTGCTCACCCGACTCGTCCGCCACGCCGCAGTGCTCGACACCGGCGTCTACCGCGCCGCCATCGCCTCGGGCCTGCTCGCCCGCCGGGAGATGTTCACCGCCTTCACCGCCGACGGCGTCATCTGGCCTGACGGTACTGACGAGGCGGTCGACACGGTGATCTTCGCGACCGGCTACCGTCCGAACCTCGGATACCTCGCTGCACTCGGGACCCTGGAGCGCGACGGTCTGCCCCGGCATGCGGGCGGTGTCTCCACCACCCACCCCGGGCTGGTCTACCTCGGTTTGGAGTTCCAGCGGTCGTTCTCGTCCAACACTCTGCGCGGCGTTGGCCGCGACGCCATCCACGTCGTCACCGCCCTCACCCGCGCCCTGCACGGAGGGCTGCGGCGCCGGACGCGCCTTACGCAGCGGGGGTCGGTTCGACCGTGAGCAGCGCGGCGAGCTGGCGCAGGATGGCCGGGCGGGCCCGGTAGTAGACCCACGTCCCGCGTCGCTCGGCGTCGACAAGGCCGGCCTCGCGCAGCGTCTTGAGGTGATGCGAGATGGTCGGCCCGGTGAGGTCGAAGGCGGGAGTGAGGTCGCAGACGCACGCCTCCCCGCCCTCCGCCGAGGCGATCATCGACATCAGCTGCAGCCGCACCGGGTCGCCCAGGGCCTTGAAGGCCGGAGCAAGCACTGCTGCGGTTTCGGCCGGCACCCGCCGCTGAGCCAGTGGTGGGCAGCATGGCGTGTCAGCGGTCAGATCCACGAGAGCGAGGGGCGCGCCTTGCTTTGACATGCCTCTAGGTTGACATCCTTCTAATCAACGTGCAACTCTCTGCTTAGACGGACGTCAAGACAGACGTCGCGGGAAGGGACTGTCATGTTCTCCAGAGGTCGGCGCTCAGCGGTGGATCGAGCGGGAGCGCGGTTTTGTGACTCCTGCGCCACGGCGACCACCGCTGCGCAGCGCGCGCAGCGTAGCTACGACCACCTCCGCACCAGCTACTACACCCTGACCGGCTCACGGTAACCAGGAAGGGAAGGGACGTCGTGATGAGCGAGAACACCCAGAGGGCAGCCGGCGGTTTCACCGGCGACCCGGCCGCCGCCTTGGCCGTGACCGGGTCGGGTTCCTGTTGCGGAAGCCCCGCGCAGGGGGTCGGCTCGATCCTCCCGCCCGCTGGCGAGACAGCGGCGACCGGCGGCCCGTGTTGCGGCACCCAACGGGCCGCCGAGGCGGCCGACTCATGCTGCGGCACCACGGCGAAGGCTGACGCCGTGCGCACTGGGCAGGGGTGCTGCGGATGACCACGGCAGCCGGCCCGCCCGCGGCCATGGCGGCGCGGCTCGCGGCCGTGTCCGCCAGGCGGATGACCACGAGCGTCGCCGCCCTGGCCGGAGACGACTTCGCCGGACGGCGGGTCGGCACACCGGGCGGGGCCGCGGCCCGCGCCTGGCTCGCCGACCACCTCACCGCGCTCGGCGCGAGGGTCGACACCGACGATTTCCCGGTCCGAGCCGTGCCGGACATCTACGCCGCACCGACCGTCACATGGGGTGTCGGCGCCGGGTCGGCGGATCTGACCTTCGGTCGTGAGGTGTCGATCCACCCGGCTTCCGCCGACACCATCGAGGTCAGGCGCGGCCTGCTGGGCGTGGCTGGTAGCGATGACCCCACCGGCCGCTGGCTGGTGGTGCCAGCGGGGATGAGCCTGTTCGACGCCTACCGGGACACCCGAGGGGCCGCCGGTCTGCTCCTGAGCCGCGCCGTCGACGCCGACGGATGGCAGTACACAACCCTCGCGGGCCCGGACCCGGGACCCCTGCCGGTCCTGACGCTGGACCCGCGCACGCACCCTGTCGTCCTGGACGCCGCCGGTGAGGGCTGGATGAGCGCAAACACCCCGCTGCGCCGCGCCGACGCCACCGGTGTCAACATCTACGCCACCTTCGGCCCACCCTCGCCCCGCACGGTGGAGCTGCGGTTGACCGCTCACTACGACGGGGTGGGGGACCACCCCGGCCTGCGCCAGCCCGGCGCGTCCGACAACGCCAGCGGCGTCGCCGTGGTCCTGGAGGCCGCCCGGGTCCTGTCCGCCGTACTCCCCGACGACCTCGGACTGTCCGTCGCGCTGCTCGACGCCGAGGAAATCGGGGCGTTGGGATCCGCCCACCACAGTTTCCAACTGCGTGCCGGCGGCGGCAATCCGCTGGTCATCAACGTCGACGGCGCCGGCCGCCTCGACCAGGCCGCCGCGGTCGAGGCCGGCGGGCCCGCCCACCGACTGCTCGCCCTGCTCGACCAAGCCGGTCGACACACCGGCCTTGCCCTCACTGCCGGGCCGGTGGCGTCGGACAACCGCCGCTACGGCGCCGCCGGGCTCGCGGCCGTGGGCATCGGTGCGGGAATGGCCGGTTACCACAGCCCGACCGACACCCCGGATCGCGTCGACCCGCACACCCTGACGGCCATCGCCCGCCTGGTTGTCGCGACCGTGTCCCTCGCCGCGCCCGCACCCGCTACACTTTCATCGTCAATCGGCGATAAACGATGAAGGGGGTGGTGTGGTGGCCGAGCTGCTCGACCGAGCCACCGCGCAGACGTACGCGTCGTGGTTCCGGGCACTGGCCGACCCGACCCGGGTGCAGATCGTGGAGTACCTCGCCCGGCACGCCCGGCCGATGAGCGTGGGGGAGATCGTGGCCGCCGTCGGCCTGGCGCAGTCCACCGTCTCGCAGCACCTGAAGATCCTCACCGAGGTGCGGCTCGTCCTCGTCGAGCCGGTCGGCACCGCCCGCCACTACCGGATCAACGACGCCTGCGTCGACTGCTTCCCCTCCGCCGCGGACGTGGTCATTGGCCGACCCGCCCCCCACCCGAACGGAGCCTGCTGATGGCCGACATCTCGGTGCGCCCCCTGCGGGACGCCGACGCCGACCGGGTTTTGGCCATCTACCAGGCCGGACTCGACGCCGGCAACGCCAGCTTCGAGACGACCGCACCCACCTGGGCGGCCTTCAACGCGGCGAAGCTGCCCGAGCATCGCTTCGTGGCGACCGACGGAAACGACACGGTGATCGGTTGGATCGCTGTCGCACCCATCTCGGGCCGCGCGGTCTACGCCGGTGTGGTCGAGCACTCCGTCTACGTCGACCCCGCCGCGCAGGGCCGCGGCGTCGCCCGACTGCTGCTGGACACTCTGATCGCCTCCACCGAAGCCGCCGGCATCTGGACCATCCAGTCCGGAGTCTTCCCCGAAAACGCCGCGAGCCTCACCCTGCACGAGCGGGCCGGCTTCCGGGTCATCGGTGTGCGCGAGCGGGTCGGTCGCCACCACGGCCGCTGGCGCGACGTCGTTCTGCTCGAGCGGCGCAGCCCCGCCGTCACCTGACCAACCCTCGCCCCTGCAAGCGGGGCCCGTCTACCTACTTGATTCGACAGTTATCAACACAGAGGAGTTTGACTGATGAGCGCCCTGAACGAGCTGCCCGTCGTGGTCATCGGCGCCGGCCCGGTAGGCCTGGCCGCCGCCGCGCACCTACACGAGCGGCGCATCGCCTTCACCGTCCTCGAAGCCGGCGACACCGCCGGTGCGGCGGTGCGGCAGTGGGGGCACGTGCGGGTGTTCTCCCCGTGGCGCTACAACATCGACCCGGCCGCCCGCCGGATCCTCGACGAGGCCGGCTGGCTCGCCCCCGACCCGGAAGCTCTGCCCACCGGAGCGGAGCTGGTCGGGGACTACCTCCGGCCCCTCGCGGAGCTGCCACAGCTCAAGCCGTACGTGCGCTACGGCGCCCGGGTCGAGGCCATCAGCCGCCTGGGCCTGGACCGGCTGCGCACCGCCGGCCGTGAGTCCACGCCGTTCCTGATCCGCCTCGCCGACGGCGACGAGCTCCTCGCCCGCGCCGTGATCGACGCGTCCGGCACCTGGGGCACGCCGAACGTCCTGGGCGCGTCCGGCTTGCCCGCCCGCGGCGAGACCACTGTCGCTTCGTTCCTGGAGCACGCGCTGCCCGACGTCCTTGGCGCGGCCCGGGACCGCTTCGCCGGTCGGCACACCCTCGTGGTCGGGGCCGGCCACTCCGCCGCGAACACGCTGCTATCCCTGGCCGAGCTGGCCGAATCCACGCCGGACACCGACGTGACCTGGGCGATCCGGACGACCTCGCCGGCGCGGACGTACGGCGGCGGGGACGCCGACGCCCTCCCGGCTCGCGGTGCGCTGGGCTCACGGCTGCGCGCGCACGTCGACGCCGGCCGGATCCGGCTGCTCACCGGCTTCTCCGTGCACGCCCTCACCCCGACAGGCGGGCGGGTGACCGTCGTCGTGCGGCATGCGGACGGCAGCGAGGAGTCAGTGGCGGTGGACCGGATCGTCGCCGCGACCGGCTTCCGCCCCGATCACTCGATCGCCGCCGAGCTGCGCCTGGACCTCGACCCGGTGCTGGGCGCCACCCGCGCCCTCGCGCCGCTGATCGACCCGAACGAGCACTCCTGCGGCACGGTGCCACCGCACGGCGTGAACGAGCTCGCCCACCCGGAGACCGGCTACTACGCCGTCGGCATGAAGTCCTACGGACGGGCGCCGACGTTCCTGATGGCCACCGGCTACGAGCAGGTCCGCTCCGTCGTCGCGGCCCTCGCCGGCGACTGGACCGTCGCCCGCGACGTCCAGCTCGACCTGCCCGAAACCGGCGTCTGCAGCAGCAACCCCGCCGACTCCGCCACCGGCGACAGCTGCTGTGGGCCGACGCCCACCGCCGCCGAGCCGGCAGCGCGCGGGCTGGCCACCGGCATTTCCGGGGGTCTGCTGTCCGCACCGTTGAACCTGGTCACCCTCGACGCCGCCCCCGCTGGCGGTCAGGCCGGCGGCTGCTGCGGCAGCTGATGCCCAGCACCACGCGGGTGCCCGCCGACCCCACAGTCGGCGGGCACCACGGCCACGGCTGGCGAATCGTCGCCGCCCTCGCCATCACCTCCACCGTCGGCTACGGCACCCTCTACTACGCCTACCCGGTCCTGCTCCGTCCCATGGCCGCCACCCTCGGCGCCTCCACCACCGCCGTGACCGGCGCGCTCACCGTTTCCGTCCTCGCGGGCGCCCTCAGGGCCATCCCGGTCGGCCGGTGGCTTGATCACCGCGGCGGGCGCGCGCTGATGACCATCGGGTCGATCGCCGCGACCGCCCTGCTCGTCGCCTGGTCCCAGGTGCAGACCATCGGCCAGCTTTACGCCGTCATGATCGGCATCGGAATCACCGGCGCGATGGTTCTCTACGAGCCAGCCTTCGCCGTCATCATCGCCTGGTTCACCCCGGACCGACGCGCCACAGCCCTGCTGGCCGTCACCATCGTCGCCGGCTTCGCCAGCACCATCTTCATGCCGCTGACCGGCCTCCTGGCCGCACACCTCGGCTGGCGCGACGCGCTCCTCGTCCTCGCCGTCATCCACGGCCTGATCACCGTGCCCCTGCACGCACTCACCGTCCGCCGACCCCGGTCGACAGCGACGACCGGACCTGTCGACCCCACACCGCCGGCCCACGCCCAGCGGCGCACGATCGTCAAGGCCGCGATGCGCGACGCCCGGTTCTGGGTCCTGGCCGCAACCTTCATCGCCCAGGGCGCGGCCACCAGCACCATGACCGTCCACCTCGTCGGCTACCTGATCAGCCGCGGCCACCCCGCCACCTTCGCCGCCACCGCCACCGGCCTGCTCGGCGTCCTGTCGGTCACCGGCCGACTCGTCCTCACCGCCGCCCGCCGACACCTACGCGTCACCACCATCGTGGCCGCCGTCTTCGCCACCCAGGCCGCCGCCGTCCTCACGATGCCCCTGCTCGCCGACACCCGCACCGGCGCTGTCATCACCGTCGTCGGCTTCGGACTCGGCTTCGGCATCACCAGCCTCGCCACCCCAGCCCTACTCGCCGACCGCTACGGCACCACCGCCTACGCCACCATCGCCGGACGCCTCGCCGCCCCCGTCACCATCGCCAAAGCAACCGCACCCCTGGCAGCCGCCGTCCTCCTGCACACCGCTGGCGGATACACACTGCTGCTCACCACCGTCGCCACCTGCTGCGCACTCGCCGCCATCCGCATGACCACCCGAGCGAGAACCCCTGCGCCACAACCCTTCACCGCCCAGACCTGAGGCGATCAACCCATACGCGCCCGGGCCGAACCGCTACACGGCCACACGGGCGTCGGGTCTAACAGCGTCACTCACACTTGTCCTCGGAGCCTCGCCCGTGCGGCTCGCAGCAATCGGGGCGGTGTCGGTACACCCGCAGATCACGTCCGCGACGGAGAGCTACCTCGGACGTGATCTCGTACAGGCACGCCTGCCACAGGACGTTCTCCCCGCCGCCGCGGACCACTTGGCCGTCACCCGGCCCGCCGCGCAGCAACACGTCCACCCAAGCGACGGTACGTCGTTCCTAGGCGCCTGGTGATACGACCGGTCCGGCTGCCTTACCAAGTCAGAGCTGCGGGAACAGGGTTGGAAACTGGCGTTCGTCTCCTGCGGCATGCGGATGCAGCGGCGGGTCGCCGCGCCGGGCCCCACGGTTGACGGTCGAGCGTTGGTACGTCGGCAGGAGTCAGGTCGAGGCGAGGGCTTGCAGGTGAGCTGTATTCGCTACCTGCTGTATTCGTCCCGACCGACGGGATGCCCGACCATGGTCCCACTCCTGCTGGCTGACTAGAACGGGACGCCGCGTCTGGCCCGGGCCGTCCGGGCTATCGGCTGACGCGAACGTTGCTGGATGCTGCCGAAGCTCTGTTCGCCAGATCGGCAATTCCGGCGCGGCCTGAAGTTGGTACGTCGGCTGGCAAGCAGTTGGCAGCGGGTTCGTGGCGGTGTCACCCGCGCGGCGCGTACATGATCACGGCGACGCCGATCAGGCAGATCACCGCGCCGGTGATGTCCCACCGGTCTGGGCGGAACTTGTCCACGACGACGCCCCAGGCCAGGGAGCCGGCGACGAAGATTCCGCCGTAGGCGGCCAGGATCCGGCCGAAGTTCGGGTCCGGCTGCAACGACGCCGCGAAACCGTACGCACCGAGAGCCACGATCCCGGCAGCGATCCACAGCAACCCGCGATGCTCCCGCCAGCCCTGCCAGATCAGCCAGGCCCCGCCAATCTCGGCCAGCGCAGCCAGGACGAACAAGACGAGGGAACGCGCGAGGGTCACGACGAGGAACCTACCGAGGTCTCCTCCGGCGACCGATGTGTAGGCGGTTCGGCGCAGGCACAGCTCCCACCAGCACATCCGGTGCGGTGCCGGCCCCGCCGGGCCGCCCACCACCAGGCGACGCCCGCCGCGACTGCCAAACCGACCGCGACGCCGGGCATCGCCCGGGTGGCGGCGGCCCAGCCGGCACCGCCGAGGAGCCCGGCCGCCAGCAGCAGCGGCAGCACGCAGCATGCCGCGCATGCGACGCCGGCCAGCCCGGTCAACCCGGACGGCAACAATCGACGTGGATCAACCCTCGACAAGATCAGCTCCCTTGGCTAGTTCCACGAACGGAAGCGGACAGCATGGGCTGTCCGCGCACACGACCAGGTCGTCGCAGCCAGCGGCGACCGCCTCGCGCAGCGTGTCCCGGATCACCGACAGGTCGGCGATCTTCTGCTCCACCTCGACCAGCTTCGCCTGAGCGCGGGCCTGCAACCCGGCCTCGGGCCGTCGACCATGTCGGTGAACACCCACGTCCAGCAGGTCGGCGACCTCATCCAGGGTGAATCCCAGCCGCTGCGCGGTCTTGATCACCCGCAGGACCGTGACCGTCTCCGGCGGGTAGAGCCGATGCCCACCCAACGTCCGATCCGGCTCGGCCACCAGACCTCGCCGCTCGTAGTAGCGCAGCGTCTGCTGGTTCACCCCCGCCGCCTCCGCTACCTGCCCCGACCGCAACCCCGGCTTCACGCGACGTCCTGGAGCCCGGCGCGTGCGGCGAGAGCGTCGAGTACGTCGACGTGACCCGCCGGCACCGCTACGTCCAAGGCGAGCTGCCCGCCGGTCGCCGTCAAGGTGAAGGTGAAGAACGAGCAGCACCCGGTTTCCCTTGTAACCAGGTCCGCCGCCCGTCCGGCTACCGTCGGCTCGGGCCGCAGCTCCAGCCGCACCCGCAACCGGTCAACCCGCTCCACTCCGACCACCGCTGAGGCGAACAGGTCATCGAACTCGGCCAGCCGCAACGGCCGCTCCACCGTCGGCAGCGTGCACGCCTGCGGCACCCACGGATCCTCACCCAGCGCCTTCATCTCGGTCATGCTCCGACGGTAGACCTGTACCTAGGTACAAGATGCAAGCCGCTCGCGCGAGCTTCGGTTTCGGGCGGCCCGGCAAGGTCGACTGGCAGCGAGGAAACCCGGGCAAAGCTGCCATCGCGGTCCCAGGGCACGTCGATCTCGACCGGCCCGACAACCGTGAACACCGTCTCGGACCGCGCACCGTTGTGGGGTGCGATCAGGTCCGCGCCGACACCGTCCGCCGGCTATCCCAGCCCGTTCTTCGCCACTGCGGGAGTATCCACGACAGCCATCGATCCTTCAGACATCAGGTTTGCCCGGCCGTGCTTCGCCCGACTATCGGGTGGGGCTCGCAGCGAGTCCGGTGCAGGCGTGCAGGCCCGCGTACTCCCGGCGGATCCGGGCCGCGTCCTCCCCGCCGGCGAGTTCGGGTCGACCGGTGCCTCGGGAGATCGTCGCGGGTACCAGTTCCGTCTTCGAGATCGCCGAACCGTCGAGGGTCACCCGCAGCACCCCCGTGTCGTTGCTGTACGCGTCGTCACGCCACCACAGGAAGTTTCCGAGTCCGTACTGGACGAAAGTTTTGCCGAGCCACCCGTCGCCGAGCAGTAGGTGGGCGTGGGTGCCGACCACGATCGTGGCACCCGCCTCGGCCATCTCGCGAGCGAACGCGCGAGCCTCGGCGGGCGGACACGCGTCGCCCTCCGTGCCCCAGTGGACGTAGACGATGACCACGTTGGTCTGGCGCCGGGCGGCGCGCACCGCCGCGGTGGCGCGCGGCAGGTCCCGGGTCATCGCGATGCCGGCCCGGGTGTCGGTGGCTTTCCACTCCGACCACAGCTCGGAGACCTGGCTGAAGCCGAGGATAGCGATTCTGGTGCCGCGTATCTCGGTGATCCACGGCCGGTACGCCGCTGCCGCGTCGGCGCCCGCCCCGACGGTCGGCATCCCAACGGCCCTGGCTGCGTCCAGGGTGTCGGCCAGCCCCGTCCGCCCGTAGTCCAACGCGTGGTTGTTGGCGATCGACACGACGTCGATGCCGGCGGCCTTCACCGCGTCATACGCGCTTGCTGGCGCCTGGAAATGGAACTCCTTCGGCTCGGGAGCGCCGCGTGTGGTGACCGCCGTTTCCAGGTTGACCATCGTCAGGTCTGCGGCCGACAGGGTCGACGAGATCGACCCGAACGCGGTCGCCGGGTCGCCCAACAGGTTGGCCGTACGACCGGCGAAGTGCACGTCGCCCGCGAAGGCCAAGGTGATTTCGGCGGGGTGTGACGGGGAGGCCGAAAGGGCGGCGCGGGTTGGCGCACCGGCCGGCGGGGTCCGGGCGGCATCGCATGCCGCAACAGTCAAGGTCGCCGCGAGCGCGACGAAGGAACGTGCCCATTTCACTCAGCGCAGCGTACAGAAACCCGCCCGATCCTAGGCCGACTTGGCCAGTATTGCCGTCGGCCTGACCTGCCTGGAAAGCGAGTCGGCGGCGCGCAACGCGTCCCACTGATCCCCGACGGGCCAGTCGGCCACGCCGAGTCGCTCGGCCAGTGTGGGGACGTCGCCGTGCTAACGGTCGAGCCGGGTCGCCGTCACCGTACGGCCGGCGGCGCCCTCGACGGCCAGCCGGATCTGCCGGGCGAGCGCGAGGCCGTCGTCGCGGTTGGACTGGTCGAGGGGGACGGAGGCCCAGACCAGAGCGGCGACACTGCCGTCCGCCGGCGGCGTGGACCGGGGAGCGACGACGGCGGATACGCTACCGGGTCCCTGGAGGGAGGTCCGCCGGTACAGGTCTTCGAGGTGAACCTGTACCGGCGGACCAATCTCATCCAACCGGGTTTACATGACTGACCCGCGACCCCGCTCGGACCAGATGGGCGCTTACTTCTTGCGGATCGTGATGGTCGCCTTACGGTAGTTGTTGCGCTTGTCGATCTTCGTCGGGTCGTAGTTCTGCTCGATGTTGCCCGCCGCATCGACCGAGAACCAGTGAAACGTCGTCGTCTCGGTCACGTGGAACACCTCGCCCGGCTCTCGGAATTCGGTCGCTTCGTAGCGTGGCGACTGGAGTGTGGGCCGGCTGCCGTCCGTCGTGTAGTAAATGGTGGCCGGCTCGCTCGTCTCGAAGCGCACGTCGACGGGCTTGGAGTACTTTCCGCCGCCGGGAACGAGCTTGGACGTCGGGTCCTTCTTGTCCTTGCCCCAGTCCGCCGCGACCCGGAACATCTCCATGATTCCGTTGGCGTACTCCATCGTCTCGGCGTGGCCGCTGACGAGGTTCGGATCGCCCTCCCACACCGGCTGGAACGAGCCGCCCTGCCAGTTGCCGGTGGCCGGGTTGTAGACCGAGCCGCCGACCTCCCAGCCGAAGGCGTAGATCCCATAGGTGTGGTACAGGTCCTCGCGCACGTTGCCCGCGGAGGAGTAGAGGACGTCCGACGAGCCGCCGACGTTCTCCGGCGTGACGACGGTCTCCCGGTGCGCCTTGACCTGCGACAGGATCCGGCCGGCCGACTGCCAGTAGAACGCCTCGTCACCCAGCGGCGGGCGCGGCGTGGTGATCCGCCCGTCCGCGATGTAGGCGCCGGGCTGCCAGAACAGCTGGCCGCCGTTGGAGTGCACCGACATCATGAACTTGATGTTCGAGTACTTCTCGACCAGCCAGATGATGTTCTCCGACTCAGGTTCGGACAGCTTCTCCGGTCCCTGGTAGGTGTCGCTGACGCAGCTGGTCGACGCACCCGAGTAGCCGTCGTGACCCGACCCGACCCGGTAGTTCCGGTTCAGGTCGACGCCCCAGGAGTTACGCCGGGCCGGATCTGCGTTCTCATCCGGACAGTGGTTCGTCATGTTCCGGCGCTGCGAGGCGAAGTTGTAGAAGCTGTAGTTCGCCCCATCGGGGTTGTTGGACAGGATGAAGAAGATGTCGGTGCTCTCGACGATCTTCTTTGTTTCCTTGTCCGACTTGTAGTTGTGCACCAGACGCTCGGCCGACTCCAGCGAGGTCGTCGCGGGCACCCACTCGCGGGCGTGGTCCTGCGCCTGGATCAGTACACCGGGGTTCCTGCCGTCGCGGTGCTTACCGATCCGCAGGACGGGGATCGTGGCCGGGCCACGCGGCACCTCGCCCTCCGGTGCGCCGACGCGCTTCTGGTCGAGGAAGTCGGTCAGCGCGACCGGGCCGGACGTCGGCGCGACGATGCCGGTGCCCGCGTTGGTTCGGTACGGGTGCGCCCGGTCGATGAGGCCCTGGGACTGGGCCTCCAGCGCCGCCGCCACCTCGGTAGCCGTACTCGCGCCCCCGGCGGAGGCGTCCTTCGCGAGGAGGACGCGAACCGCCTTGCCCGCCACCTCGACGGTGAGCGGAAGGTTCGCCCCCGGGCGCTCCACGAACTCGACGGTGATGTCGTTGCCACCCTCGTGGCCCCACGCCGTCGAGCTGACGACGACCGCAGACTGCCCGGTACCGCCGATCGTGGCCTGCGCCTTGCGCTGGTAGCCATTCGTCTGGTTCGGCAGGTAGACGATCTCGGCGATGTCCGGGTACTGCCGGGCGATCTCCTTGGCGCGGCTGTAGAGCTGCTGCGGGTTCCGGTAGCCGTCGACGAAGTCCGACTTGTAGCCCCGATTCTCCGTCAGCGGCGGCGGAGCGTCCTCGAGCCAGTCGGAGACGTCGCCGGTGGTGACGCCACCGGTCGAGCTCGTGACCCGGATCTGGTTCGGGCGCACGTCGAGCTTGAACAGGTTCCGGTGGAACATGTACTGCCCGGAGTCGACGAACCGGCTCATCGTCCGGGCGAAGCCGAACGAGGTGCGCCGGCCTGAGTCGTTCTCGAGCTGCATGGTGACGATCGGGTCCGCCTGCTGCCCTTCGGTGGTCCGCGCCTCGACGTAGAGGAAACCCTGGCCCTTCGTGGTAAACCAGTCAGCGCGGACGATCCGTACCGTCTCCTCGTGGCTGAGCGGCTGGGCAGCCTGCATACGGGAGGCTTGGATGCCCCCGTCGGCCTCTTCGCTCCAGGCGAACCCTTCGTCGTCACCGAGGATCTCGACGCCCATCGCCTCGAGTTCGGCGATCTGCTCGGCGGTTACCACCGCCTCGCCTTCGATGCCGCTGGGCACGCGCCTGAGGCCGTGCTCGAGGTCGAAGCCGGCGGCGACCACCTTGTCCAGCATGTCGGCACCGGTCAGCTGGATGCGTACGAGGCGTACCGACTCCTGGTCCTCGAGGTGGGACCGCCCCGAACCCGTCGTGGCTGTGGACGCCGCGGGATCCGCGCCTACGGGCGCGGGCACGACGAGGACGCTCGCCACCAGGGCGGGCAGCGCGAGAAGCGCGATGCGCAGTCGTCTGCGGTGCATGCTTCCCTCCTTCTGTTTCGGCCTGTGGTTGATGCGTGGCCGGCCCACGAGCGGGCCGGACCGAACCATTCGGATGGATATGCTGAGGTCGCCCGCGGTGAGCCTGGGTACGACGACGGTCGTCGTCGTAAGAGGCGCATGCGGGCTGTGAGCGACCTGGACGCGGTGAGTGTATGCAAATTCTTCGCATCGACGGCCCGCGTGAGCCCGATCTTGAGCATTGCTTGAGTTAGTCGTTCAAGCTCGGCTACTGACGTCCGGAGCAGTCCTGCGTGGACTTCGGCGGGTGGTGCTCAGCGTGAGGTGGCCACCGTCTGACGATTCTCCAGATCCGCGCAGATCACGATGATCAAGGCGGTGGCTGTGGCCGCGATCTTGGAGTACCTGGGCGGACCCGTTTGAACTGGAATGGCAAGTCGTGGTCAGACCGTCAGGCACGGCGGGCCCGACGTCGCCCTCGGGTGCCTGGACGGCGGCCCGCTGGCGGCCGACGCAGTCAGACGTGGGGAGGCTCCGAGACCGGAACTTGGTTCCGGCTGTCCGTCGGGTGACTTCTAGCCGAATGGGATGACGCCGGATAGGCGTAGTCCGCGCTGGGAATCGGTTCGTGTCGATCGACCGATACAGCCCCCACGTCTACGGCTAGTGCGCGCCGACGGGTGAGTGCAAAGTTGGTCGCCTTGGTGACGCGCCTACCCCGGTGGCGGGGCCGGGCGGTGTGACGCTTGGAACGTCCTGGCGGTGTGTGGTGCAGCCCGAGCGGACAGACGATCCGATTGGTGTCCTCCTGTTGCAGAGACCGGCCGACGCCACGCTCGATTATCCTGCCGACCAGGACGAAACCGGTGTTGGAGTAGGTCCAGCTCTCTTCGGGTTCGAGGTCCGGCCGGTGGTTCATCGCCCGCGCCACGAGTTGCTCGCGGGTGTACATGTCGTATCGCTGCGACTGTGCAGAAAGAGACCTCAAACTGACCCGCGCCACGGCACCTCACCCTGCGGGCCTCACCGCTGGCCGTCCGCTTCACCGCGAACTGCCTGGGCTGGACGGCGATCAACCGGCAACATCAGCTGCGGGTACGGACGAGCGCCCCGCTGCTGGTGCTCAACGGTCGTTTAGGACCCGGCAACCCCGTACGACGGCGCGCTCCGGGTCGTGCGAGAGATCGGCAGGCAAGCCCACCTCCTCACCTATGAGGGGTCGGGGCACGGCAGCTGCCCACGGACGGAGTGCGTCCGGAGTCACGTCGAGCGGTACCTCATCGAAAGAGCCACACCCCCAACCGGCGCGAGCTGTCCGGCCGCCCCGGCCTGACGCAACGAAGTCGTCGCGGCGACGCCCCGGCTCACACGGTAGGTAGCTCGCTCGGGCCGACGAAGGTCGGACCGGCCTCCTACTCGACAGCTGGGGCGTCGCCGACGGCGAAGGTACGAGCAGTTCCCACAGCCGTTTTACGGCAAACCTCCCCAGACCGGCCTCCGGTGCGGGCAAGATGAGATGGATTCGCCCAGCGACGCGGTGAGCGGGGGTCGGCCGTGAACGACGGATTGGTGACCAGGCGGAGCGCCTACGATGTCGGAGAGACAATCTCCGCGCTGCGGGCTGAGGCGGAACGCGTGGGCGCTGCGGTGGCGGCGGTGGTCGACCATGCGGCGGCCGCTCGCAAGGCCGGGCTGAGTATGCCCGACACACAGGTAATCATCTTTGGGAACCCGCAGGCGGGCACTCCGCTCATGCAGGCCCGTCCCGAGATCGCCATCGACCTGCCAATGCGACTCATGGTGCGAAACGACGGCCAGCCCGGCTCGCTGGTGACCTGGCAGGACCCCGCGTACCTCGCCCAGCGGTACGGACTGGGCGAGGATCAGCTCGCACCCCTGAACGCCCCAGCCAAGATCGCGTCCGTGGTCGACGGCCGTTGAGCACGGCCCGAATCGGCCGCCCACACAGCCCGCAACAGGCCACCCCGGCACCGCTCGTCGCTGGGGGCGGTGAGCGTCGGCAGCGTGGACCCAAGGCCCGAGCAGGAGAGGCGCCGATGGCCGCCGTCCGTGTCCCGCCGACCGTCTTCGGCATTCCCTTCGGGCTGGCCGGCCTGGCGGGCAGTTGGGCCGTCGCGGCGGGCGGCGGCAGCGCGCCGACCTGGGTCGGCGACGCCCTGCTCGTGCTCGCGGCGGCGGTCTGGCTGGCCACCACGGCGGGCTACGCGGCCTACACCCTGTCGGTCCGCCGCGCGCTCGTCGCTGACCTGCTCGATCCGGTGCTCGCCCCATTCGCCTCGCTCGCGGTGATCACGCCGATGCCGCTTGCCGCCCAGGGCCTCGCGCCGCACCACCTCGGTGCCGCCCGGATCGTCGTCGACGTGTTCGTCGTCCTCACTGTGCTGTTCGGTGCATGGATAACCGGCCAATGGATGTACGGCCCGCTCGACGTCGACCGCATGCACCCCGGCTACTTCCTGCCCACCGTGGCCGGTGGACTCGTCGCCTCCGCCAGCACCGCCGTCGTCGGGCAGCGCCCGCTCTCACTGCTCATGCTGGGACTCGGGCTCGTCTGCTGGCTCGTCATCGGCTCGCTGACGCTCAACCGGCTGTTCTTCCGGCCGCCGCTGCCGCCAGCGCTGATTCCGACGTTGGCTATCGAGGTGGCGCCCCCTGCGCTGGCCGCCGTGGCGCTGTTTGCGCTCAACGGGGCGCGGATCGACTTTGTCGTCTCGCTAATTTCCGGTTACGGGCTGTTGATGGTCCTCACTCAGGTCCGGCTCCTCCCCGCGTACCTGGGCTTGTCGTTCGCCCCCACGTTCTGGGCGTTCACGTTCCCGTTCGCGGCGGTGGCGACGACCACGTTGCACTGGATCGCCGACACCCGGCCGTCCGGGCACCGGGTCTACGCGTACCTGGTGCTGGCCGCGATCACCGTGCTGATCGGCGGCATCGCCGTCCGGACGGTTGTCGCCGCGGCCCGCGGGCAACTGCTGCCAACGGCTCCGGCACCCGCTCGACCGGACCGCTGAACACCGGTGCGCCGGGCCGCGTCAGCCGCACCGGTCCAGCCGCTTGAGCGTCGCGGCGGCGACCAGGCCGTACGCGACGTACGGTAGGGCATCCTCGAGCCAGCCCTCGGCGCCCCAGCGGCGCGGGTCCGTCACCCCGAGCGCGGCCATCGACCCGTCGGCCACCAGCATGCCGCCGATCCCGATCACCCCCGCCGCCACCGGCAGTGGTGGCCGCCGCCGCCCGGTGAGCGCCGCGAAGAGCGACACGGCCAACACTCCGTTGACGAATCCGAACACCGGCCCAAACCCGGCACGCCGCTTCGCCGCCCGGTCTGCCGGCCCCAGGTTCACGTGGGCCAGATCCACCATCCGCTGCACGGCACGCTCGTGCGTGTCGCTCATCGGGCGAGCCCGGACGCCCACGTCGAGATTGCTGAACAGTTCGCGGGCGAGCGTACCGGCGGCACCGGCCACGATCCCGTTCGTCAGACTGGCCAGCCAGTTCCTTGCCATGAGATCACCTCGGCTTTGTCCGTTATCGCCCGCGTCCCGCCGACCTCTGGCCGCGATGTCCGGCATACCCACCCCGTGCCACGTCATTTCTGCCGCGACCCGCGCGTGCCAAACGCCGTCGGCAACCGGGACGCTGCCTTCCAGCTCTCCGCCACACGAAGCCGTGCCGCAGCTCGCGGGGAGTCCTGTCACGCGGGCCAAGGCGGCCGCAACGGGCCGCACGCGCCGCCAGGGCGCTCGCCGGCCGCTGCCGCTCTGCGGCCGTCACGCCTGAGGCCCGGCAGCTGGCGCGGACAGCGGGAAGCCCGGAGGACCGCCGCAGAACGACAGCCCGTTGGGTGGGCAGCTGGTGGGTCGGCAGCCGCCCGGGGCGCGGCGGCCGTCGCACGTCCGCGCCGTTGCCGTAGCGAGCGGGTGAAGAGGGTTTTGCTCAGCCTGGGGCGAGGAGGCAGAACTCGTTGCCTTCGGAGTCGGCGAGGACCGTCCACGGGACTTCGTTCTGGCCTAGGTCGATGGCGGTGGCGCCGAGAGTGCGCAGCCTGGCCGCCTCGACCTCCAGGTCGTCACCCGGGTACGGGCGGACGTCGAGATGGACGCGGTTCCACACGGTCTTCACGTCGGGTGTGCGGAGGAACTGCAGATATGGGCCGACACCCTTGGCGGAGCGCAGTACCGCTTTGTGGTCGGTCACCTCGTGCAGGGTCCAGTCCATGGCCTCGCCCCAGAAGCGGGCCATGGCACGCGGATCCGCGCAGTCGACCACTACCGTGGCGATCGGTCCGGTGTCTCGGATCGGGTCGTGCCAGTCCAGCACGCAGAACTCGTTGCCCTCTGGATCGGCCATGACCGTCCATGGGACGTCGCCCTGGCCGACGTCGGCGGGTGTTGCGCCGAGATCCTTCAGGCGCGTGATCACCTCCGCGTGATGGGCCGCCGAGGTGGTGGCGAGGTCGACGTGCACGCGGTTCTTCACCGTCTTGGGTTCCGGGGAGACGACGAGGTCGATGCAGACAGCGACGGGGTCGGGGTAGACGAAGCCCTCGGGTTCGAGGTTGGTCACGCCGGGTCCCTCGCTGGAGACTTCCCAGCCGAGCGCCTGCGCCCAGAAGCCGCCCAGCGCGGAGTCGTCCCGAGCCTTCATGTTGATTTGAACCAGCCGCGTTGCCACGCCGACGATGCTAAAGGAATTCAGGTCGATCCGGGAGACGGAGACGTGGCCTCGCAGGGCGGAGGACTGGGTGACGATCGGAAAGCACCAGGCGGGACACCGCTGCACGTCGGTGGACGAGTCGGCCACGAAGCAGATCGCCGCGCGACTCGTGCTGCCGCCGCGTACCGTCTCGACCCACCTGTACAAGGCCTTTTCCCCAAGCTGGGCGTGAGTTCGCGCGCAGGTCTCCTTGCCAGATATCGCGAGACCGCTGCTGATTACGTCGGCGGCGGTTGCGAAGGAGAGAGCAATGTGCGGAGTTGCCTGCGTGACCTGACGCCGAGCTTGCTGAACACGTTGCCGAGGTGCCACTCCACCGTGCGTGGGCTGATGAACATCTGGGCGGCGATCTCAGGATTGGTGTGCCCGTCTCTGGCCAGCCTGGAGATCTGGGCTTCCTGGCTGGTGAGTTCTGTGCCAGTTCCGGCCGTCCGCTTGCGTACGGTTTCCCCGGTTGCCAGTAGCTCTTTGCGGGACGTGCGTAACAGATCAGTCTCGAGACATGGGTGAAACCTCTGGCTAGCCGGGTGGTGACGGCGGCTCGGGCGGCCGTCCGCGGGCGCGGGCTGCGTCGGATATGGCGATCCCGGTCAGGACGAGGGCAGCGGCGGTGGCGACGACGACTGGTGGCAGGGGGAGCATCGCCGGTGTCAGGGCGGCCAGTGCAAGGACGCCGATTGGTCGGGACCGGGATACGCGGCCGAATACCGCGTGCTCGAAGCGGGCGCGCCCGGCCAGGTACAGCGCGGGTCCGCCGAGGATGACGGCGATCCAGGCCGGTGGGGTGTGCCCGAGTGGACGGGCGATGACAAGTTCGTCGCCGACGGCTGTAGCGACCACGCCGGCCACCATGGCCAGGTGGGCGTATGACGCCGTTCCGGCGAGGCGGACCGGGTCGCCAGACACGGCAATCGCTTCGGCCAGGACCTGCCCAGCGCGGTATATGTAGATCCGCCACAGCAGCACGGTGGTCGCGATCGACACTGCGAACGCGGCTACCCTGTCCGGCGCGAAGCCGCTGCTGCTCAGGGCCAGTCCGGTAACGAAGATCAGCTCGCCGAGCGCGATGATGAAGAACTGCCGGTAGCGCTCGGACAGGTGCTCGCCCGAGATCACAAGATCTTCGCTGGGCGTACGGCCCGCCCCCGGGGTGGGGAAGCCGATTCTGCCTGCCGTGTGGTCAAGGACCACCGCGAGTGCCCACAACGCACCACGCGCCGTACCTTGCACGAGCGCCCCCGCGAACCACGGCAGCGCCGACAGGCCGTACCAGAACAGCCCGCGCACGCCGGTGCGCTGCAGCTCGTGGCCACGCAGAACGACCACGAGGACGAGCCCGCGGCCGAGCTGGATGGCGACGTAGGCGCCCGCGAAGATCAGGCCCGTGTCGCCGAATGCCTCGGGCACCGCGGCCGCCATCACCAGGCTGCCGACCATGGTCGCGATGACCAGCGCCTGGATTACCGTTCGTTGCGGGTCCGTCCGGTCGGTCAGCCACGCGGTGCTGGACCAGACCCACCACAGGGCCCCCAACAGCACCAGCGTCCGGAAGGCGCCGCCCCACCCGAGATCCTCGGCCAAGCCGCGCGAGAGCTGAGCGAGCGCGAGGACGAACACCAGGTCGAAGAAGAGTTCCAGGAACGTGGCCCGCTGTGGATCCTCGGCTTTCCGCACCAGCTCGGACGCCCTGCCAGTCGTCATCGGCTCGCCCGTTCTGCCAGCTCTGCTCCACGTTTGGGAGCATTCTGGCATGCGGCAGCGGCGATGACCGCGGACGTGCCGCCATGGACTGGATCGAGCGACCGGCGTTACACGGACGGGCGACAGTCGACGCCGGTGAGTTACTTATTCCGATATGTCACGCAGGTCCTGAGAACCGGACAGCCGGCTTCCGGCGATGTCGGGCTCCACTTGATGCGTTACGGATCGCTGTCATTTGATTCGTGACACGTCCGACTAGACGATCTTGATCGTTCCTTGTCTCCGGCTACTGGTCTTCAGTCCCAGTGGTTGAACAGCAGCTCGCCGAGGGTGGTTGGCTTCCAGTAGCGGATCTGGTCGTGCTCGCCGGGGTCGAGAGCGCTCAAGTCGACCTGTGACGGGTCACGCCGGTGACGGTTGCGCCGATGGCGCGGGCGGCGTGGTGACACGCGGCAATGAACCGGATCGAGTCCGCTCGGTGGCTGGAGCGCGGGTTGAAGCCGGTGGCTCCGGGCGGCAGCTTCATGGTCGGGCTCCCTTGTCGTCGCGGTCGGCGCAGGCTATCCGACCCTGTCGTGGAGGCTCGGCTTTGCGGACCGGGTTGAGACCTCCTCGGGTGAAAGCAGGACTCCCGGACTCCTGTCGGTGACGGGTGAACGGGGCGGTACACCGGCACGATCCGGATCTACGATGAGACCCAGCTGGTCGTCGTGCATCGGTCTGGATATGGACCGTCATTTTTGGCAACGACAATGAAGGAGGAGACCTTGAGTGACGATGTCACCCAGTGAGGTGATCTCAACAAGGCCGTGCAGCGGGTTGCGGATGACACGGGCATTGCGTCCATAGCGGACGGCGCTGGATGTGGGCGTGGAGCCATCGATAGACAGGTTCTTGCGACGGAATCAGTCTTCGAGAGGGCTCCACGTGATCACCTATTCTGCCAGGCTCG
>NZ_JBSFYQ010000057.1:0-33403 GCF_053599855.1 Micromonospora sp. NPDC005161
GTGGTTGGCGGCCTCGCCGCCAACCACCCTCGCACGGCGTTCAGGTCGCGGTAATTGCGATCGGCGCCTTGACCCACCGCGCGGTCAGCACCGCTCTGGAGTCCCAGGGCGGAGCCCGGCCCGAGGGCGCGACACGCCCGACCGCGGGGGTCGGCGAAGTGGGCCTGTGCCAGCCGGCACAGGCGCCCGCAACACAGCGGCATCGAGAGAAGGAACAGAAGCCACCATGGCGGGACAGAAGATCCGCATCCGGCTCAAGGCCTATGACCACGAGGTCGTCGACTCCTCGGCTCGGAAGATCGTCGAGACGGTGACGCGCACCGGGGCGCAGGTCGCGGGCCCGGTGCCGCTGCCCACGGAGATCAACCGTTTCTGCGTTATCCGCTCGCCGCACAAGTACAAGGACTCGCGCGAGCACTTCGAGATGCGCACGCACAAGCGGCTGATCGACATCATCGACCCGACCCCGAAGACGGTCGACTCGCTCATGCGCCTCGACCTGCCGGCTGGCGTCGACATCGAGATCAAGCTGTAGGGACCGGACAAATGGACAGGCAAGTCAAGGGGATCCTGGGCGCCAAGCTCGGCATGACCCAGGTCTGGGAGAACAACCGTGTTGTTCCCGTGACCGTGGTCGAGGCCGGCCCGTGCGTCATCAGCCAGGTTCGTAGCGCCGAGAAGGACGGTTACTCCGCGGTCCAGCTGGCGTACGGCATCATCGACCCGCGCAAGGTCAAGAAGCCGATCAGCGGCCACTACGCCAAGGCGGACGTGGCGCCGCGCCGGCACATCGTCGAGCTGCGCACCGCGGACGCTGGGGAATACTCGCTCGGCCAGGAAGTCACGGTCGAGGAGTTCCCGGCCGGCGTCACCATCGACGTCACCGGCAAGACCAAGGGCAAGGGCTACGCCGGCCCGATGAAGCGGCACGGCTTCCACGGCCTGGGTGCCGGTCACGGTGTCGAGCGGAAGCACCGCTCGCCCGGCTCCATCGGCGCCTGCGCCACTCCGGGTCGTGTCTTCAAGGGCACCCGGATGGCCGGCCGGATGGGTGGCGTTCGCTACACCGTGCAGAACCTCACCGTCCAGGCGGTCGACACCGAGAACAACCTGCTGCTCGTCCGGGGTGCCATCCCTGGTCCCAAGGGCGCGCTGGTTCTGGTCCGTACCGCGGCCAAGAGCAAGGTGAAGAAGGGCGGTGCGGCCAAGTGACCACCGTTGACGTGCGCACCGTCGAAGGCAGCACCAGCGGCTCCGTCGAGCTGCCGGCTGACATCTTCGACGTGCAGGCCAACGTCGCGCTGATGCACCAGGTCGTGGTGGCCCAGCTCGCGGCGGCCCGACAGGGCACGCACAAGACCAAGACCCGCGGCGAGGTCGCCGGTGGCGGCAAGAAGCCGTACAAGCAGAAGGGCACCGGTCGCGCCCGGCAGGGCTCGATCCGCGCGCCGCAGTTCGCCGGCGGTGGCGTGGTGCACGGTCCCGTGCCGCGCGACTACAGCCAGCGGACCCCGAAGAAGATGAAGGCCGCCGCGCTGCGGGGTGCCCTCTCCGACCGGGCCCGCGCCGGGCAGGTGCATGTCGTCGAGGCGTTCGTCTCGGGCGAGAAGCCGTCGACCAAGGCGGCCCTTGCCACGCTGACCAAGCTCACCGAGGCCCGTCGGGTCCTGGTCGTGCTGAGCAGCACCGACGAACTGAACTGGGTGTCGCTGCGCAACGAGCCGCGGGTGCACCTGATCGAGTCCGGCCAGCTCAACACGTATGACGTGCTGGTGGCCGACGATGTGGTCTTCACCAAGGACGCCCTGGACGAGTTCCTGGGCGTGCCCGCCGAGACCACCGAGGAGGGTGGCAAGTGAGCACGATCGCCGACCCGCGCGACATCATCGTGGCGCCGGTCGTCTCGGAGAAGAGCTACAGCGAGCTGAACCGGAACTGGTACACCTTCCTGGTGCACCCGGACGCGAACAAGACCGAGATCAAGATCGCTATCCAGCAGATCTTCAACGTCCGCGTCCTGACGGTCAACACGCTCAACCGCCAGGGTAAGCGCAAGCGCACCAAGACCGGCTTCGGTCAGCGCAAGGCGACCAAGCGGGCGATCGTGAAGCTGGCTGACGGTGACCGCATCGAGGCCTTCGGCGGCCCGGTCAGCTGAGGGGTGTAGACAATGGCTATCCGTAAGTACAAGCCGACGACGCCGGGCCGACGTGGTTCCAGTGTCGCCGACTTCGCCGAGATCACCCGGTCCACGCCGGAGAAGTCGCTGCTGGCTCCGCTGCCGAAGAAGGGCGGGCGTAACGCCCACGGCCGGATCACCACGCGGCACCACGGTGGCGGTCACAAGCGCCAGTACCGTCTGATCGACTTCAAGCGGGTCGACAAGGACGGCGTGCCGGCGAAGGTCGCTCACATCGAGTACGACCCGAACCGCACGGCGCGCATCGCGCTGCTGCACTACGCCGACGGCGAGAAGCGGTACATCATCGCGCCGAAGGACATGAAGCAGGGCGACCGCGTCGAGTCCGGCCCGGGCGCCGACATCAAGCCGGGTAACAACCTGCCGCTGCGCAACATCCCGGTCGGTACCACCATCCACAACGTGGAGCTGCGTCCGGGTGGCGGGGCCAAGCTGGCCCGTTCCGCCGGCGTGGGCATCCAGCTGCTCGGCCGTGAGGGCGCGTACGCGACCCTGCGTATGCCGTCCGGCGAGATCCGGCGGGTGGACGTGCGTTGCCGCGCCAGCGTCGGCGAGATCGGCAACGCCGATCAGTCGAACATCAACTGGGGCAAGGCCGGCCGGATGCGGTGGAAGGGCAAGCGCCCGACCGTCCGTGGTGTCGCCATGAACCCGGTCGACCACCCGCACGGTGGTGGTGAGGGTAAGACCTCCGGTGGTCGCCACCCGGTCAACCCGCAGGGTAAGCCCGAGGGCCGCACCCGCCGTAAGGGCCAGCCGAGTGACCGGCTGATCGTCCGCCGTCGCTACGCCACGCGTAAGCGCGGCTGAGGGAGATAAGACATGCCTCGCAGCCTGAAGAAGGGCCCGTTCGTAGACGACCACCTGCTCAAGAAGGTGGAAGTTCAGAACGACAAGGGCTCCAAGAACGTGATCAAGACCTGGTCGCGGCGCTCGACGATCATCCCGGAGATGCTCGGGCACACGATCGCGGTGCACGACGGACGCAAGCACGTCCCGGTGTTCGTGACCGAGGCGATGGTCGGGCACAAGCTCGGCGAGTTCGCGCTGACCCGCACGTTCAAGGGTCACGAGAAGGACGACCGGAAGAGCCGTCGGCGCTGACGCCGCGGGCATACGGATAGAGGGAACAAGGGGTTACAGCGATGCCAGGAAAGGGCGACGCTCCGGTGCTTCCGGGCGCGCGGGCGGTTGCGCGGCACGTGCGCATCTCGCCGATGAAGGCGCGCCGGGTGGTCAACCTCGTCCGCGGCCTGCCCGCGAAGGAGGCTCTCACGGTGCTGCAGTTCGCGCCGCAGGCTGCGAGCGAGCAGGTGTACAAGGTGCTCGCTAGCGCGATCGCCAACGCGGAGAACAACGAGCGGCTGGACCCCGACGCGCTGCTCGTGAGCGAGGCGTTCGTGGACGAGGGCCCGACGATGAAGCGGTTCCAGCCGCGGGCGCAGGGCCGGGCGTACCGGATCCGCAAGCGCACCTGCCACATCACCGTGGCGGTCGAAGCGGTCGCGCCGGCAGCGCCGAGGAAGGCCGCGGCGAAGAAGGCCGCCCCGGCCACGGAGGCCGCACCGGCCGAAGCGCAGAGCAAGACGGAGGACGCCGAGTAATGGGTCAGAAGGTTCACCCCACTGGGTTCCGGCTCGGCATCTCGACCGACTGGAAGTCCCGCTGGTTCGCGGACAAGCTCTACAAGGACTACATCGGCGAGGATGTCAAGATCCGCCGGATGATGTCCAAGGGCCTCGAGCGCGCCGGCATCTCCAAGGTCGACATCGAGCGCACCCGCGACCGGGTCCGGGTCGACATCCACACCGCCCGGCCGGGCATCGTCATCGGCCGTAAGGGTGCGGAGGCCGACCGGATCCGCGGCGAGCTCGAGAAGCTCACCGGCAAGCAGGTGCAGCTGAACATCATCGAGGTGAAGAACCCCGAGTCGGACGCTCAGCTCGTCGCGCAGGGCGTGGCCGAGCAGCTGTCCAGCCGGGTCAGCTTCCGTCGGGCGATGCGCAAGGCCATGCAGTCGGCGATGAAGAACCCGGTCTGCAAGGGCATCCGTGTTCAGGTCTCGGGTCGCCTCGGCGGCGCCGAGATGAGCCGGACCGAGTTCTACCGTGAGGGCCGGGTTCCGCTGCACACGCTGCGGGCCAACATCGAGTACGGCTTCTTCGAGGCCCGTACCACGTTCGGTCGGATCGGTGTGAAGGTCTGGATCTACAAGGGCGACGCCGTCCCGGGCCGGGAGGCTCCGGCCGAGGCCGGTCCGTCCCGCCCGCGTCGTGGTGAGCGCGGCGACCGTCCCGAGCGTCCGCGCCGTGGCCGGTCGGGTTCGTCCGGCACGACGGCTGGTGGCACCGAGGCTGGCCGTGCTGCTGCGACCACCATCGCGCAGCAGGCCGAGACGCCGAGCGGCGAGCCGGTGGACAGCGCAGCTGTCGCCGCCGCGGCTGCTCCGGCAGAAACGCAGCAGGAGGGCTGACAGATGCTGATGCCGCGCAAGCCCCCGAAGGGCTTCCGCAAGCCGCACCACCCGGACCGCAGTGGCGCGTCCAAGGGTGGTAACCGGGTGGTGTTCGGCGAGTTCGGGATCCAGGCTCTCGAGCCGGCGTACGTGACCAACCGCCAGATCGAGTCGGCGCGTATCGCGATGACCCGTCACATCAAGCGTGGTGGCAAGGTCTGGATCACGATCTTCCCGGACCAGGCCCTCACCAAGAAGCCTGCCGAGACCCGGATGGGTTCCGGTAAGGGCTCGCCCGAGTGGTGGGTCGCCAACGTCAAGCCGGGGCGGGTTCTCTTCGAGATGTCCTTCCCCAACGAGCAGATCGCGCGAGAGGCCATGCGTCGCGCGATCCACAAGCTCCCGATGAAGTGCCGCATTGTTACGCGCGAAGTGGGTGAATCCTGATGGCAGCGGGCGTTAAGGCGACCGAGCTGCGTGAGCTCTCCGAAGAGGAGCTGGTCACGAAGCTGCGGGAGGCCAAGGCGGAGCTGTTCAACCTCCGCGTGCAGGCCGCAACCGGGCAGCTGGACAACAACCGGCGGCTGCAGGTCATCCGTCGGGAGATCGCCCGGATCTACACGATCATGCGTGAGCGTGAGCTGGGGCTCTCGGCCGCGCCGACTGAGGTGACTGCATCATGACCGACGAGAACACGACCGCCACCGTGCGGGCTCGCCGCAAGGTCCGTGAGGGCCTCGTGGTGAGCGACAAGATGGACAAGACCGTCGTGGTCGAGGTCGAGGACCGGGTTCGGCACGCGCTGTACGGCAAGATCATGCGCCGGACGAGCAAGCTGAAGGTCCACGACGAGCAGAACGCTGCCGGCACCGGCGACCGGGTCCTGATCATGGAGACCCGGCCGCTGAGCGCCACCAAGCGTTGGCGGATCGTGGAGATCCTGGAAAAGGCCAAGTAGCGAAGGCTCGAGCTCGCCCGGCGTTGCGTCGGGCGTTGGTTCCGCCAGGCTCCGGCCGTCCTCGGCGGCCGGAGAACCGGCAGACATAGGAGATAGACGTGATTCAGCAGGAGTCGCGACTGCGCGTCGCCGACAACACGGGTGCTCGGGAGATCCTGTGCATCCGGGTTCTCGGTGGCTCCGGTCGGCGCTACGCGAGCATCGGCGACGTCATCGTGGCCACCGTCAAGGACGCGATCCCGGGTGCCGGTGTGAAGAAGGGCGACGTCGTCAAGGCGGTCATCGTCCGCACGGCCAAGGAGAAGCGGCGGCCGGACGGCTCATACATCCGCTTCGACGAGAACGCCGCCGTCATCATCAAGGACGGCGGGGACCCGCGCGGTACCCGCATCTTCGGCCCGGTGGGCCGGGAGCTGCGGGACAAGCGGTTCATGAAGATTATTTCCCTCGCGCCGGAGGTGTTGTGACCGTGAAGGTCAAGAAGGGCGACACGGTCGTCGTCATCGCCGGCAAGGACAAGGGTGCCAAGGGCAAGGTCATTGCGGCCTACCCGCGGCAGGACAAGGTCCTGGTCGAGGGCGTGAACCGGGTCAAGAAGCACACCCGCATCAGCACCACCCAGCGTGGCGCCAAGACCGGCGGCATCGTCACCCAGGAGGCCCCGATCCACGTCTCGAACGTGCAGGTCCTGGACTCCGACGGCAAGCCGACGCGCGTCGGTTACCGGATCGACGACAACGGCCAGAAGGTCCGCATCGCGCGTAGCACCGGTAAGGACCTGTGATGACCACGGCTACCGAAAAGACCATGCCGCGCCTCAAGGAGCGGTACCGCAACGAGATCGTGGCCCAGCTGCGTGAGCAGCACAGCTACGGCAACCCCATGCAGGTGCCGCGGCTGGTCAAGATCGTCGTCAACATGGGTGTCGGCGAGGCTGCTCGCGACGCCAAGCTGATCGACGGCGCGGTCCGCGACCTCGCCACGATCACCGGCCAGAAGCCGCAGGTGCGGCGGGCGACCAAGTCCATCGCGCAGTTCAAGCTCCGCGAGGGCATGCCGATCGGCGCGAAGGTGACCCTTCGCGGTGACCGGATGTGGGAGTTCCTGGACCGGCTGCTGTCCATCGCGCTGCCGCGTATCCGCGACTTCCGCGGTCTGGACGGGCGCAAGCTCGACGGGCACGGCAACTACACGTTCGGTCTGACCGAGCAGTCGGTGTTCCACGAGATCGACCAGGACCGGATCGATCGCCAGCGGGGCATGGACATCACGGTGGTCACCACCGCCACGACCGACGACGAGGGCCGGGCGCTGCTCAAGCTCCTGGGCTTCCCGTTCAAGGAGAACTGAGATGGCCAAGAAGGCGCTGATCATCAAGGCGGCCGCGAAGCCGAAGTTCTCGGTTCGCGCGTACACCCGGTGCCAGCGGTGCGGGCGCCCGAAGGCGGTCTACCGCAAGTTCGGGCTCTGCCGGGTGTGCCTCCGGGAGATGGCCCACCGCGGTGAGCTGCCGGGTGTGTCCAAGGCTTCCTGGTAAGGGCGACCGCGTCCCGGCTGTCGGCCGGGAACTCCTGCACCGATTAGGTATTGCTCTTCGCCGTAGGCCCGGGGCCGATGCCCCGGGAACCCCGGCGAGAAAGGCTGACGAAATCCATGACGATGACCGACCCGATCGCAGACATGCTCACGCGTCTGCGTAACGCCAACCAGGCGTACCACGATCAGGTGAAGATGCCCTACTCCAAGATCAAGGCGAACATCGCCGAGGTCCTGAAGGCCGAGGGTTACATCGCCACCTGGTCGGTCGAGGAGCCCGAGGAGGGTGCCGTCGGCAAGCGACTGGTCGTCGAGCTGAAGTACGGCCAGAACCGCGAGCGGAGCCTGGCCGGCATCAAGCGCGTGTCCAAGCCCGGTCTCCGGGTGTACGCCAAGTCGGACGGGCTCCCCCGGGTGCTCGGTGGGCTGGGCGTGGCGATCATTTCGACGTCCCAGGGGCTGCTCACCGACCGGCAGGCCCGCAAGCGGAGTGTTGGCGGGGAAGTCCTCGCCTTCGTCTGGTAACGGGAGACAGGTAGAAATGTCGCGAATTGGACGTAAGTCGATCCCGGTACCAGCCGGCGTCGACATCACGATCGATGGGCAGACCGTCAAGGTCAAGGGCCCGAAGGGCCAGCTCCAGCACACCCTCGCCGAGCCGATCACGATCGAGCGGGCCGAGGACGGGCAGCTGAGCGTCAACCGCCCCAACGACGAGCGCAAGGCCAAGGAACTGCACGGCCTGAGCCGTACGCTGGTAGCCAACATGATCGTCGGCGTGACCGAGGGCTACCGCAAGAGCCTGGAGATCGCCGGCACCGGTTACCGGGTCACCGCCAAGGGCACGGACCTCGAGTTCGCGCTCGGGTTCTCGCACCCGGTGCTGGTTCCCGCACCGGCGGGCATCACCTTCACGGTGGAGCGGCCGACCCTGTTCCACGTGGCCGGCATCGACAAGCAGCAGGTCGGTGAGGTCGCCGCCAACATCCGGAAGATCCGCCCGCCGGAGCCCTACAAGGGCAAGGGTGTCAAGTACCAGGGCGAGGTCATCCGCCGCAAGGCCGGAAAGGCAGGTAAGAAGTGAGCGCCACGCTGCTCAAGCGCCGCCGCGGTGTCGCCGCCAAGCGCGCCGTTGGGCGTGCGCGTCGGCACTTCCGCGTCCGCAAGAACGTCAGCGGTACGGCCGAGCGTCCGCGCCTGGTCGTCACCCGTTCGCTGCGGCACATGGTCGCCCAGATCGTCGACGACACCAAGGGTCACACCCTGGTGTCGGCGTCGAGCCTGGACGCCTCGCTGCGCGGTGCCGAGGGCGACAAGAGCGCCCTCGCCGGCAAGGTGGGCGCGCTGCTCGCCGAGCGGGCCAAGGCCGCCGGCGTCTCCAAGGTCGTCTTCGACCGCGGTGGCAACCGGTACGCGGGGCGAGTCGCCGCGCTTGCCGACGCTGCCCGCGAAGCCGGGCTCGAGTTCTAACAACCCCGTCACGAGAGATAAGGAAGGCTGCTGATGCCAGGTCAACAGCGCCGTGGCGGCGGGTCCGGTGGCAACGAGGGTGGTCGCCGCGACAACCGCCGTGAGGGCGGCCGCGGAAACGCGCCCGTCGAGAAGACCCCGCACCTCGAGCGGGTCGTCGCGATCAACCGCGTCGCCAAGGTCGTGAAGGGTGGTCGTCGCTTCAGCTTCACCGCCCTGGTGATCGTTGGTGACGGCGACGGCACGGTCGGCGTGGGCTACGGAAAGGCCAAGGAGGTGCCCGCGGCGATCGCCAAGGGTGTCGAGGAGGCCAAGAAGCACTTCTTCAAGGTCCCGCGGATCGGCAAGTCGATCCCGCACCCGGTGACGGGTGAGGACGCCGCTGGTGTGGTGCTGCTCAAGCCGGCCTCGGCCGGTACGGGTGTCATCGCCGGTGGTCCGGTGCGCGCCGTGCTGGAGTGCGCCGGTATCCACGACGTGCTCTCGAAGAGCCTCGGCTCGTCGAACCCGATCAACATCGTGCACGCCACCGTGGCGGCCCTGAAGGGGCTTGAGTCCCCCGAGCAGGTCGCGGCACGTCGTGGCCTGCCGGTGGAGGACGTCGCGCCGGCCGCCATGCTGGCGTCGCGTGCGGGGGTGGCGCACTGATGGCACGTCTGAAGGTCACCCAGCTCCGATCCGGCATCGGGACCAAGCAGAACCAGCGTGACTCGCTGCGTTCGCTCGGCCTCAAGCGGATCAACGACGTGGTGGTCAAGGAGGACCGGCCCGAGATCCGCGGCATGATCTTCACTGTGAACCACCTCGTGAAGGTCGAGGAGGTCGAGTAATGACGATCAAGGTGCACCACCTGCGCCCGGCGCCCGGTTCCAAGACCGCGAAGACCCGTGTGGGTCGCGGTGAGGGTTCCAAGGGCAAGACCGCTGGTCGCGGTACCAAGGGCTCCAAGGCCCGCAAGAACATCTCGGCGGCGTTCGAGGGTGGGCAGATGCCCATCCACATGCGCCTGCCGAAGATGAAGGGCTTCAAGAACAAGTTCAAGGTGGTCTTCCAGGTGGTCAACCTGGACCGGCTCGCCGAGCTGTTCCCGAACGGCGGCCAGGTCGGCCCGCTGGAGCTGGTCGAGTCCGGCGCGGTCCGCAAGGGTCACCCGGTCAAGGTCCTCGGCACCGGCGACCTCGGCGGAGTGGCGCTCCAGGTGTCGGCGCACGCGTTCAGTGCGTCGGCCAAGGAGAAGATCGCCGCCGCCGGTGGCTCCGTCACCGAGCTGTAAGGCGTACGACCCATGGCGCCCGTCCAGTTGTGACCAACTGGCGGGCGCCATGGTCTGCCTGGGGCGTATGCGCCCGGTAATATCGGAATCGGTTTATGTAGCCGGGCACATCTGCCCGGACCGGGATGGGGCTGTTAGAGTCCCATCCCAGCCATGGATTCCGGGCGCTCGCCCGGGATCCACCCCGACCCGCCAGGGATCACCGGCGGCCCGCCTCGCGCAGGAGGAAGAAGTTGCTGTCCGCCTTTCTCAGTGCGTTCCGTACGCCTGACCTGCGCAAGAAGCTGCTGTTCACAGTAGGCATCATCGCGGTCTACCGGCTGGGTGCAACGCTGCCCAGCCCGGGCGTCTCGTACGGCAACGTGCAGAAGTGCCTCGACACCATCCAGGGTGACACCACCGGGGTGGTGAACCTTCTCAACCTCTTCTCCGGCGGAGCGCTGCTACAGCTCTCGGTCTTCGCGCTGGGCATCATGCCCTACATCACCGCGTCGATCATCCTGCAGCTGCTGACCGTCGTGATTCCGCGTCTGGAGCAGCTCCGCAAGGAGGGCCAGGCCGGCCAGGCGAAGATCACCCAGTACACGCGGTACCTGACCCTGGGTCTCGGTGTGCTGCAGGCCTCGGCGTTCGTGGCGCTGGCCCGCTCGGGCCAGCTCTTCCAGAACCGCTGCGACCAGTTCCCGATCATCCCCACCGGCACCGGCATCCCGGACTGGCTGACCCTGGCCATCCTGGTGATGACCATGACCGCCGGCACCGGCATGGTCATGTGGCTCGGTGAGCTGATCACCGACCGGGGCGTCGGCAACGGCATGTCCGTCCTGATCTTCACCTCGATCGCCGCGCGGCTGCCCAGCGAGGGCTGGCAGATCAAGACCAGCAAGGGCTGGGACATGTTCGCCCTGGTCATCGCGCTGGTCCTGGTGGTCATCACCGCGGTCACCTTCATCGAGCAGGCGCAGCGCCGCATCCCGGTGCAGTACGCCAAGCGGATGATCGGCCGGCGGATGTACGGCGGCACCTCGACCTACATCCCGCTCAAGGTCAACCAGGCCGGTGTCATCCCGGTCATCTTCGGCTCGTCGCTGCTCTACCTGCCGCAGCTGGCCCTGCAGTTCTTCGACCAGACCGACCCGGGCAAGACCCAGGCCTGGATCCAGAACAACCTGGTCAACCCGAGCAGCCCGATCTACATCGCGGTCTACTTCCTGCTGATCATCTTCTTCACGTACTTCTACGTCTCGATCACGTTCAACCCGACCGAGGTCGCGGACAACATGAAGAAGTACGGCGGGTTCGTGCCGGGCATCCGCCCGGGCAAGCCGACGGCCGACTACCTGGACTTCATCCTCAGCCGGATCACCCTGCCGGGCGCGCTCTACCTCGGCGTGATCTCGATCCTGCCGAACTTCTTCTTCATCTGGCTGGACAACCAGCAGTACCAGAACTTCCCGTTCGGCGGCACCGCTGTGCTCATCATGGTCGGCGTCGGTCTGGAGACCGTGAAGCAGATCGAGAGCCAACTCATGCAGCGGAACTACGAAGGGTTCCTGCGGTAGATGAGACTCGTTCTGGTTGGCCCGCCGGGCGCGGGCAAGGGCACGCAGGCCGAGTTCGTGGCCGCGCACCTGTCGGTGCCCAAGATCTCGACCGGGGACATCTTCCGGTCGAACGTCACCCAGGGCACGCCGCTCGGTGTCGAGGCGAAGCGTTACATGGACGCTGGCGAGCTGGTTCCGGACGAGGTCACCATCAACATGGTCCGGGACCGGCTGGCGGAGCCCGACGCCAGCGAGGGGTTCCTGCTCGACGGCTTCCCGCGGACCACTCCGCAGGCCGCCGCGCTGGACAAGCTCCTCGCCGACCTGGGCACCGCACTGGACCTGGTCCTGGAGCTGGTGGTCGACGACGACGAGGTGATCCGGCGGCTCTCCGGCCGGCGGACCTGCCGGGGCTGCGGCAAGATCTGGCACGTCGAGTTCGACGCCACCACCCGGCCCGGCATCTGTGACCGGTGCGGCGCCGAGCTGTTCCAGCGCGACGACGACAAGCCGGAGACCATCGCCACGCGGCTGCGGGAATACAGCGAGAAGACCGCTCCACTGGTCGACTACTACGGCGCCCAGGGCAAGCTCGTCGGGATCGACGCCACCGGCCCGGTGGAGGACGTCACCACCCGGGCCATAGACGCGCTGCGGTCGTACGGCGGCTGAGGTCCGGCCGGGCCACGGCGGATAGAGTGCGATCAGCGGGGTACGTGCGACGTGCCCCGCTGATCGGCAACGAAAGGTAATCGGTCCATGCGTCGTCCCCAGCTGGACATCCAGCTGAAGACCCCTGACCAGATCGAGAAGATGCGCGCCGCCGGGCTGGTGGTGGCCGAGGCGCTGCGCCGGATGCGCGAGGCCGTGGCGCCCGGCGTCAGCACCGCCGACCTGGATGCCATCGCCGAGTCGACGATCCGCGAGGCGGGTGGCGTCCCGTCGTTCAAGGGTTACCACGGCTTCCCCGCGTCGATCTGCTCCTCGGTCAACGAGCAGATCGTGCACGCCATCCCCTCGCCGAAGCAGGTGCTGCGGGACGGCGATCTGATCTCGATCGACTGCGGTGCGGTGCTGAACGGGTGGCATGGTGACTCCGCGATCACCGTCGGCGTCGGTGACGTCGACCCGGCGCTGCTCAAGATGGCCGACGTGGCCGAGGACGCGATGTGGGCCGGCATCGCGGCCGCCGCACGCGGGGCAGCCAGCGGCAAGGGGCGGCTCACCGACATCTCGCACGCGGTCGAGACCGCGGTCCGCAAGGGTGGCCGGTACGGCATCGTCGACGGCTACGGCGGGCACGGTATCGGCACGGAGATGCACCAGGACCCGCACGTGCTCAACCACGGCCGGCCGGGCAAGGGCCCGCGGCTGGTCCCGGGCATGGCGCTGGCCATCGAGCCGATGATCACCATGGCGTCGCCGCGTACGGTCGAGCTGGCCGACGGGTGGACGGTGGTCACCCGGGACAGCTCGGTGGCGGCGCACGTCGAGCACTCGATGGCGTTGCTGCCGGACGGAGTCTGGGTGCTCACCGCGTTCGATGGCGGCCGTGCCCGACTGGGCGACCTGGTCACCGCGCGGCAGTCGGCGGCCTCGACCGCGTCCTGACCCCCTGGGGCGCCGCAGCCCCTCCATGGGCCGACCCGGGTGGATCAAGGGGGTCGGCCGGGTGGGACGCCGTTGGCGTGACGGTGGCATGCTTGCCGGCATGGACGGGCGGGACGGGATGCGAGCGGCGGACGCGGATCGTGAGGCGGTGGCCGAACGGTTGCGGGTGGCCCTCGGTGAGGGCCGACTGGACCTGCACGAGTACGACGAGCGGTTGCAGCGGGCCTACGCCGCCCGCACGTACGCCGAACTGAACGCCCTGCTCACCGATCTGCCGCCGGTGGCGCCGCCGGAGCGCTCGACGCTGGCGCCGGTCACCGCACCGGCTGCCGGGCCGCTGGAGGGCGGTGCGGAGCCCTCGCCCGCCCCGGCCGGGGACCGGGGCGTCGCCGCTCGCTGGTTGGCCGAGGTGTGGTTTCCGTATCTGAAGGTGGTCGCCATCGTGGTGACCATCTGGGCGGTGACCTCGCTGCTCAGCCGCGACCTGCTCTACTTCTGGCCGGCCTGGGTGGCCGGGCCGTGGGGCGCGGTGCTGGTGATCCGCACGGTCACCGGGCTGGCCGGGGGAGAGCCCCGGCGCCAGGCGATCGTGCGGGAGCGCAGGCGCGCGAAGCGGAGGCGGCGGCGGGAGTTGCGCGCCGGTGCACGGGACGAACGGGACGACCCCCGACCGGCCGGCTGACCCGCGGGCAGGGGGCGGAGCCGATCCGGCGCGACGCCCCGGCGTTGCTCGGACGGAGATCATCGGGGTCCCGGACGGGGGAGCGCCGCTCGACCCGGCGGCGCGGTGGGTGGCCGGTTTGGCGACCGCCCGCAGGCCGGCGTACACTTTCTGATCGGCGCACAGCGTCCACTCCGGCATGCCCACCCTGCGCTTCGGTGGGTGCTGGAGCCGCGGCTGGCGCGGGCTTTCTGATCTTGGTCAGACACCCGTGTAAGACGTTGTGGGCCGCCCGGAGCAATCGACGTCAGGACAGCGGAGGACATGCCGAAAAAAGACGGAGCCATTGAGATCGAGGGTCGGGTCATCGAGCCCCTGCCGAACGCCATGTTCCGGGTGGAGCTCGCGAACGGCCACAAGGTGCTGGCTCACATCAGCGGCAAGATGCGGCAGCACTACATCCGCATCCTGCCGGAGGACCGGGTCGTCGTCGAACTCTCGCCGTACGACCTGACCCGCGGGCGCATCGTCTACCGCTACAAGTAGTCCTGACGGCGGCCGGGAAGTCCCGTGTCCGTCTTCGACGTCCGGTCTCGCGCTGCGCGCGTCCCCGGGCCAGATGGGAAGTAAGGCAACCGTGAAGGTCAAGCCGAGCGTCAAGAGGATCTGCAACAAGTGCCGGGTGATCCGCCGGCACGGCCGGGTCATGGTCATCTGCACCGACCCGCGCCACAAGCAGCGCCAGGGCTGATTCAGCCCATCCGGCCGGAAGCGGCCGGGTGGCGTTGGCCCAGGTAGATCCCCAGCGACACACAACACACATGCTCGTCCCAGCCACGAGCGGTACGCGAGACGTACTCCTGCGTGGCTGACCCCCGGTCGGAGGCCGGGGCCCGCTTGGGCAGCGACCGATCCCGGTCGCCGACGCTGACAGCGTCGGAAAGTCGGGACGGCCGGTAGCGGGGTGGGACGGGTCCACACCTCCGCCACACATCATGAGGAGTACGCCCGCACATGGCACGTCTAGTCGGCGTGGATCTCCCCCGCGAGAAGCGGATGGAGATCGCGCTCACCTACATCTTCGGGGTCGGTCGCACTCGCGCCCTGGAGACACTCGCCGCCACCGGCATCTCGCCGGACAAGCGCGCTCGGGACCTCACGGACGAGGAGCTCGTGCAGCTCCGCGACCACATCGAGGGCAACTACAAGGTTGAAGGCGACCTGCGCCGCGAGGTCGCCGCTGACATCCGCCGCAAGGTTGAGATCGGCTGCTACGCCGGCATCCGGCACCGCCGGGGCCTGCCCGTGCGTGGCCAGCGGACCAAGACCAACGCGCGGACCCGCAAGGGCCCGAAGCGGACCGTCGCCGGCAAGAAGAAGCCCGGCAAGAAGTAGTTCTTAACCGGATGACGGGGTCGGCCGCCGCCGAGGTGGGCCAGGCCGCAACCCAGTCCGGAAAGTCAACTAGGAGCGCACAGACTTATGCCACCGAAGGCTCGTGCCGGAGCCGCTGTAAAGAAGGTCCGGCGCAAGGAACGCAAGAACGTCGCCCACGGGCAGGCGCACATCAAGAGCACCTTCAACAACACCATCGTGTCCATCACGGACCCGACCGGTGCGGTCATCTCCTGGGCCTCCGCGGGCCAGGTTGGCTTCAAGGGCTCCCGCAAGTCGACTCCGTTCGCCGCGCAGCTGGCCGCCGAGGCCGCCGCGCGTCGGGCCATGGAGCACGGCATGCGCAAGGTCGACGTGTTCGTCAAGGGCCCCGGCTCCGGCCGGGAGACCGCCATCCGTTCGCTGCAGGCCGTGGGCCTCGAGGTCGGGCAGATCTCCGACGTCACCCCGCAGCCGCACAACGGATGCCGTCCGCCGAAGCGTCGCCGGGTCTGAGAGGTAGAGAGAGATGGCTCGTTACACCGGTGCTGACTGCCGCCGTTGCCGGCGGGAGAAGATGAAGCTGTTCCTCAAGGGCAGCAAGTGCGATGGTCCGAAGTGCCCGTTCGAGTCCCGGCCGTTCCCGCCCGGGCAGCACGGCCGCGGCCGCACCAAGGAGACGGAGTACCTGCTCCAGCTCCGTGAGAAGCAGAAGGCCCGCCGTGTCTACGGCGTGCTGGAGAAGCAGTTCCGCGGTTACTACGAGGAAGCCGTTGGCAAGCAGGCCAAGACCGGTGAGGTCCTCCTGCAGATCCTCGAGTCGCGGCTTGACAACGTCGTTTACCGGGCCGGCTACGCCCACTCGCGGGACATGGCCCGCCAGCTGGTCAAGCACGGTCACTTCACGGTGAACGGCAAGAAGGTCGACATCCCGTCGTACCGCGTCAAGGAGCACGACATCATCGAGGTTCGGGGCAAGAGCAAGGAGCTCACCCCGTTCATCGTGGCGCAGGCTCAGGCCGGTTCGCGGGCCGTGCCGGCGTGGCTCGAGGCCATTCCCAGCCAGATGAAGATCCTGGTGCACTCCCTCCCGGCCCGGCAGGTCATCGACACGCAGGTCCAGGAGCAGCTGATCGTCGAGCTCTACTCCAAGTAGTCGGAGCTCGTTGCGGTGGCCCGCCCTCCAGGGCGGGCCACCGGAACAGTTTGTGTCGTGGGCGTCAAATAGCGGGCGTCCCGGAAGAGAAGAGAAAACATGCTCATCAGCCAGCGACCCTCCCTCTCCGAGGAGTCGATCAACGAGACCCGGTCGCGGTTCGCCATCGAGCCGCTGGAGCCGGGCTTCGGCTACACCCTGGGCAACTCGCTGCGGCGCACGCTGCTGTCGTCGATCCCGGGTGCGGCGGTCACCTCGATCAAGATCGACGGCGTGCTGCACGAGTTCACCACCATCCCCGGTGTCAAGGAGGACGTGGTCGAGCTCGTCATGAACATCAAGGAGCTGTGCGTCAGCTCCGAGCACGACGAGCCGGTCAGCATGTACCTGCGCAAGCAGGGCCCGGGCGACGTGACCGCGGGTGACATCCAGCCCCCGGCCGGCGTCTCGGTGCACAACCCGGATCTGAAGCTCGCCACCCTCAACGGCAAGGGCCGGCTCGACATGGAGCTGACCGTCGAGCGGGGCCGGGGCTACGTGACGGCGGCGCAGAACAAGCAGTCCGGCGCCGAGATCGGCCGTATCCCGGTCGACTCGATCTACTCGCCGGTGCTGAAGGTGACCTACCGCGTCGAGGCGACCCGCGTCGAGCAGCGCACCGACTTCGACCGGCTGATCATCGACGTCGAGACCAAGCCGTCGATGGGCCCGCGTACCGCGCTGGCCTCCGCCGGTTCGACGCTGGTGGAGCTGTTCGGTCTGGCCCGGGAGCTGGACGAGACCGCCGAGGGTATCGACATCGGGCCGTCCCCGCAGGACGCCCAGCTGGCGGCGGACCTCGCCCTGCCGATCGAGGAGCTGGACCTCACCGTCCGCTCCTACAACTGCCTCAAGCGCGAGGGCATCAACACCGTTGGTGAGCTCATCGGGCGTACCGAGGCCGACCTCCTCGACATCCGCAACTTCGGTCAGAAGTCGATCGACGAGGTCAAGATGAAGCTCGCCGGGATGGGTCTGGGGCTGAAGGATTCGGCCCCGAACTTCGACCCGGCGCACGTCGTGGACACCTTCGGCGAGGCCGACTACGACACCGAGGACTACCGCGAGACCGAGCAGCTCTAGTCCGCGCTGCCGCCACAACTGAGGAGCACCAAGCATGCCCACGCCCACCAAGGGCCCCCGCCTCGGCGGCAGCCCCGCGCACGAGCGGCTGATGCTGGCCAACCTGGCCACCGCGCTGTTCCAGCACGGCAAGATCAAGACCACCGAGACGAAGGCCCGGCGGCTGCGTCCGCTGGCCGAGCAGCTCATCACCAAGGCCAAGCGCGGTGACCTGGCCGCGCGGCGGCGGGTGCTGGGCGTCGTCAAGGACAAGGACGTCGTCTACGCCCTGTTCGACCAGATCGCGCCCCGGTACGCCAACCGCCCCGGCGGCTACACCCGGATCGTGAAGACCGGTCCGCGCAAGGGTGACAACGCGCCGATGGTGGTCATCGAGCTGGTGGAGGAGCTTCAGGTCGCCGAGCCGAAGGCGAACAAGAAGACCGCCGCCCGCAAGGCCGCGCAGCAGGACAAGGTCGAGGCGCTCGCCCCGGCGGAGGAGGCCCCGCGGTCGGAGAACTCCGACCAGGACGCGGAGCCGCCGGTCTCGGCGTCCGGCGACACCGCCGAGGCGCGCGAGGACAGCGACCTCGCCACCGAGGAGAACAAGGCCTGATCTCGGGCATCGTTCGGGCCCGGCACCCCATCGGGGTGCCGGGCCCGACCCGTAACAGGAGGTACGAGGTGGACGAGCGGATCCGGCTGCGGCTGGATGTCTCGTACGACGGCACCGGCTTCTCCGGCTGGGCCGCCCAACCGACCCGGCGCACCGTCGCCGGGGTGCTCGTCGAAACCCTGGACCTGGTCCTCGGCGCCGGCACGGCCACCGGGTTGACCGTGGCCGGGCGGACCGACGCGGGGGTCCACGCCACCGGTCAGGTCTGCCACCTCGACCTGCGCGCCGAGGTGTGGCGGCAGCACGAGGGTCGGCTGCTGCGACGGCTGGCCCGGCTGCTGCCCACCGACGTCCGGGTGCGGGAGATGACCGAGGTGCCGGCCGACTTCGACGCCCGGTTCTCGGCCACCTTCCGACGCTACGAGTACCGGGTCACCGACGCCCGGTACGGCGCGGAGCCGCTGCGCCGGCACGAGGTGCTGGCCTGGCCGCGGCCCCTGGATCTGGCGGCGCTGAACGCCGCGGCGGCCGGCCTGGTCGGGGAGCACGACTTCGCCGCGTACTGCCGGCGTAAGGAGAACGCGACGACGCTGCGCGAGGTGACTCGGCTGGACTGGCGTCGCGACCCGGACGGCATCCTGGTCGCCACCGTGCAGGCGGACGCGTTCTGCCAGGCGATGGTGCGCAGCCTGGTGGGGGCGATGCTGGTGGCCGGGGACGGCCGCCGCCCGGTGGAGTGGCCGGGCACCCTGCTGACCCGCCGGGAGCGGTCCAGCGAGGTGACCGTGGCCCCGGCGCACGGGCTGACCCTGGTCGAGGTGGGGTACCCGGCCGATCCGACCGAGTACGCCCGCCGCGCCGACCTCACCCGCCGGCTGCGGGTGCCCGTCGAGGGCTGAGCGGACTGGCCGGTCACGGTGACCGTCGACGGCGGGGTGCGGTCAGTCGCCCGGTAGTTCGTCGTCGCCGGTGGTGCCGCTCTGGGTGCCGCCGCTCTCGGTCGGCCCCGGCGTCGGTTGTCCCGCCGTGCCGCCATCGGCCCGCCGTTGCAGCACGCCCCGGCTGAGGTGCAGCTCGATCATGTCGAACAGGATCTCCCGGATCGTGGTGTCACCGGACTTGACGGCCACCCCGTCCGTGCGGACCACCAGCGCGTACGCCAGGTAGTGGCCGCGGACCTGCCAGCCGACCCGGGCGGGGGCTGTCGCCACCACCTCGGTGCCGTCGCCTTCCTTGCCGACCATGCCCCGGAACCGGCCCTGCCGCTCGTCGAGCAGTTGCCGGATCCGGTCCCGGGCCCGTTCCGCGCTCACCTTGTCGGTCAGGTTGAACAGTCCGGTGGTGACCAGGTGGTTGCCGCCGGGAGCCCGCAGGGTGGCCCGTACCACCTGGTTGCAGCCGAGTCGGACCAGCAGGTCGGCCACCTCGCCGGTGGCGGCGACGGCGCAACTGCCGCTCGAGTGTGTCCGGACCACCTGGTAGCCCGGCTGGCCGTCGGTGACCTTCAGCTCCTTGCCGGGGAAGAGTTCCTTGGCGGTGAGCGGGGCCTGGTCGGTGTCCCGGGAGTCGAGGTCCTGCCGCTCTTCGGCGGGGTCGGACGCGGCGGCGTTCGGCTGGTACGTCGGGGTGGTCTCCGGCTGCGGGTTGCGGTCCACCAGCAGCGCGGCGGCGCCCAGGCCGCAGAGCGCGAGGAGGACCAGGACGGCCGCGCCACCGACCAGCACCTGCCAGAGCCGGCCGCCGCCGCGCCGGGAGGTCGGCTCGATCGGCTCCGCCGAGGTGTAGACCTGCTCGCGTGGCGGGGCGGGCGGGCTGTCGGCACGGGTCGGCGGCGGAGCGGACGACGGCAGCGCGATCTGGTTCGTCCGGCGCAGCGACGGGGTGGGGAAACGCGACGGAGAGGGCCCGGCGGGCGGAGGCGGACCAGCGCCGGCCACGGACAGGTCGGACCCGTCATCCGGGTACTCCACGAAAGCGTCCTCATCGGACTCGTACCGATACACCATGTCGCCCAGACTAGGAGGCGTTGTCCCTTTAGGGGGTAATAATGGGAAATGCAGGTGTGGGCCGTGTCGGGGCGTGCCGCGACCGATGCGAGAATTGGCGGCGTGACCGGCGACCACTACTTCACCCCTCAGCCCGCCAGCGACGCCCCGCCGCGCGAGGTCGAGTTCTCCGTCGCCGACCGCGACTACCGGCTCGCCTCGGCCGGCGGGGTCTTCTCCGCCAGCCGTCTCGACCCGGGCACCGCGGTGCTTCTGCGCAAGGCCGAGCTGCCCACCACCGCCACCACCGGCGACCTGCTCGACCTCGGCTGCGGGTTCGGGCCGATCACCTGCGTGCTGGCCGACCTTGCGCCCGCGAGCACCGTCTGGGCAGTCGACGTCAACGCCCGCGCCCGCGAGCTGACCGCGGCCAACGCGGCCCGGGTCGGCGCCGGCGACCGGGTCCGGGTCAGCGCGCCGGACGACGTGCCGGCGGAGATCCGCTTCGCCCAGCTCTGGTCCAACCCGCCCATCCGGATCGGCAAGGACGGGTTGCACGACCTGCTGCTGCGCTGGCTGCCCCGGCTCGCCCCGGACGGCGTCGGCTGGCTGGTGGTCGCCCGGCACCTCGGTGGCGACTCGCTGCACCGCTGGCTCACCGACCAGGACTGGCAGGTCGAGCGGCACGCCAGCCAGAAGGGCTTCCGGGTGCTGCGGGTCACCCGGTAATTGGATGTACCGCCCGGCCCCTGCTGGGGCAGGATCCCGGCGTGGGATACGTGGACGTGGCAGCGGTCGGGCACATCCTGCCCGACGGTCGGGAACTCTTCGCCGACGTGTCGTTCCGGGTCGGGGAGGGCGGCAAGGTCGCTCTGGTCGGGCCGAACGGCGCGGGTAAGACGACGCTGCTGCGGATGGTCGCCGGTGACCTGCCGGTGCGTACCGGCGCCGTCGCGCGGGCCGGCGGGCTGGGCGTGATGCGCCAGTTCATCGGCATGATCGGTGACGAGTCGACACTCGCTGACCTGGCGCTGTCGCTCGCCCCACCGCCCCTGCGCGAGGCCGGCCGCCGGCTCGGCGAGACCGAGACGGCCATGCGGGCGGCCGAGGTCCGCGGCAAGTACAGCACCGCGGCCGGCAAGGCGCAGCTGGCGTACGCAGACGCGCTGGGCGCCTGGGGCGAGTCCGGCGGGTACGACGCCGAGGTGCTCTTCGACACCGTCGCCACCATCGTGCTCGACCAGCCCTGGGACGCCGTCCGGGACCGACCGGTCCGCACCCTCTCCGGTGGGCAGCAGAAGCGGTTCGCGCTGGAGCTGCTGCTGCGCGGCCCGGACGAGGTGCTGCTGCTCGACGAGCCGGACAACTTCCTCGACGTGCCCGGCAAGCGCTGGCTGGAGGCGCGGCTGCGCGAGTCGACCAAATCCGTGCTCTACGTCTCGCACGACCGCGAGCTGCTGGCCCAGACCGCCGACCGGGTGGTCGCCGTGGAGGGCGGCAGCGCCTGGGTGCACCCGGGCGGCTTCGCCAGCTGGCACTCCGCGCGGGTGGCCCGGCACGCCCGCCTCGACGAGCTGCGCCGGCGCTGGGACGAGGAGCACCAGAAGCTGCGCGAGCTGATGCTGATGTACAAGCAGAAGGCGGCGTACAACGACGGGCTCGCCTCGCGGTACCAGGCCGCGCAGACCCGGCTGCGCAAGTTCGACGAGGCCGGGCCGCCGCCCGTACCGCCGAAGGACCAGGACATCCGGATGCGGCTGACCGGCGGGCGGACCGGCAAGCGCGCGGTCATCTGCGAGCAGCTGGAATTGGACGGCCTGACCTACCCCTTCGACCTGGAGATCTGGTACGGCGACCGCTTGGCGGTGCTCGGTGCCAACGGCACCGGCAAGTCGCACTTCCTGCGGCTGCTGGCTCGGGGTGGCAGCGACCCCGACCCGGCCAACGGGCCGGTCGACGGGGCGTCCGCGCTCGCCCCGGTGGCGCACGACGGCACGGCCCGGCTCGGCGCCCGCGTGCGCCCGGGGCACTTCTCCCAGACCCACGACCGGCCGGAGTTGATGTCGAAGACGCTGGTCGAGATCCTCTGGCGGGGCGACGAGCACCGGACCGGCATGGATCGGCACGCGGCGATGGGGGTGCTCAGCCGCTACGAGCTGGCCGGGCAGGGTGACCAGCGCTTCGGCACCCTCTCCGGCGGGCAGCAGGCCCGGTTCCTGGTGCTGTTGCTGGAGCTGTCCGGGGCGACCCTGCTGCTGCTGGACGAGCCCACCGACAACCTCGACCTGGCCAGCGCGGAGGCGTTGGAGGCGGGCCTGAACGCGTTCGAGGGAACGGTGATCGCGGTCACCCACGACCGCTGGTTCACGCGATCCTTCGACCGGTTCGTGCTGTTCGGTGGCGACAGCGAGGTGGTGGAGACCCCGGAGCCGGTCTGGGATGTGGGCTGAGGCGAAGGAAGGGCCCCTTGTTAACGCCAGGCGTTAACAAGGGGCCCTTCCTTCGCTGGGCATAGGGTGGATCTCGTGACTGAGATGACCTATCGCCGGCTGGGCGACTCCGGGCTCGTGGTGTCCGTGGTCGGCATCGGCTGCAACAACTTCGGCCGTAAGCTCGACCTCGACGGCACCCGAGCGGTGGTGGACGCCGCCCTGGACGCCGGGATCACCCTGTTCGACACCGCTGACATCTACGGCGAGCCGCAGGGCAGCTCCGAGGAGCTGCTCGGGCAGGCGCTCAAGGGACGCCGGGACGACGTGGTGGTGGCCACCAAGTTCGGCATGGACATGAACGGCCTCAACCGGCCGGACTTCGGTGCCCGGGGGTCGCGGCGCTACATCGCCCGCGCGGTGGAGGCGTCGCTGCGCCGGCTCGACACCGACCACATCGACCTGTACCAGATGCACGAGCCCGACCCGGGCACGCCGATCGACGAGACCCTCGCAGCCCTGGACGACCTGGTCCGGGACGGCAAGGTGCGCTACCTGGGCAACTCCAACTTCGCCGGCTGGCAGATCGCCGACGCGGACTGGGTCGCCTCGTCCAACGGCCGGGCCCGCTTCATCAGCGCGCAGAACCACTACAGCCTGGTGGAGCGGTCCGTGGAGGCCGAGGTGATTCCGGCCTGCGAGCGGTTCGGTCTTGGCATGCTGCCGTTCTTCCCGCTCGCCAACGGCCTGCTCACCGGCAAGTACAAGCGTGCGGGGCAGCCGCCGGCCGGCAGCCGGCTCTCCGGCGGTGGCCGGTACGCGGAGCGACTCGCCGCCGCCGACTGGGACACCATCGAGGCGATCGAGGCGTACGCGGCCGAGCGGGGGCTGACCATGCTCCAGGTGGCGATCGGCGGGCTGGCCGCCCAGCCGGCGGTGACCTCGGTGATCGCCGGCGCCACCACGCCCGAGCAGGTGTACGCCAACGCCGCCGCCGGCACCTGGGAGCCCACCGACGAGGACCTGGCCGCCCTGCGCGCCGTCCTCTGATTCCCGGCGTGGGTGGCGCGGGATCCTGATCCACCCCGCGTTCCCTGAAGTCGGGGTGTCCTGTGGTCCGGGACACCCCGACTTCCGGGATACCGAGTCGATCAGTCGGTCGGATCAGAGCTGGCGACCGGGGGCGAGCCGGGTGGCGTCGCCACCGAGCCGTCCGGTGCCCTTGACCGGCTCGCCGTCGTTCGCCTTGACTCCGGCCTTGCTGGCCGTGCCGCCGAGCCGGACGATCATGGCGTCGGCGTCCCGGATCAGGACGTCCCGGATCTCCGCCTCGCCCACCAGCGTGGCGTTGGCGGCGAGCGTCCGGAAGTCGGTCAGCTGCTTGATCGCCTTGTTGTCGTTGCCGGCAGCCTCGGCCTTACGGGCCGCGTCGAGCTTCGCCGTCAACTGCTTGTGCGCCTTGGCCGAGAGCCGCCCCGTCGCCTTGAACCGGTCCAACAGGTTCTGCATGTCCCGGAACGAGGTGGTGACGAAGAACCGGACCGTCGAGGTCGTCGTGTTGCCCGCCTTGTCGGTCGCGGTCACGGTCAGCTCGTGCAGGCCGAGCGGCAGCTCGTACATGGCCTGCAGGGTGCCGCTGGCGTACGCCTGGCCGTTCAACCGGCCCACCACGGTCGCGATGCCCGAGGTGGGGTCGACGGCCTGCCAGGACACCCGGACGTCCTGGCTGTCCCCGTAGAGCTGGCCGTCGGCGATCCCGGAGACCAGCAGCGTCGGTCTGGTGCCGTCGATCCGCAGCACCGCCGACTTGAGCGTCTCGGCGTTGCCCGCCTTGTCGGTGGCGCGGAACAGCAGCTCGTGCTGCCCGTCGCCGGTCACCTCGACCGGCGTCGTGTACGGCGTCCACGCGCCGCCGTCCAGCGACCACTCCACCGTCTTCACCCCGGAACCGGCGTCGGTCGAGGTCAGCACGACCGGGATGGTCCCGTCGTGCCAGCCGGCGTCGTTCGCCGGAGCGAACGTCGCCGAGGTGACCGGCGCGGTGGCGTCGATCCGGACCGTGACGGTCTTCGTCGACTCCACGTTGCCCGCCTCGTCGGTCGAGCGGAACCGCAGCTCGTGCTCGCCGTCCCCGCTGACCGCCACCGGAGCGGTGTAGTCCGTCCAGGTGGTGGCCCCGTCCAGCTGGTACGCCGTGCCGGCCAACCCGCTGCCGCCGGCCTCGTCGGCCGCGGTGAGGGTGACCGTCACCGGGCCGGTGTACCACCCGTCGGTCGGGGTGCCGGAAACCGCCGCCGTGGTGACCGGCGCCGTCTCGTCGGCCACCTCGGTGCTCAACCGGAAGTAGTCGAACGCGGCGGTCTTCGAGGCGGTCTGGTTGGCGCCGAGGGTGAACAGCCCGACCTTCGGGGTGGCCCCGACCGCGCTGTTGGTGAGCGTGGTCAACGCGGTCCAGGTCGTCCCGTCCGCCGAGTACGACGCGGTGAAGGTGTCGCCGCTGCGGGCGAGCCGCAGATGCCACACCGCACCGGTCAGGTTGCCCGCCTCCGGTTGCGGGTTCTGGACCGCCCCGCCGATCTCGCTGCGGAACTCGATCCGCCGCGTCACCGGCTGGCCGACCTGGTTGTCCGCGATGTAGTCGAACTTGAGGTAGTTGTCGTCGTCCGCCTGCACGATCAGCCCGGCCTGCTGGTACTGCTCGTTCAGCAGGCTGCCGTCGACCTTCGTCTCCAGGGTCCAGTCGCCCGACGGCGCGGTCTGGAGGATGAAGTTCTTCGGCCCGGTGTTGTCGGTGCCGTAGATGTCACCGTTGGGCACGTCGACCCGCAGCGCGCCACCGGTGACCCGGTAACCGTTCGGGTCCTCGCGCAGGATCGCGTTCCACCGGCACTTGTCCAGCGTGTCGCCGGTGAACTCGTCCGACGGCACGACCGGTCCGGCCGGAGCGTCCGGCGTGACCTGGAACCAGTCGAAGCTGGCGTCCACCACCGGCGCCTCGGTGCCGCCGTTGACCGCGAAGAGGCCGATCCGCGGGTTGGTGATGCCGTCCAGCGCGGCCGATCGTCCGACCGGGGTGAAGGTCTGCCCGTCGGCCGAGACGGCCGCGGTCAGGTTCGTCCCGTCGCTGATGATCCGCAGGTGCACGGTGTCACCCGCCGGTGCGGCGGTGCTGTCGGCGGCCTCGTTGCGCGGCGTGCCGGCCGTCTCCCGGATGAACTCCACCCGCCGGCTGCCGTTGTAGAGCAGGTCCAGCTTGGCGTAGTTGTCGTCGTCGCCGTACACCAGCAGGCCGGCCTGCTGGTAGTTGGCCGTCACCGGCAGGGTGACCCGGGTGGTCGCCTGCCAGGCCCCGGTCGGAGCCGCCTGGAGCACCAGGTTGGTGGCGTCGTTGCGGGCACCGTAGAGGTCGCCCACCGCCGTGGGCAGCCGCAGCGCGCCGCCGGCAACCGAGTAGAGCTGGTTCTCCCGGACCACGCTGGTCCACCGGTTCTTGTCGAGGCTGGTGCCGTCGAAGTCGTCCGAGCGCGCCCCGAAGCAGGACGTGTTCGGCGCGTCGACCCGCACCGGCACGGTGGCGTACGACTTCGCGCCCTTGCTGTCCGTCACCGTCAGGGTGGCGGTGAAGGTGCCCGGGCTGGTGTAGGTGTAGTTGGCGTCCAACGTGGACGTCGTGCCGCCGTCACCGAAGTCCCAGGCGTACGTCAGCGGGCTGTCGCCCTCGGCGTCGGTGGCCGTGCCGTCGAAGGCGACGGTGACCGGCGCGGTGCCGGTGGCCGGGGTGGCGGTGGCGCTGACCACCGGTGGCGCGTTCTCGGTGACGCCGCGGCCGAGGAAGTCCATCCAGTTGACGTTGAACAGCGACCCCGCGCCGCCGTTCGGGTCCCGGGCGACGAAGTACAGCGTGCCGCTCGCGGCGCCGGTCACCGGCGCGGTCACGTCCGTGTACGTCTGCCACCCGCCGGTGCCCGGCACGGTGGCCGAGGCGACCACCGGTCCGTCGACGGCGCCGGCGCGGACCTCGACCCGGCCTCCGGAGACTGCCGAGGCGGCCCGGAACCGGATGTCGGTGACGTTGGTCAGGTTCGCCGGGGCGAGCGACCACCAGTCGCCGTCCTCGATGAACCCGATGTTCTGGCCGCCGCCGGCGCTGTCGCCGCCGGTCTCCCGCTGCACGCCGGCGTCGCCGCCGCCGGTACTCCCCGGCGCCCGCCCGTTGGTGGTGAAGTACTCGGCCTGCTTGCGCTTGGGCTGCAACTGCTCGATCGCGCGGCCGGTGAGCGGGCCGGCCCCGCCAGCGCCGCCCTCGTCGGTGTAGGTGGCCTCGAAGACCGCGAAGACGTTCGCCTCGGCGCCGTGCCCGGGGGCGAGCGACGTCTGGACGGTGCCGCTGCAGCCGGTGTGCTGCTCCAGCGGGTGGGCGTGCTCGTCGTGGCCGAGCAGCACCTGGAGCCGCACCCGGTCGCAGTCGATCTGCCCGTCCTCCGGGTCGGTCACCTTGATCGTGTAGCGGACCTGGTCACCCCAGTCGAAGAAGCCGCCGTCCGGCGGGAACTCGATGGTCACCGTCGGCGCGGTGTTGCCCACGGTGACCGGCACGTTGGCCACCGCGGTACGGCCCTTCGGGTTGGTGACGGTGAGCTGGGCGGTGAAGCTGCCCGCCGTGGCGTAGGTGTGCGTCGGGTTGGCCTCGGTGGAGGTCTGCCCGTCGCCGAAGGCCCAGGCGTAGGTGAGCGCGCCGCCGTCCGGGTCGCGCGACCCGGCGCTGGAGAATTCCACCGTCAACGGCGCGGGCCCCGACGTCGGGGTGGCCGCCGCCACCGCGATCGGCGCGCGTTCACCGGCGATGTAGTCGATCCGGTAGACGCCGGAGTTGTCGTTGTTGCCGCCGAAGCCGCTGCCCCACTCGATCAGGTAGAGCGCGCCGTCCGGGCCGAACTCGAAGTCCATCGGCCGGAGCATGCCCATCCCGGTGAGCAACTGGTTGATGTCCACCAACGACCTGCCGTCGGCGGTCACCTGCATGGTGTACATCTTCGACTGGTTCCACTCGCCGAGCAGCGCCTTGCCGTCGTAGTACGCCGGCCACTTCCGGTCGGAGTCGAGGTCGGCGTCGTACCGGTAGACCGGGCCGCCCATCGGGGCGCCGCCGCCGCCGATCTCCGGGTACCGCGCGTCACCGGCGTACCCGTAGTCGACGGTCGCTGGGACGACCGGCGGGAGGTTGGTCAGGCCGGTGTTGTTGGGCGAGTTGTTCACCGGGGCGGCGCAGTCGAACTTCGCCCCGCTCGGGCCGGACGGGAACGTGTAGTCGTTGTACGCCTCGTTCGTCCCGGTGCAGTACGGCCAGCCGTAATTGCCGGGGGTGACGATGTTCCACTCGACCAGGCCGCGCGGGCCCCGGGTGGGGCTGTCCGCGTTGGCGTCCGGCCCGTAGTCCGCGACGTAGAGCGTGTTGGTCTTCGGGTCGGTGCCGATCCGGAACGGGTTGCGGAAGCCCATCGCGTAGATCTCGGGACGGGTCTTCTCGGTGCCCGGCGCGAAGAGGTTACCCGCCGGGACCGTGTACGTCCCGTCGTCCTCCGGGTGGATCCGGATCACCTTGCCGCGCAGGTCGTTGGTGTTGCCGGAGGTGCGCTGCGCGTCGTAGTCCTGGCGGCCCGGCCGCTCGTCGAGCGGCGAGTACGCGCTCGACTCGAACGGGTTGGTGTTGTCACCGGTGGCCAGGTACAGGTTGCCGACGCTGTCGAACGCCATGCTGCCGCCGGCGTGGCAGCAGGTGTTGCGCTGGGTGTCGACCCGCAGCACCTGCTTCTCGCTGGCCGGGTCGATGGTGTCGCCGGTCACGGTGAACCGGGACAGCAGGTTGCGCGCGATGCCGTCGTTCGGGGCGTGGTAGAGGTACACCCACCTGTTGGTGGCGAAGTCCGGGTCGAGCCGGATGCCGATCAGTCCGTCCTCGTTGCCGGTGAAGACGTCCAGGTCGAGGGCGGTGACCGTGCTGCCGGTGTCCGGCTTGACGACCTGCACCCGGCCGTCCCGCTCGACGTAGAAGACCCGCCCGTCCGGGGCGATGTCCAACTCCATCGGGTTGCTGGTGTTGCTGTCCAGGGTGACCTTCTCGAAGCTCGCGGTCTTCGAGGCGCCGCAGTCGGCGTCCGCCACCCCGGCTGCGGTCCGGATGCCGCCGAGCAGGTGGGAGAGGAACTCCGGCTCGGCGTACGACTCCCGGGTGTGCCCGCCCCCGGTGTACCAGGAACGGCCGCCGTCGAAGTCCTGGCACCAGGCGATCGGGTGGTCGGCCCCCATCGCGCCGGCGCCCGGGGAGTAGCTCTTCTCGTCCAGGCTGGCCAGCACGTGCACGTCCGGCCGGGGGTTGGTCTGGTAGTTGTACCACTCGTCGAAGCGGGACCAGCGGTCCGGAAGCTCGGCCGTGGACGGGTGGGCGTGGTCCTCCACCTTGACCGTGGCCTGCTGGTTCGCCGGGTGGTTGGCGAAGTACGCGCCGACGAGGTCGCCGTACCAGGCCCAGCTGTACTCGGTGTCCGAGGCGGCGTGGATGCCGACGTAACCGCCGCCGGCACGCACGTACCGCTCGAACGCGGCCTGCTGCTCGGCGTCCAGCACGTCGCCGGTGGTGGAGAGCCAGATCACCGCCCGGTATTTCGCCAGATTGGCGTCGGTGAACGCGCCACCGTCCTCGGAACTGTCCACGGTGAATCCGTTGGCCTCGCCCAGTTGTTGGATCGCGGCGAGCCCGGTGGGAATGGAGTCGTGGCGGAAGCCGGCCGTCTTGGAGAACACCAGGACGGAGAAGGGATCGGCCGCAGCCTTTGGCGCCTTCGGCGGCACCTGGCTGACCGGGGCCGCGGCCTGCGTGTTTCGCGGGGGGACCTGGGCGGCGGCCGGAGCCGCCTGGGCGGGCAGCCCGAACAGAGTTGTCGAGGCCAGGGCCAGGGAGATCAGGGTCGCGGTGATGGGTACTCGGGCACGACGAGAATGGGACACGCCGCCTCCTATGTCGCGGTGGACAGGGATCGCGGGGGCCGGCTCGCCGAAGACCGTCCCAGATGGAGCCGGTGCGAATGCCGTGCCAGGGCAACCACGCCAGCATTTTGTCGAATCGCTGAACAAATTAATTCGGTTGGATCAATGTCCGGCAAGATGCCGGCGGGTAACGGTTCTGCAACGGTGGGCGACATTCCGAACAGGACCGCATGAAGCGCCCAACGGATCTCGCCGAGCGGTGCGGTTTTCGCCCGCCGGCCGCCGGCCGACCCCGCCTTGGCAGACGGCCGGAACTGTCGTACGGTGACACGCAAGTAACCCACGGGAGTCCGGTGTACCGGGCTGAGAGGGGGGCTGACAGCCCCCGACCGTCGAACCTGATCCGGGTAATGCCGGCGCAGGGAGGAGCGTTGCCGTGCCGTCCCTTGGGCGACTGCATCTGATCACCGACACCCGACCCGGGCGGGATCCACTCACCGTGGTCCGGGCCGCCCTCACCACGGCCCGAGCCGACCTGGTGGTGCAGGTCCGGGTCGAGGACTCCGCCACCGACCGCGTGGCGTACGACCTGGCTCGGCGGGTGCTCGCGCTCTGCTCGCCGTACGGGGCGACCTGCCTGGTCAACGACCGGTTGCACGTGGCGTTGGCGGTGGGCGCCGCCGGTGGACACGTCGGTGCCGACGACCTGCCGGTCGCCGCCGCCCGCCGGGTGCTCGGCCCCACCGGCGTGCTCGGGGCGACCGCCCGGGCACCGGAGACGGCGATCGAGGCCGTCGCCGCGGGAGCCAGCTACCTGGGCGTCGGGCCGTGCCACGCCACCAGCACCAAGGCCGGGCTGCCGGACCCGATCGGCCCGGCGGGGGTACGGGCGGTCAACGACGCGGTCGACGTTCCGGTGATCGCGATCGGTGGGGTGACCGCCGCCCGGGTGCCGGCGCTGCGAGCCGCCGGGGCGTACGGGGTGGCGGTGGTGGGCGCGGTATCCGCTGCCGCCGACCCGGCCCGGGCCACCGCCGAGCTGCTCGGGGCGCTGACGTGTTAACAGGGGGCCCTTCCTCTACAGAATCCGTTAACAAGGGGCCCTTCCTTGCGGACGTCGCGGTGGTGGGGGCGGGGCCGATCGGGTTGGCGATCGCCTGGCGGTGCGCCGCCCGCGGGCTTCGGGTGGTGGTGCACGATCCGTCCCCCGGGTCAGGGGCCTCGGCGGTGGCCGCCGGGATGCTCTCTCCGGTGGCCGAGGCGTACTTCGGTGAGCGGCAGCTGACCGGGCTGCTGCTGGCGTCCGCCGCCCGGTGGCCGGCGTTCGCGGACGAGCTGACCGAGGCGAGCGGCGTCGAGCTGGGCTACCGGACCGAGGGCACCCTGCTGGTCGGGCTGACCGCGGACGACCTGGCCGAGGCGCGCCGGCTCTGGGCGTACCAGCAGGGGTTGGGCCTGCCGGTCACCCCGCTGCGCCCCACCGAGCTGCGCGACCGCGAGCCGGCGCTCGCGCCGCGGGTGCGCGGCGGGGCACTCGCGCCCACCGACCACCAGGTCGACCCACGGTTGCTGGTGCCGGCGCTGCGCACGGCCGCGCAGCGGGCCGGCGCGGTGCTCGCCCCGCGGGCGGTCCGTTCCCTCGCCGAGGTGGACGCCCGGGTCACCGTGGTCGCCGCCGGCTGCGGCGCCGCCGCCCTCACCGGCCTGCCCGTGCGGCCGGTGAAGGGCCAGATCCTCCGGCTACGCGCGCCCGGCGGCGCCGCGCCGGGCTTCCGGCACGTGATCCGGGGGTACGCCGACGGCGAGCAGGTCTATCTGGTGCCCCGCGCAGACGGCGAGGTGGTGCTCGGCGCGACGGTCGAGGAGCGGTCGGACACCACGGTCACCGCCGGCGCGGTGCTGCGCCTACTCCGTGCCGGCGTCGACCTGCTCCCCGAGCTGGCCGAGTACGACCTGGTCGAGACGGTCGCCGGGCTGCGTCCGGGCACCCCGGACAACGCGCCGATCCTCGGGCCGCTGTCCGACCGGCCGGACGTGCTGGCCGCCACCGGGCACCACCGGCACGGCATCGTGCTCACCCCGGTCACCGCCGACCTGATCGCCGACCTGGTCACCACCGGCGTGCCCGATCCGCTGCTCACGCCCTTTCACCCGGGCCGGTTCGCCGCCGCCGGCCCGGATCCCACCAGCGCGGCCGGTCGGCTGGCCGGGCCTGGTGCGGCCGATGTCGGCGCACCTGATCGGACGACAGAGGAGGACCGGTGGAGTTGACGGTGAACGGGACCGGGCGCAGCGTCCCCGGTGGAGCGTCGGTGGCCGATCTGGTCAGCGACATCGCGCCGCAGCAGCGCGGGGTGGCGGTCGCGGTCAACGGCGAGGTGGTGCCCCGAACCGGCTGGCCGACCACGGCGCTGCGCGACGGTGATCGCGTCGAGGTGCTCACCGCCGCGCAGGGCGGGTGACCGGCGTGCCGTTCGAGCTGGGTGGGGCGACGTTCACCTCGCGGCTGATCCTCGGCACCGGCGGCGCCGCGAACCTGCACGTGCTGGAGCAGGCGATCCGGGCGTCCGGCACCGAGCTGGTCACTCTGGCGCTGCGCCGGGTGGACACCGCGCCGGGCAGCGCCGGTGGGCTGCTGGAGCTGCTGGACCGGTGCGGGGTACGGCTGCTGCCGAACACCGCCGGCTGCCACACCGCGACCGAGGCCGTGAAGGTGGCCCGGCTGGCCAGGGACGCGTTCGACACCGACTGGATCAAGCTGGAGGTGATCGGTGACGAGCGGACCCTGCTGCCCGACGGGGTCGAGCTGCTCCGCGCCGCCGAGGAGCTGGTCGCCGACGGATTCACCGTGCTGCCGTACACCAGCGACGACCCGGTGCTCGCCCGCCGGCTGGCCGACGTGGGCTGCGCCGCGGTGATGCCGGCCGGCGCGCCGATCGGCTCGGGGCTCGGCATCGGAAACCCGCACCACATCCGGCTGATCCGGCAGGGCGTGGACGTGCCGGTGATCCTGGACGCCGGCATCGGCACGGCGTCCGACGCGGCGCTGGCGATGGAGCTGGGCTGCGACGCGGTGCTGCTGGCCAGCGCGGTCACCCGGGCCGCGGACCCGGTCGCGATGGCGACCGCGATGCGGTACGCGGTCGAGGCGGGTCGGCTGGCCGCTGGCGCCGGCCGGATCGCCCGCCGCTTCCACGCCCTCCCGTCCACCCCCGACGAGGGAAGACCCGACCTGTGACCCCCGAGCGCGTCCCGCCCGGGTGCCCGGCAACCCTGCCGTCGGGCGTTGTCGTGCTGACGGATCGGCGGGTGGCGCGGGGGGCGCTCGATCAGGTGGTGGCGGGGGCCGTTGCCGGGGGAGTGCGCTGGGTGGTGCTGCGGGAGAAGGACCTCCCCCGCGCCGAGCGCGCCGCCCTCGCCGCCGACCTGCGCGCGATCCTCGCCGATGCCGGCGGAACCCTGATCGTGGCTGGCCCCGACCCGCTCGGCGGCGACGCCGTCCACCTGCCCGCCGCCGGCCCGTACCCGCCCCCGACCCACCGGCTGGTCGGCCGCTCCTGCCACAACCAGTCCGAGCTGCACCGGATCACCACCGAGAACTACGCCACCGTCTCCCCGGTCTACCCCACACAAACCAAACCCGGCTACGGCCCACCCCTGCACCCCGAGGGCCTGCGAAAGCTGATCCAGGCCAGCCCAACACCGGTGCTGGCGCTGGGCGGCGTGGAAACCCCAGATCAGGTGATCGCCTGTATCGAGGGGGGAGCAGCAGGAGTCGCGGTACTAGGCGCAGTCATGCGAGCCGAAGACCCAACCGAAGCAGCCACCACCCTGACCAGGGCCTTCACGAAGGCGGTCACCCCGATGACGCAAACCCGGCGCGGAGGCGCCCAGGTCCCCACGACGGGGCTGCGGCCGACCGTGCCCACGCAGGGATCAAGCCTGACCGCCCGGAGTGCCGACCTTGCTGATCGGGTGCCTTGCCATGGTGGTCGTCGTGCTGGCCAGATGAAGTCATCGGACTGGGGGATCCTCACGACGGCGCGCAGA
>NZ_JBSFYQ010000058.1:0-32985 GCF_053599855.1 Micromonospora sp. NPDC005161
CCACGACGTCACCGTCGTCACCCGCCACACCGACGGCGCACCCCTGGAGGAATACGCCGACGGCGTACGCATCCTGCGCGCCCCCGAAGACCCCGCCACCTTCCCCCTGGCCACCGAATCCCTACTCGCCTGGACCATGGCCTTCAACCACACCCTCACCCGCACCGCCCTACGCGCCACCGAAGCCGGCACCTACGACGTCATCCACGCCCACGACTGGCTCGTCGCCCACACCGCGATGACGTTGCGCGATCACCTGGACATCCCGCTGGTGAGCACCATCCACGCCACCGAGGCGGGCCGGCACCAGGGCTGGCTGCCGGAGGAGATGAACCGCACCATCCACGGTGTCGAGCACTGGCTCAGCAACGAGTCCGCCCGGGTGATCGTCTGCTCGGGGTACATGCGCGACGAGGTGACCACGCTGTTCGGCGTGCCGAACGGCCGGGTCGACGTGGTGGCCAACGGCGTGGAGCCGCACCGCTGGCAAGTGCCGTCGGCCGCGGTGAGCGCCGCCCGGGCCCGGTTCGCCGGGGACGGCCCGCTGGTCACCTTCGCCGGTCGGCTGGTCTACGAGAAGGGCGTGCAGCACCTGATCGCCGGGCTGCCACGGCTGCGCGAGCGGCACCCCGAGCTGCGTGTGGTGATCGCCGGCGACGGCCCGTACCGGGCAGAGTTGGAAGCCGAGGTGCACCGCCGCGGCCTGGGCGGCATGGTCGCCATGCCGGGCTTCCTGGGCGGCACCGACCTGCCGGCGTTGATGGCCGCCTCCGACTGCTTCGCGGTGCCGAGCATCTACGAGCCGTTCGGAATGGTGGCCCTGGAAGGCGCCGCGGCCGGAGCCCCACTCGCGGTGGCCGCCACCGGTGGTCTCGCGGAGATCGTCGAGCCGGGGGTGACCGGGATGACCTTCGCACCGCACGACCCGGACGGGCTGACCGACGCCGTGCACGCGCTGCTGTCGGACCGGGACCGCGCCCGCGCGCTGGCCCGCCGCGCCCGGCAGATGGTGCACGACCAGTACGGCTGGTCCGCGATCGCCCAACGCACCGCCGCCAGCTACGCCGCGGCCATCGCGACCGACGCCGCGTTCACCGCCCAGCGCGCCGAACAGCGCATGTCCCAGGGCCGCGCCCTCCCCGCGCTCCCCCACGGCAACCTGCTGGCCGCCGCCGGCCTCCGCTGAGGTGTAAGGAAGGGCACCTTATTAACGCCTGCGGTAGAGCAAGGGCCCCCTATTAACAAGCGCGCTACTGATCGCACGACAAGGGCCGCCGACCATGAGTCGGCGGCCCTTGTCCTGTCGGAGTGTTAAGAAGGGGCCCTTCCTCTACACGAGGCGTTAATAAGGTGCCCTTCCTTGCACGTCAGCGGTTGGCGAAGGGGACGTAGTCCCGCTCGGCGGAGCCGACGTAGACCTGCCGCGGGCGGCCGATCTTGGTCTCCGGGTCGTTGATCATCTCGCGCCACTGGGCGATCCAGCCAGGGAGCCGGCCGAGCGCGAACAGCACCGTGAACATCTTCGTGGGGAAGCCCATGGCCTTGTAGATCAGGCCGGTGTAGAAGTCCACGTTCGGGTAGAGCCGGCGGGAGACGAAGAAGTCGTCGGCGAGCGCGATCTCCTCCAGCTCCATGGCGATGTCCAGCAGCGGGTCCGGCTTGGCCATCCGGCCCAGCACGTCCTGCGCCGCCTTCTTGACGATCGCCGCCCGCGGGTCGTAGTTCTTGTAGACCCGGTGGCCGAAGCCCATCAGCTTGACGCCGTCCTGCTTGTCCTTGACCTTGCGGACGAAGGACCGGACGTCGTCGTCGCCGGCGTGGATCTGCTGGAGCATCTCCAGCACGGCCTGGTTGGCGCCACCGTGCAGCGGACCGAACAGCGCGTTGACACCGGCGGAGACCGAGGCGAACAGGTTGGCGTTGCTGGAGCCGACCAGCCGGACGGTCGAGGTGGAGCAGTTCTGCTCGTGGTCGGCGTGCAGGACGAAGAGCATGTCCAGCACCTTCGACATCACCGGGTCGACCTCGTACGGCTCCGCCGGCACGCCGAACGTCATCCGCAGCAGGTTGTCCACGTACCCCAGCGAGTTGTCCGGGTACAGCAGCGGCTGCCCGATGGACTTCTTGTAGGCGTACGAGGCGATGGTCGGCACCTTCGCCATCAGCCGGACCGTCGAGATCTCCACGTGCTCGGAGTCGAACGGGTCCAGGCTGTCCTGGTAGAAGGTGGACAGGGCGCTGACCGCCGACGAGAGCACGGCCATCGGGTGGGCGTCCCGGGGGAAACCGTCGAAGAAGCGGCGCATCTCCTCGTGGAGCAGCGAGTGCCGCCGGATCCACTCGGTGAACTCGGTCAGCTGCTGCTCGGTCGGCAGCTCACCGTAGATGAGCAGGTACGAGACCTCCAGGAAGGAGGACTTCTCGGCCAGCTGCTCGATCGGGTATCCCCGGTAACGCAGGATCCCCGCGTCGCCGTCGATGTAGGTGATCGCGGATGAGGCAGCCGCGGTGTTCACGAAACCGGGATCGTACGTGGTCATCCCGGTTTCCTTCAGCAGCTTGCTCACCCCGATACCGGCGGGGCCCTCGACCGCAGGATGCACCGGCATCGACAGCTGCCCACCGGGGTGATCGAGCTTGACTTCCGTCATGTGGTTCCTCGCTTCGCCGGCAGATCTACGTTGAATTGCCTTCGCTTCTACCGTAATTGCGGCTCGGTCGACACCGCCCGCCGTGGTTCTGCGGTGAGGTATGCGTCACCCGATTCCCGACCGGACAGCCGGGAAACCCCGCGCGAAACCACGGCGAGCCCAGCTCAGGACAGCGCGAGGCGTCGGAGCGTACCGTCCGTCGCCACCTGGTAGACGTCGAGCTGGTTGGTGCCGGCCCGGAACAGCTGGTCGTCGGTGAGCAGTGCGGCGAACCGGCGTCCGCCGGGATCCGGCGGCACCACCGGGACCACCGCCCCGATCCGGCCGTTGACCGCCACCGCCAGCAGCGTGCCGTCCGGTATCCGGTCCGGCACGTCGCCCCAGACCAGCGCCGGCAGGGTGCCGGTGTCCGGATCCATCGCCCGGAACGCGGCCAGGTCGGCCACCCTGGCGCTGCCCCCCGTCGGGCCGGCGCGGACATCGGTGCCCACCAGGGGATGCGGCGGTGGCAGCGGCGGTGGGGCGGGCACCCCGCCTGGGAAGGTGACCGGTTCGCCGGGGCGGTCGTAGAAGTGCTTTGTGCCGTCGGTGCGCGGGGCCTGCCGGGCGGAACGGCCGTCGACCCGCCAGGGCAGCCGGATGGCCGCCTCGTCGGCCACGGTCGGCAGCAGGTCGACGTGTTCCCAGTTGCGGTCGTCCACGCGCCCGGCCCGCTGCCCGGGCTCCTTGAGGAACATCGGCACCCACGCCACCTCGCCGGCGGCCGCCTTGATGGCGTCCATCCCCCGGCCCTGGGCGCCCGGGCGGAAGCTCACCCCGTGGTCGGCGGTGACCACGACGAGGGCCTGGTCGTAGAGGCCGCTGGCGCGCAGCGTGCGCACCGTCTCGCCGATCAGCCGGTCGGTGTAGCCCAGTTGGGCGAGGTGCCGCTGTCGGGCCAGCTCGACCCAGCCGGCGCCGTCGTTGGGCAGGTCCTCGGGGGCGTCGTAGCGCGCGCCGGACGGCAGGTACGCCCACGGCGAGTGCGGCATCAGCAGGTGCAGGAAGTGCAGGGTGGGCCGGGGTGTCGGCTTCAACCCGGCCAGGAAGCTGGTGAACCGGGCCGGCTGGTTGTCGTCCAGGCTGTCCCAGCGGAACTTCGGATCGGCCGGCACCGGCTCGGCGGCGTCCAGGCCGGCCTCGGCGCGGGTCTGCTCCCGGTACGAGTCCTCCGGGTCGACCCGGGTGGTCGTCGGCCCGGCGACCTGGCCGAGCAGCTTGCCGGTTTCCCGCACGAGCACGTCGAGCCCCTGTTCCGGGGCGATCGGCTGCTCGCAGCGGCTGGGCGGGCAGAGCCGGGTGATGCTCTCCTCGGCGCGGATGTCGTACAGGCCGCCGAAGGCGGTGAAGATGTTGTCCGGGTACTGCGAGTAGTGCGGTGCGGCGGACCGCGCCGGGTAGCGGCCGGTGAGCATCGCCGGCAGCGCGTTGGGGGTCCAGCCGCTGACCCCGGTGGCGTTGCGGTACCAGGTCGAGCCGCCGGCCAGCTCGGCGAAGTGCGGGTACCGGGCCGCGTCGATCCGCCCGTCGGCGCCGAGCAGGCTGACCAGCGGCAGTTCGTCGAGGATCAGCATGACCACCGGCGGGTGCCCGCCCGTACCCTGCGCGGTGCCGGCCGCGCCGCCGTCGCCGCGGGGCAGCACCACCGCGGAGGTGGGTGAGCCGAGCAGGAAGAGCGCCACGAAGGCCACCGGCCCGACTGCGGCCAGCCGCAGCACCCGGCTCGGCGCCCGCCAGCGCCGGTGCGCGGCCGCGCCGGCCGCGCCGGCCAGGCCGGCGACGAGCAGCAGGGGTACGCCCCGAAGCGGCGTCACGTGCCGGCCCACCTGCACGGCCAGGGCGGCCAGCAGCAGCCCGACGAGGCCGGTGTGGGTGAGCGCGCGGGTCGTCCGGCCGGCGAGGCGGCTCAGCGCACCGAGCAGCGCCCCCGGCACGGTGGGCACCACCGCCACCAGGGCGACCAGCAGCAGAATCTGCCCCGGGTCGGCTCGGTGGAAGAGGAAGAAGTCGGGACTGCGGCCGAGCACGTCCAGCAGCGGCTGGGTGACCACCAGCCCGACCAGCGCCACCACCTCCAGCAGGCGGCACAGTTCACCGCGCCAGCCCCGGTCCCACCGCCCGGTCACCGGCTTCTCGGCCGGCGGGCCCGGTGGGGGTGCCGACGCTGGTTCAGCCACCCATCACCACCCGGTAGAGCGTGCGGGTGCCCGAGGGCAGCTCGAGACGATCGGTGATCCGGCCCCGGGCCGCGAGCAGGCGCTCGAAGGTGTCACGCCGGTAGTCCGGAAAGATGCCCTCGGGCTTGTTGGCGAGCAGCCGGCGGGCCATCGGGTCCTCCGGATGCACGAACTCCACCACCACCGCGCCGCTCGGCGCCGTCAGCCCCGCCAGCCAGTCGATCACCTCCGGCAGCGGCACGTTGCGTCCGATCGCCAGGTGGTGCACCACGGCCAGGGCGAGCACCGCGTCCGCCGACGCCCGCTCGGCGAAGCCGGCGCGCTCGACTCCCCGCCAGCCGCCACCGGGCGACGGGTCGGCCAGATCCAGCACCAGCGGCAGGATCCGGCGGTGCCCCTCGGCCCGCAGCGCCCGGTACAGCTCGTCGACCACGGCCGGGTCCTGCTCGACGGCGACCACGTAGTCGGCGTGCTCGGCCGCCAGCCGGGCGTACCGGCCGTCGTTGGCGCCCAGGTCGAGCACCAGGCGCGGCCGGGCGCCGGCGGTCAGCGCGGCGGACACGAACCGCTCCTTGGCCGCCCGGTCCTGAGCGGAGTAGCCGCATGTGCGCTGGTAGTCCGACCAGTGGCTGTCCGCGGGGCGCCGGTCCAGCCGGCGGACCAGCTTCTCGATGCCGCGTACGGTGGCCAGCAGCAGCTCCCGGGAGTAGCCGGCGGCCCGCAGCTGGGCGCGTACGTCGGTGGTGCTGGCGGCGGCGTTGCGCTGCTGCATCGCGCCGTGCAGGTGCACGTGGGTCAGTACGCCGGGGCGTAGCCGGCGGGTTCCGGCGAAGAGCGGGCGGAGCTGCTCGGCCTCGATGCCGTCGACCCGGGCGCGCAGCCAGGACTGGAAGTCCACCCCCAGGTGGGCGGTGAGCAGCAACGGGTAGAGCACGGTCTGGCAGAACTGCCGGTAGCCGGCCCACGGCTCGCCGTCGCGTACCGGTTCGAAGGAGCCGATGTCGATGAAGACCGCCTCGGCGCCACGCCACTGCAGGTTGTAGGCCGAGCCGTCCTTGGTGGTGAAGCCGTCGGCGAGCGCGGCGCGCAGGATCTCCAGGTGCAGCAGCGCGGCGTCGCGCAGCATGCTGAAGGACCACTCGTACGGGTGGGAGACGAACGGGATGCGTTCGTGGCGCAGCACCGCCGCCCACGGCTCCCCGGCGGACGCGGGCACCAGCGCCGGTGGCGCGTCCTCGGTAGCGCAGACCTTGCCCGCGGCAACCAGCGCCGGAAAGAAGGCGGTGGCTCGCAGCGCCCGCCAGTGCTCGGCGGCCTGCGCGTCCAGCCCGCGCAGCACCTCGTCGCCGACATGGAAGACCCGGTTGGCCGGATCGCGGAAGGAGGCCGGCTCGGGCCGGGCCGCCGCGGGTGAGAACGCCATCGCCGGGACGTGCCGACTCACCGCTGGTCGGTGGGCTGTCGGCGGAACCGGTCGACCAGGCGTCGCCAGTAGAGCTTGGCAGCGACCGCGGCCCCGGCCACCCCGCCCACGACCGCCTGCACGATCAGGCTGCCGGATCCCGCGTCCAGGTAGGCCAGATGGATCACCGATCGCTCCTTCACTCGCCGTCTCGACACCGGCGTCCCGGGCGTACAGCGGTGAGGCTTTTGACCCAGAAAGCCGGACTTGTTCCTCACCGTACGCCGATCGTCCACGCCGTAGCGGACAGATTGGCGCACTGCACCGGACGGAGCTGGGGACTATGCGTCAGCTGTGGGATTCGGCAGCCGCACGGTGAACACGGTCCGGCCCGGCCGGCTGTGCACCGCGACCGCGCCGTGGTGCGCCTCCACCACCGCCGCCACGATCGCGAGGCCGAGGCCGGTGCTGCCGTGCGCCCGGGACCGGGAGCTGTCGCCGCGGGCGAACCGCTCGAACAGCTCCGGTTGCAGGTCCGCCGGCACCCCGGGCCCGTCGTCGGCGACGGTGAGCACGGCCGCGTCCCCGTCGACGGCCAGCGTGGTCGTCACCACCGTGCCGGGCGGGGTGTGCACCCGGGCGTTGGCCAGCAGGTTCGCCACCACCTGGTGCAGCCGGGCGGCGTCGCCGGGGACCCGGATCACCACCTCGGGCAGGTCGAGCTGCCAACGGTGTTCCGGGCCGGCCACGTGCGCGTCGCTGACCGCGTCCACCACGAGGGCGGACAGGTCGACCTGGTCGACCGCGAGCGGGCGGCCGGTGTCCAGCCGGGCCAGCAGCAGCAGGTCGTCGACGAGGCTGGTCATCCGGGTGCTCTCCGACTCCACCCGGCGCAGGGCGTGCGCCACGTCGGCGGGGACCTCGCCACGGCCGCGCCGGGCCACCTCGGCGTACCCGCGGATCGCGGCGAGGGGGGTGCGCAGCTCGTGGCTGGCGTCGGCGACGAACTGGCGTACCCGGGTCTCGCTGGCCTGCCGGGCGGCGAGCGCGTCGGCGACGTGGCCGAGCATCCGGTTCAGCGCGGCGCCGACCTGGCCGACCTCGGTACGCGGATCGGTGTCCGCCGCCGGCACCCGCACGGCGAGGGCCACCTCGCCGCGGTCCAACGGCAGCTCGGTGACCCGGGTGGCGGTGGCGGCCACCCGGTTCAGCGGTCGCAGCGTGGCCCGGACGATCAGCGCGCCGGCAGTGCCGGCGATGAGCAGCCCGACGGTGGCCACCCCGGCCTGCGCGGCGATCATCCACCAGACGGTCTCCCGCACGCCGGCCAGCGGCAGCGCGACGACCCGCACCCGGCCGTCGCGGAACTGCCGGGCGACGGCGCGGTACTCGCCGCGGTCGCCGAGGTCGACCGTGCGCGGCTCGGCGCCGACCGGCAGGGCGGCCAGCGCGGCGACCTCGTCGGCCGGAACAGGTTTCTCGTCGGGGAAGGGGTCCCCGCTGGACGGGCTGCGGGTCAGCGTCGACGCGGCCGTCACCCGGTTGCCGGTGATGTCGGCTACCACGGTGCCGGGCGGCAGTCCGGGCGGGATGGCCGGCCCGCTGCCGGGGAAGGCCGGCCGACCCGCGCCCCGCATCACCGTGGAGGGGGCCAGTTGGGCGTCGAGCCGGTCGATCAGGAAGTGCCGCAGCGCCACCGTGGTGAGCCCGCCGATGGCGACGCTGACCAGCGCGAGCAGCGAGACCAGGGCGAGCACCAACCGGGTACGCAACGACCGGCCGGCCAGCCACCGGCGGGCGGCTCGCACCGGTCGGCGGCCCGGCCGGTCGCCCGGGTCACTCGGCCGGCTTGAGGACATAGCCCGCGCCGCGCAACGTATGGATCATCGGTGCCCGGCCGGCGTCGATCTTTTTGCGCAGGTACGAGATGTACAGCTCGACGACGTTGGCCTGGCCGCCGAAGTCGTAGTTCCACACCCGGTCGAGGATCTGCGCCTTGCTGAGCACCCGGCGCGGGTTGCGCATCAGGAAGCGCAGCAGCTCGAACTCGGTCGCGGTCAGGGTGATGAGCTGGCCGTCCCGCCGGACCTCGTGGCTGTCCTCGTCGAGGCTGAGATCGCCGACGGTCAGCACCGCGTCCTCCCGGGTGGCGATCGCGAAGCCGGAGCGGCGCAGCAGGGCGCGCAGCCGGGCGATCACCTCCTCCAGGCTGAACGGCTTGGTGACGTAGTCGTCGCCGCCGACGGTCAGCCCGGCGATGCGCTCCTCGACCGCGTCCCGGGCGGTCAGGAAGAGCACCGGCACGGTGGGCGACTGCTCGCGCAACCGGCGCAGCACCTGGAAGCCGTCCAGGTCGGGCAGCATCACGTCGAGCACCACGGCGTCCGGCTGGAACTGCCGCGCGGTGCTCAACGCCGCCATGCCGTTGCCGGCGCTGCGCACCTGCCAGCCCTCGTAGCGCAGCGCCATCGACAGCAGGTCGGTCAGCGTCGGCTCGTCGTCGACCACCAGCACCCGGACCGGCTCGCCGTCGGGGCGGCGCAGCTCGATCCGGCTGGGCGCGGTCTGCCCGTCCATGACCATGTCCCCCATCGTGGGCGCGGCAGCTGTGGCACGCCTCTGCGGCACCTGTGTGCCGGCTGTGCGGACGGGTCGGCGGCGCGTCGGTGTCACCGCCGTTCAGCTCCGCCCCGGGGTCACTCGGACACCCCGAACGGGTCGGTGCGTACGAACCGCATGCTCCAACCGCCCAGGCCGTCGGGCCGGTCGCGCTCGTAGAGGTGGTCGGGGCCGGCCTGCACCGGCCCGGTGCCGTCCGGGTGCCGCATGATCCAACGCTGCGGCGGGGCGCCGTCTGGCCCGGCCGGCACCTCCCGCACCAGGCCGTCAGCGGGCCCGCCGACGAAGCGTACGGTGACCTCGCCCATCGCGGCGTCCCCTCGGGTGACCGTGCCGGCACGTTCGGTGACACCGGCCCTGGCTCGCAAGCTACCGCACCCACCGCCCGTATCGCAGCGGGTGGGCGGGCCCGGCGGCTCGCGATTTGGCCGACGGTTTGCCCAGCTCGGAGCCCGGGTACCGCGAACGAAGCAACCGCCGCCGGCGGGACGAGGCGAGGAGCGGTCGATGCGCACGCTGGACGGGCGATACCGGCTCGAACAGCGCATCGGCGTCGGCGGCATGTCCGAGGTGTGGCGAGCCCACGACCGGGTGCTGGACCGGCCGGTCGCGGTGAAGCTGATCTCGCCCGGCGCGGACGGCCAGCACGGCCCGGTGGAGCGCATCCAGGCCGAGGCCCGCTCCGCGGCCCGCCTGGTGCACCCGAACGTGGCGAGCGTGCACGATTTCGGCACCTCCTCCTCCGCGCTGCCCGGTCGCCAGGTGCCGTACATCGTGATGGAGCTGGCCGAGGGGGAGACACTCGCCGCGCACCTGCGGGCCGGTCCGCTGGACTGGCGGATCTCGGTCCGGGTCTGCGCGGAGGTCGGCGCGGCGCTGGCCGCCGCGCACGCGAACGGCATCGTGCACCGCGACGTCAAGCCGGCCAACATCATGCTCACCCCCTCGGGGGTGAAGGTGCTCGACTTCGGCATCGCCAGCCCGGCCGGGGCGTCGGACCCGACGCCGGAAGGGATCATCGTCGGCACTCCGGCGTACCTGGCACCCGAGCAGTTCGACGGCGCGCCGGCCACGCCGGCGGCCGACATGTACGCCCTCGGCGTGCTGCTCTACTACTGCCTCACCGGCCGGCTGCCGTACGCGGCGGACAGCACCGTCGAGCTGCTGGGCGCACGCCGCCGGCGGCCGGCGGAACCGCTGCCCGAAATCGACGGGCTCCCGCCGGAGGTGGCCGAGCTGTGCCGCTCCTGCCTGGCCGAGGACCCGGCGCGGCGTCCGACCAGCCTGGTCGCCGCGCTGCTGCTGGCCGAGGCGGTGGACGCCCGGGTGTACGTGCCGATGCTGGCGCCCACGGCACGCCGATCGGCTGCGACGTCGCCGTGGACCGAGCAGGCCGCGATGGAGGCCACCGAGGCGGTGCGGGTGGCCGACGGGCCGGACCGGTCCGGCGGGCGCTGACCGCTCGGCGTTTCGCCGCGCGAGGGTCGGGAACTCGGGCCGGTGAGCGACGGGAGGAACGCGATGCCGGATCCGAGTTCCTGGCTGCATGAGGCCACCGCGACCGCCGAGGGCGGTCACGTACGCACCGACGATGGCGGACTCTCCTCCGCGCTGGCCTCGCCGCTGGCGGCGCACTGCACCGGGTTGCGGCCGGAGCAGTTGTTGGCCGCCGCCTTCGCGTCCTGCCTGCACCACGCGGCGGTGGAGGCTGCCGGGGAGATCACCGACGAGGCGCACACCGTTCAGGTGCGGGCTGAGGCGAAGCTGGGGCGCGACGACGACGGCCGGTACCGGGCCGACGTGCACGCCTCGATCTCCTCCGCCGGTCTGAGCCGGCAGCAACTGGCCGACCTGGTCGAGTACGCCGACCGGCTCTGGCCGTTCTCCAGCGGCGACAACAGCCGGCACCGGTTGACCGTCACCCCGGCGGAGAACGGCCGGCACTGATCCGGTCGCCACCTGGGTCGTGCGTCCACCGAACGGCCATGCCGGGGTCTCGGGTGTTCGGTGGACCAGGCATCGGCCGTAGGAGTGAGTCGTGAAGAGCCGCCGAAACGGATGCTGATGACGTCGACGGCGACCGGCTTTGACCGGCGAATCGGGAATACCCGGCTAGCCCGAATGGCGAGGTTGATCGTCTTTGCGGGGTTGTTGCCCCTTATTGTCCCCAAGATCGGGACAAATTGTGGCGCATGCCACCGTACGGGCCGGTGGAATCGGGAAAGCAGTTCTTTAGCCTCGGCGAGTGCATCGCGACGACCCCTCCGAGCAGAAGCTGACCGACGCGCGCCCGACGACCCTTTCGAGCGACGCCGCATCAACCGAACGGACGATCGGCCGTCACCGGGCCTCCGAGCCACCCCGCCGCGCCCTGCTGGGCTCGACCCCGCTCCGGGTGGCCCTGGCCACCGGTGTCACCTGCTGCCTGAGCCTGGTCGCGGTCACCACCGCCCGAGGCGGCGAGGACACCACCCGCCCGGTGGAGTCGCTGGCCGAGGCGGTTGCCGACCGCGCCGCCATCGCCGACGAGCGCGCCTCCCGGTCGCTGGACCGCGAGGCCGCCCCCGCGCGGGTCATCCCCAGCCCGACCCCGAAGCCCACCCCCACGCGTACCGCCGTGCGCAAGGCAGTCAAGAAGCCGGTCAAGCCGCGCCGACCCCGACCGGTCGCCGGACTCGACCAGGCCCAGATGGACAACGCCAAGATCATCGTTGACGTCGGGCTGGAGATGAAGATGCCGCGCCGCGCGCTGGTGGTGGCGCTGGCCACGGCCATGCAGGAGAGCAACCTCTACAACCTGGCCAGCGACGTGCTGCCGGAGTCGGCGCAGTACCCGAACCAGGGCAGCGGCTTCGACCACGACTCGGTCGGCCTGTTCCAGCAGCGGCCCAGCAGCGGCTGGGGCACGGTGGCCGAGCTGATGCGCCCGTCGTACGCCGCCCGGGCCTTCTACGAGGCGCTCAACGAGATCCCGGGCTGGCAGGACATGAGCGTCACGGCCGCCGCCCAGGCCGTGCAGATCTCCGCCTTCCCCGACGCGTACGCCCAGCACGAGGAGCGGGCGACGACCGTCGCGGCGGCCCTGACCGCCTGAGGGCGCGCACGGCGGTCGCCAGGCGACCGATGCACCCCCTCGGTGCGCGTCAGCGGTTGTGGGCGCCGTCCCGCCCGGCCGGCGGCTCCATGCCCACGTCCCGGCCGCCAGCGGCCACCCGCGTCGCCGGTACGCCCGTGCCCGCCGCCGCGGTCGGGGTGTCGGTGGGTACCTGCTCGGCGGTCACCCCGCCGAGGATCTCGTCCACCCGCGCCTCGCGTCGCCGGCGGGCGTCCAGCGCCGCCTCGAAGTCGCGCCGGGCCTGCATGGCCTCCGCGTACGCCCGCTCGCGTACCTGCCGGGCCTCCTCGCGGGCCTCGTCCAGCTCGATCCGTGCCTGGGCCAGGATCTCGGCCGCCTCCCGCCGCACCGCGTCACCAGCACGCCGGGTGCTCGCGGCGTCGCCCAGATCCAGCCGCTGGAGCAGCCCGCTGAGCCAGGTCGCCTCCTCGCGGATCTCGTCCCAGACCCGAGCGGTCCCGGCGGCGCCCTCCGCCCGCGCCGCGAGCCGGGACAACCGGATCGCCAGCTCATCCAGGCAGGAATCCACCTGCCGCTGGTCGTAACCGGTCTCAACGACGGAGAACCTCATACTGTCGCCCCCAGGCAGCTGCTGTTTCTTCCCACCTGGATCCTCGGTCGCGACGGGAGCGGCCGAGGGTGTTCGGGAAAATTGTTCAGCATCCGAGCGCGCGGGGTGCGCGGTCCGCGCCGGAGAGGTCAGCCGCGCTTCGGCAGCACGACCACCCGGCCGAAGAACTCGTCGATGCGGCGCACCACGTCGTTGAAGTCGTCCAGGTCGATCGGCTTGGTGACGTACGCGTTGGCCTGCAGCGTGTAGCTGCCCACGATGTCGGTGTCCGCGTTCGAGGTGGTCAGCACCACGATGGGGATGGTCCGCAGGTCCTCGTCCTGCTTCACCGCGCCGAGCACCTGCCGCCCGTCCATCCGTGGCATGTTCAGGTCCAGCAGGATGACGTCCGGCCGGCGGGCCTCCAGGTGCCGCCCCTCGGCGCGGAGGAACTCCATCGCCTCCTCGCCGTCGCTCACCACGTCAATGACCTTGTCCACGTCGGAGTCCGCCAACGCTTCCTCGATCATCAGCACGTCGCCCGGGTCGTCATCCACCACCAGGATGCGTACCGGCTGCGGGCTGTCTGCGCCCATCACTACCTGCCTCGGCTCAGCGGGGACGGGACCAGACGGTCACCGTGTCGGCGGGGAAATCTAGCCCATCAGAGGGCGCTGTGGGACGCCGGGTCGACGGCGTCCGGTTGGTAGTGCAACACGTCGGCGAGGCCGGTGACCCGCAACACCCGCTCGACCCGCCCGCTGGCGCCGGTGAGCCGCAACCAGCCGCCCTCGGCGGCGGCCCGGTTGTCCCCCCGAACGAAAACGGCCATTCCAGTGGAGTCGCAGAAGGTGAGGTCGGTGAGGTCGAGCAGGAAGCGGCTCTCGCCCGCGTCGGCGAGCCGCTCGATCGCGGTGGCCAGCTCGGGCGCGGTGCTCAGGTCAAGCTCACCGGCGAGCCGCAGGCAGTAGCCGTCGCCGTCGCGCCCGGCGTGCCTGACGCTGAACGTCACCGTGCTCCCCCTTCGCTCCACCACTGATGGGTGGGACGTTTGCAGTGCGGCAAGTATAAGCAGGGGCACCCCGCCGAGCGAGTGGCGCGGTGATCGAGTGCTCGCTGGCGCGTTCGGACCCGGTGGACGTCGCCATGCTCCGGGCGGCCGGTGTCGTGAGCGATATACCTGTGAGGCATAACTATGACTCTGAGGTATATCGCTCGCTGGCGACCCAATGCCCGGCACTCCCCGGCGGCGATCAGCCGGCGGCACTGCCCCCGGCGGCGGGCAGCGCGGCCCGGCCCAGGGTTAGCGCGCGCACCGCCCGGGGAAAGTCGCGTAGCGCGGCGGCGTAGTGCTCCAGGGGCAGGTCCACCGCGGCGGCCGGCACCCCACGGCTGATCAGGATCCCCACCAGCCACCCGACGAACTCGGTGAACAGCGAGGCGTCGTCGACGTAGAGCGCGGCGGCCAGGAAGTCGACGATATGGCCCAGATCACTCACGGTCGAGTCGAGCTGGGCGGGCGTGTACGCCCGGGTCGCCGGCACCCGCTCGCGCAGGTCGGCCAGCGCGCTGTCGATCAGCTCACCCCGGCGCCGGACCAGGCTGGCGTACTCGTCGTCGGCCAGGTGCGACAGCTGCGCCGGTGGCACCCGACGCAGCGCCCGCTCGTCCGCGATCAGCTCGGCCGCCGCCGGCGCGTCCGCCGCCCAGGGGGCACCCAGCCGACGGGCCCACCGGCCGTCCGCACCGAACCCGCGACCGCCGACCACCACCGGCACGTCCGAACGGCGGCATGCCTCGATCATGCGGTGCGCGTGTGGCAGCCGTACCGGCAGCGCGCAGGCCAGCGCCACCGCGTGCGCGTCGTGCTGGTGCAGGTACGACACCAGGTGCGCCGCCGGGACGCTCGCGCCCAGAAAGGTCACCTGCCACCCGCGCAGCCGCAGCACCTCGGCCACCAGCCGGGGCGGCAGCGCGTGCCACTCGCCGTCCATGCAGGCCACGACGACCCGCCCACCGGTCGGACGCGGGTTGGCGTGCGCGGCGACCGCCGCCACCACCCGCTCGCCGATGTGGGTGGCGGCGTGCTCCTGGGCGACGCTCCACTCGTTGCGCGCCCACCGCTCGCCCACCTCCGACTGGGCCGGCGCGACCAGGTCGAGCAGCACCCGCTCGGCCGGCACGCCCGCGTCGAGCAGGCCGAGCGCCACGTCGATCGCCGCGTACTCGTCGGCGTCGGCGAGGCGGTCCAGATAGCCGGGGTAGACGTCGGTCAGGTCGGCTGCGGTGGACGGCGCGGTCACGCTCAGGTCTCCCTCTGCTGGTCGGCCCGGGCCGGTGCGGGCACTGAGTGCAGGTGCCGCGACGGTCGCCCGCTCGGGCTGACCGCGCGCAGTGCCAGCACCGCGATGTCGTCGTGGTCACCGTGTGCCAGCCAGTCGCAGGTGACCTGCTCGACCCGCTCGGCCACGGCGGGCGCCGGCATCCGCTGGCAGCCGGTCACCGCCGTGACGAGCCGCTCCGGGCCGAACTGCTCGTCCCCACGGCGGCCACCACGGGCCTCGGTCACCCCGTCGCTGTAGAGCAGGCAGGTCTCGCCCGGGGCCAGTCGGACGGTCACCTCGCCGACGCGTGGGTCGGGCACCACGCCGATGAGCATGCCGCGCAGTGGCACGGTCTCCACCTCGCCGGAGGCCCGCAGCACCAGCGGCGGCAGGTGCCCACCGCCGGCCATGGTGAGAGTCAGGCCACCCTCGCGCTCCGGCCGGGCGACGCCGAGCACGATGGTGGCGAAGCGGCCCTGGCCGTGCGCCTGGGTCGTCTCCAGCAGCGCGTCGTTGAGCAGCCGCAGCAGCCGACCCGGGTGCGACTCCACCCGGTGCAGGGCCTGCAGGCACTGGCGCAGCGGTGCGCTCCGGCCGCGCCCCAAAGGGGGGTGGCCCCCGACCCTGGGACCTGGGGTCGGGGGCCGGAGGAATGTCTAGGGTGCGGTCATCGGCTGGAGCCGGGGCCCGCTCTCGCGTAGTTCGGCGGTCGGCGCGCCGTCGGCGTCCTCGGGTGCCCCGGAATCGGGCGTCTGGTACAGATAGCGGACAAAATCCGCACCGGACTCGTTGTCGTCCGCGCCCGGCCACTGACCGATGCAGTCCATGCCGACCACTTCACGGCCGGTCCCGTCGGCCTCCTCCAGCAGCGCCCACAGGCTCACCGGGTAGGACCGCGTGGCGTCTGGCGTGAGCTGCCAGCGGGCGTACCAACCGGGTCGGGCGGGGACGATCTCGACGATCCGTTTCATGACGACCTTCCTTCCGCGTACCTCGGAAGAACTCCGGTCCTGAACTGATCCTGTGGGCGGGACGGGTGAGCGTCCATCACCCACCCCGGATGAAGCCCACCGACGCTCGCCCGGCCCGCCCCGGCGGCGTCCGTTTCGGTGCCCGGCACGGCGGGAAGGCGACGGACGCAGGCACGATCCCCAGCGGAAGGGGTGTCACCATGCGCAAGCAGATGGAGGGCGACAACCAACGGCGCCGGGCGCTGGCCCGGCAGGCCCGCGAACAGGGTCGCCAGCCCAGTGAGTTCGGCGCCAGCCTGAGCGCCTCCAAGCAGATCACCAGCCTCGATCAGGGCAAGCGGGCCGGGCCGGCGTCGGCCGGGCACCGCAAACAGGACAGCACGCGCGGTGGACCGGCCCCGCCGCCGGTCGGCACGGCGGACAATCCGCGGCCGCAGCCGTCCCCGCCGGCCGGCGCCGCAGGGGCGAGCAGCGTGGGCTACCAGGAGCTGGTCGAGGACGTCCGGCGCCGGGCCGGCGTCGACTTCAAGACGGCCAAGGTGGGCACCGAGGCGACCGTGCTGGTCCTCGCCTTCGCGCTCGAGGCGGCGGAGCGGCAGCGGCTGCTCACCGCGGTACCGACCTCACTGCACGACGTGCTGCCCGTCGACGGCGTCGAGCGGCACCGCGACCTGCCCGGCTTCCTGGCCGAGGTGGGCCGGATCAGCGGCCGCAGCCCGGAGCAGGCCCGCTACCACGCGGAGGCGACGCTCGCCGCGCTCGCCGAGCAGGACGGCGACCTGGTCGAGTCGCTGCACGTACCCGACGGCCTGCGGGACCTGCTGAACCCGCCGGAGGCCGGCGGGGGCCTCGTCGGCGCCTCCACCACCACACCCACCCTGGACGCGGCCGAGCTGCGGACGGCGCTGGACGACCTGCCGTACTGGGCCGGCGACAGTGACGCGCTGTACCGGGTGGTCGCGCTGCCGTCGGACAACCTGGACCGGGTGCTGGACCGGCTCGACCAGCTACGCGCGGAGACCGGGCGCGCCCCGAGCATCGGGCGCCCCGGCGACACGGCCGCCGTGCTGACCGTGCGGACCAACCAGGCAGACGGGGTGACCGCGCTCGACGTGGACCTCGCCCACCGGATCGACGACGCGATCGACGAGGTGGGCGCCGGGATGGCCGGCGGCTGACCGGGCACATCGGCGCACACGGGCCGGCGGACGCGGGGCACACCCCGCGCCGCCGGCCCCCGCCGTGCCGTCCCGCTCCGGCGGCTCGGCTAGCGTGCCGGACATGAACCGCGCCGCCGACCGGCTGGAACTGGTCGCCGATCCGGTCCGCCGGAGCGGACGGATGCTGCTCTCCGGCGGCGTCGAGCAGTCGTACGTGGACGTCGACGATCCCCGGCACCTGCACTTCGAGTACGTCCGGCGGATCGCCTCAGCGGTGGAGCTGGCGGCCCCACCGGGCGACCCGCTGAGCGTGCTGCACCTCGGCGGCGGCGCGTTCACGCTGCCCCGTTGGCTGGCCGCCACCCGGCCCGGCTCCCCGCAGCGCGTCATCGAGCGGGACCCGTCGGTGGTCGAGCTGGTCGCACGGGAACTCCCGCCGCTGCCGCCCGAGGTGGACGTGCAGATCTCCGACGCCCGGGAGGCCGTCGCCGCCAGCCCGGCCGGCCGTTACGACCTGGTGGTCGCCGACATCTACCGGGCGGCCCGGATGCCACGACACGTACGCACCGTGGAGTTCGCGGCCGAGGTGGCACGCACCCTGCGCCCGGACGGGCTGTACCTGGTCAACGTCACGGACCTGCCGCCCCTGGTCGGCACCCGCGTGCAGGTGGCGACGCTGCGGGCGGTCTTCGGCGACGTGTGCGTGCTCGGCGACCGGCGGATGCTGCGCGGCCGGCGCTACGGCAACCTGGTGCTCGCCGCGACACCCCGGCCCGGCGGGCTGCCGGTCGGCCGGCTGGCGGTGGCCGCCCTGCGTGACCCGGTGCCCGGCGGTCTGCTGCACGCTGCCGCGCTGGACGGTTTCGTCGCCGGCGCCCGACCGGTCACGGACGCCGACAACCCCGCACAGAAATGATCACCTGACGCCCGGCGGCCGGCCGCACACCACCGGGTGATCCGCGCGGGCGCCGGGTTTCCCGAGGTGACCCTGGGGAAGCCGCGCCGGATGAGCAACGCCGACACGCGGGTGACCGCCCGCCGGACCCTGATCGTGATCGGTCTGGTGCTGGCGACCGCGTTCGCGCTGGCCTTCGTGTACGCGACCCGCCGGGTGCTGGTCTGGACCGTGGTGGCCGCCTTCTTCGCCGTCGCGCTCAAGCCCCTGGTGGACCGGCTCCAACACCGGTTCGTGCGGCGGCGGGCGTTGGCCACGCTGCTGGTGTTCCTCGCCGCGTTCGTGGTGCTGGCGATCCTGGCCGCGGTCATCCTGACACCGCTGATCAACGAGCTGGGCCGGTTCGCCGAGCGGGCGCCGGAGCTGCTGCGCGACGCGCGCGCCGGCCGGGGCCCACTGGGGCACCTGGTGGAGCGCACCGGCGCCCGGCGGTACGTGTCCGAACACTCCGAGCAGCTACGCACCTTCGGCACCCGGCTGCGCGAGCCGGCGGTCGGCGTGCTGCGCGGCGTCGTGGAGACGGTCGCCGGGCTGGTCACGGTCATCGTGCTGGCGTACCTCATGGTGCTGGAGGCGCCGCGGATCACCAGACGCGTGCTCGCGGCGGCCGGGGACGGCCAGCGCGAGCGGTTGCGCCGGGTGGGCCGCGAGGTGTCCCGGACCGTCACCGGCTACCTCACCGGCAACCTGGTGATCAGCGTGATCTGCGGTGCGTTGACCTTCGTGGTGCTCGCTCTCACCGGGGTGCCGTTCGCCGCCGTGATCGCCCTGCTGGTGGCGGTGGCCGACCTGATACCGCTGGTCGGGGCGACGTTGGGAGCGGTGATCGCGGCCGGGGCCGGTTTCCTGCACTCCTCCACCGCCGGCGTGGTGGTGCTGGTCTTCTTCGTGGTCTACCAGCAGGTGGAGAACCACCTGCTCCAGCCGCTCATCCTGGCCCGCGCGGTCCGGCTGAACCCGCTGACCGTGCTGGTCAGCGTGCTCCTCGCGGCGGAGCTGGCCGGCCTGCTCGGCGCCCTGCTGGCCATCCCCGCCGCCGGCATCGTCCAGACCCTGCTGCGCGAGTACGGCCCGGCCCGGCTGCGCCCCGACCCGCCAGCGTCAGCGGGACCGGGCCGCGACCTCGGGTGAGGTGCTCTCCAGCGGTACCGCGTTCGCCGGGACCAGGCCGAGCTGGACCGCCTGCCGGGACAGCGTGGCGTCCAACGCCCAGTCGGCGCTGACCCTCGTCCGGTTCCCCGGCATCGCCATCAGGTGGTACGCGCGGGTGACCGCCTTCGCGGGCAGCCCGGCCAGCGGCACGTGCAACGGGTTCGCCGCCGCGGCCTTGCCGCCCAGATCGACCACCCAGCCCAGGTCGTGGTGCTTGTACGGCTTGCGCTGACCGAACCCGTACGACGCGGCGATGTTGTGCGCCACGCGCTTGCCCTGCCGCTGGGCGTGCTGGGCGGTCATCGTGCAGACCTGGCCGGGGCGGGTCAGGTCGGGCACCGCCGCGGCGTCGCCGCAGGCGTACACCTCGGTGTAACCGGGGACGGTGAGGAACTCGTCGACCACCAGACGGCCCTTCTCGGTCCGCAGGCCCAGCTCGCTGACGAACGGGTCGGGGCGCACCCCCACACACCACACCAGCGTGCAGGTCGGCACGTACTCGCCGTCGGTGAGCTTCACCCCGTCGGCGGTCGCCTCGGCCACCGAGGTGCCCATCCGCACGTCCACCCCGCGCCGGTCGAGCACCTTGTGCGCGGTCTGCGACATCCGCTTGTCCAGCTCCGGCAGCACCCGGGGGGCGATGTCGAGCAGCATCCAGCGGGGACGGACCGTGAGCCGGGGCCGCTGAGCCTGCAACGCGTCGGTGAACAGCTGCCCGTGCGCGGCGACCTCGGTGCCGGTGTAGCCCGCGCCGACCACCACGAAGGTGGACCGGGCCTGCTGCTCGGCCGGGTCCTCGGCCTGTTCGGCCAACTCGATCTGGCGGATCACGTGGTCGTGCAGGTAGACCGCCTCGGGCAGGCCACGGAAGCCGTGCGCGTACTCGGTCACCCCGGGGATGGGCAGCAGCTTGTTGACGCTGCCCACGGCGAGCACGAGCCGGTCGTACGCCAGCCGGTTCTGGTCCCCCTCCGGCTGCGTGAAGCCGACCCAGCGGTTCTGGAGGTCCACGTGGTCCGCCTCGCCGATCACGACCCGCACGCCCTTGAGCGTCCCGGTCAGCGGCACGGCGATCCGCTTGGGCTCGACCACCCCGGCGGCCACCTCGGGCAGCAACGGCAGGTAGAGGAAGTAGTCGGTGGAGTTCAGCAGCACGATCTCGGCCCGGTCCCGGGCGAGGCGGCTCAACGTCTTCGCCGCGTGGTAACCGGCGAACCCGGCCCCCACGATCACCACACGAGGTTTCGTCATTGCGGCCCGTTTCCCGTCGAGGCCCGGGACAAACGTCGAAGAACCCGTACGTCGGGCGCGGCGGTCGGTCGGCAACGTCGGCGGCGGGACGGCTCAGCTCGGCTGGAGCCGGAGGTGACCGCTCCCGCCTACCGCCTCCAACCCCCACTCGTGGCCGAACGCCCGCACCCGATCGGCCGTGATCTGGCGCAGTTCGGGCGGGATGTCCGGGTCCAGCACCAGCCGCCCCTGCACCGGGTTGAGCCCCAGCATCGCGCGGATCAGGGCCAGCGGGGCGCCGGCCGCCCACGCCTGCGGGCTGCACGCCGCACGGCAGCCATGCCACCCACCGTAGGAACGGTCGACACCAGGTGTCATCACCCGGTCCGGGTGAAAGCAATGGAACATCCACGCCCGGCGATATGGACAGACACCTCCATCGATGGGGAGGATGCCGGAATGGGATCTGACGACACCGGCGAGAAGCCCACGAGGTCCACCCGCCGCACCTTCCTGTCCGCCTCCGCCGCCGCCACCGCGGCGACCGCCGCCACCGTGGCGGTGCCCGCGCTCGCCGCGCCGGCCACCGCCGACGCCCCACCGTCCGGTCCGGGCCGCCCGCTACGCCCGCAACGGCCCGACCGCGAGCTACGCGAGCTGCTGCGCCAGGTCGATCCGCGCCGCATCGAGGCGATCGTCCGCCGGCTGGCCGCGTTCGGCACCCGGCACACCCTCTCCAACCAGGACGACCCGCAGCGGGGCATCGGCGCCGCCCGGGACTGGATCTTCGCCCGCCTCCAGGAGTACGCGGCGGCCTCCGGCGGCCGGATGACCGTGGAACTCCAGTCGTACATCCAGCAACCGGCGTCGCGGATCCCCACCGCGACCCGGATCACCAACGTGGTCGCCACCCTGCGCGGGACGACCTCGCCGAACCGGACGTACGTGGTGACCGGCCACTACGACTCCCGGGTCACCGACGTGATGGACGCGGTCAGCGACGCGCCCGGCGCAGACGACGACGCCTCCGGCGTGGCCGTGGTCATGGAGCTGGCCCGGTTGATGGCCAGCCGGCCCACCGCCGCCACCGTCGTCTTCGCCGCGGTCGCCGCCGAGGAGCAGGGGCTGTACGGCTCGACGTACCTGGCCCAGCAGCTCAAGGCGGCCGGTGCGGACGTGCATGGCATGTTCAGCAACGACATCGTGGGCAGCAGCACGGCCGACGACGGCACCCGCGACCCGTACGCGGTGCGGCTGTTCGCCGAGGGCGTGCCGACGGCGGAGACCCCCGCGGAGGCGACCACCCGGCAGTCCGTCGGCGGCGAGAACGACTCGCCGTCCCGACAGCTCGCCCGGTTCGTTCGGGACGTGGCGGAGAACGACACCACCGGGATGCGGGTACGGGTCATCTACCGGCGGGACCGCTACCTGCGCGGCAGCGACCACATCTCGTTCCTGCGCGAGGGCTGGCCGGCGGCGCGGTTCACCGAGCCGAACGAAGACTTCGCCCACCAGCACCAGGACGTCCGGGTGCAGGACGGGCAGCAGTTCGGTGACCTGCCGGAGTTCTGCGACTTCGGGTACATCGCCCGGGTGGCCCGGGTCAACGGCGCGGCGCTGTGGTCGCTGGCCCAGGGGCCCGGCACGCCCAAGGGCGCCATCATCGTGACCACCGACCTGACCAACAACACCACTCTGCGCTGGCAGCGCGGAACCGAGCCGGACCTGGCCGGCTACGAGGTGCTGTGGCGTGAGACCACGGCCGCCGAGTGGCAGCGGGTCATCCCGGTCGGTGATGTCACCGAGGTCAGCATCGACCTTTCGAAGGACAACGTCTTCTTCGGCATCCGTGCCGTGGGCCGTGACGGCCTGCGCAGCCCGGTCGCGTTCCCCCGGCCGGGCAGCTGAGCAGGCGCCCCAGTGACCGCAGCCTGACCTCGGCCGCCGGGCCCGCCGCGGAGCGGGTCCGGCGGCCGTTCAGGTCGCCGCCGGCGCCGTGATCGCCCAACGCTCGTGGTCGCGCCACGCGCCGTCGATGAACAGGTAGTCCGGGGAGAAGCCCTCCAACCGGAAACCCAGCTTGCGGGCCACCCGCCGGGACGGCTCGTTGCCGGGCTGTATGTTCGCCTCCAGCCGGTGCAACCCTTGCGCGCCGAACGCGTGGTCGATGACCAGGGCGAGGCCCGCCGAGGCGTGCCCGGTGCCGCTGTACGGCTCGAACGCCGCGTACCCGAGATAGCCGCCGCGCAGCGCGCCCAGCACGATCCCGCTGATGTTCACGTAGCCGGCGATCTGGCCGCTGGCCCGATCGCAGATCAGGTAGCCGGAGCTGTCCCGGCGGCGGATCCGGCGCAGGTACCGGTCGTACTCCTCCGGGCTGTCCGGCGCGACCAGCCACGGGTGGTGCAGCTCCCGGCTGCGGCGCGCGGCGGCGAGAAACTCGTCCGAGTCGGCGGGCCGGGGTCGGCGGATCGCGGCGGGACCGCCGGTACGCAGGTATCTCACGGCGGACCACTCTGACCGACCCACCCCGGCGCTGTCCAACCGGCGGTCAGCGCACGGCCGGCCCGGTGCTTTCCCGGGGCAGCACGCTGTGCGGCACGGTGACCCTGGCGATCGCCGCGCCCGGCTGGTCGATCCGGGCCACGGCCTCCCCGGCCAGGAAGCCGGTGTCGACGGCGACGGTGCTCAAGGTGGGCCGGGAGTAGCGCCCCTCCTCGATGTCGCCGATGCCGATCACCGCGACGTCGACCGGGACGCGCAGCCCGGCGTCGAAGGCCGCGCGCATCGCGCCGATCGCGAGGGGGTCGGAGTAGCAGAAGATGGCGTCCGGACGGTCCGGCTGGGCGAGCAGGGCGCGGGCGGCACGGTAGCCGTCGGCCCGACGGTGCCGCGACGCGGGCAGCCGCTGACCGGGGACGGCCGCCAGCCCGGCCCGACGCAGCGCGCGGTGATATCCGTCAGCTGACTCCCTCGGGTAAGCGCCGATCGCGGCGATCCGCCGGCGGCCGGCGCGCAGCAGGTGCGTGGTCGCGTCCTCGGCAGCCTGGGCGACGTCGACGCTGACCCGGTCGCAGCGCCCGTCCCGAACCTCGCCGCCGACCAGCACGACGGAACGCCCGGCGGCGGTCAGCGCCTCGACCAGTTCGGTCGGCGCTACGGGCGCGCTGACCAGCACGCCGTCCACCGGCAGCGGGCGGGCAGCGCCCAACGACGGCGCCGGGCGCTCGTCGTCGGGCCCCACCTGCTCGATGACGACCCGGTAACCCCGACCTGCCGCCGCGCGCACGACCTCGCGTGCGAGGTCGTGCGGGTAGGGCACGTCGGCGCCGGGCAGGACCAGGGCGAGCACGCCGGTGCGGCCGGTGCGCAGCGTCCGGGCGAACACGTTCGGCCGGTAGCCCAGATGGGCGACGGCGGTCTCGACCCGGCGGCGCACCTCGGGGCTCACGTGGGGATAGCCGTTGACGACGTTGGAGACGGTCTTCACCGACACGTCAGCGAGCTGCGCCACGTCCTTGAGCGTGGAAGCCACGACCCGCCCTCCCCCCGACGAAGGTCACACCACCAAAGCCGTTTCGCTGGTGCAGTTCCGACCCTCGCAGGCGATTTCACACCTGTCAAGACGCTACGGTGGTGTTAATGAAAGGGGAGGCAATGGACGACGACGCTGCGGTGCCGGCCACTGTGCGGCTCGTCCGGGACTTCGTGAACACCTTCGAGCCGCAGATCGACGACGAGATGCTGACCAGCCCCGACCGGCTCCGCGACTGGTTCGTCGAACGGGACCTGATGGCAATGGACGCGCACCTCGGGCCGGCGGACCTCAACGTGGCCGTGACGGTCCGGGAGGGTCTGCGCGCCGTGCTGCTCGGCCACGCCGGTCACCACGCCGACCCCACCGCGCTCGACCGGCTCAACCAGGCCCTGGCCGGGGTGCCCGTCACGCTGCGCTTCGCCGACGACGGTCACCACCTTGTCGCCGCCGACAGCGCCCCGCTGAACCGGGCGCTGGCCGGGCTGGTCGACGCGATCCGCGTGTGCGGCGAGGATGGCAGCTGGCCGAGGCTCAAGGTCTGCGCCCGCGACACCTGCCGCTGGGCGTACTACGACGCCTCCCGGAACCAGGCCCGCCGCTGGTGCTCGATGGCCGGCTGCGGCAACTACGTCAAGATGAAGCGGGCGTACGCCGTCCGCACCGGCCGGCCCACCCGGGGCAACGGTTTCGGGCCGTGAGTGTTGCGTAGGTTGAAGCAGAGCAAAGGGCGCGAGCAGACCGCCGGCTCCTCCGCTGGCGAGGAGTCAGCCGAGGACCGGGGCAGCCTTCTCACCGGGCCGGACGAACCACGGCGCCAGCCACGGGGTGAGCGCGACAAGTGCGATGGCGAGGGCGGTGATGACCGCTTGGCCGATCCGGCCCGGGGTGACACCCGCCGCCGGATCCAGCACATAGTTCGCGTACCAGTTCGCGGTCGCGTCCGTCACCAGCACGACGCATCCCAACGCCAGTCCCCACACCCGACGAGCCGCCAGCAGAAGTGCCGCCAAGCAATCCCACAGAGTCAGGGACACGAAGTACAACGTGAGCCAGCCAGGCAGGGTGAGCTGCGGCCTCAACGCGGGCACGAACAACTGAAGCAGGTGGACCACCGTGCCGTAGGCGAACACCAGCACGGCGACCGACACGGCGAGTCGAACAGCGCGCGGCACGTCACGCCATCGAGCAGCGCTCATTCGGCCAGTCTGCCTCAGCCGGGCAACGCCGCCCGCTTCCTCACAGCGGGCCGGGCTGGGTCTGCTCCAGCGGCATCGGGACCTGAAGGAACGTGGTGCCGCGCATGTCCAACCAGGCCCGGTCCGGTGCCCGAACCAGCCGCAGCATCACCGACTCACAGGACGGGCAGCGCGCGACCAGACCCGGGGCGTGCGAGAAGACGTGCAGGCTGGCCATCGATCCGGTCATTCCGCAGTTCTCGCAGCGGCCCATCGCCGTGCTCAGGTCGACGGCGAACAGCTCGCGCAGCGGGCCGTCGAGCATGTTGCCGTCCAGGTACGACATCTCGGTCATCGGGTCTCCTCGACGTTGCGTGGGCGGGTGGGCTGGTCAGCCGGTGGGGCCGAAGCGTTCGGTCTTCACCCGCCGCGACGCGTGGCCCAACCCCACCAGCAGGTCGGCAACGGTCTCCACGAACCCGGTCGGGCCGCAGACGTAGGTGAGTGGTTCCAGATCCGGTGGCCAGCCGTGGGTGTTGACGTCGGCCAGCCCGATCCGGTGCGGCTCACCACGCCAGCCCTCGGGCGCCTCGCGGGTGTACACGTACGCCACGTCGAGCCCGAAGTCGTCGCGGACCCGGCGGCGCAGCTCGTCGCCGTAGATCACGTCGCCGGGCGTACGCACCGAGTAGAGCAGCCGGAACGGCACCTTGCTGCCGGTCGCCCGGCGAGCCCGGATCATCGCCATCAGGGGCACGATGCCGGAGCCACCGCCGAGCAGCTGCACCGGCGCGGTTTCCTCCGGCCGCCAGATGAACCAGCCACCGAGCGGGCCGCGGACCTCCACCGGGTCACCCGCGCCGTAGACGTCGATCAGGTACGGCGACACCTCGCCTTCCGGCACCCGCTGCACGGTCACCTCGATGCGCGGCCCGCCCGGACCGTCCACGACGGGCCCGGCCACCGAGTACGACCGGGCCGCCTGGTAGCCGTCCGGCGCGGTCAGCCGCAGGTCGACATGCTGCCCGGGCAGGTGCCCCGGCCAGTCCGGCACCTCCAGCACCAGAGTGTGCGCGCTCGGCGTCTCCACCCGGCGCTCCACCAGCCGGCCGACCTGCCAGCGGATCGGGGCCCGCGCCGGCGTGCCGGTCGCGACCGCGCGCTCAGTCACCCTGGTACCGCTGCTCGCGCCACGGGTCGCCGTAGTCGTGGTATCCGGCCGTCTCCCAGAACCCCGGCTCGTCCATCGTCTTGAGCCGGATGCCGCGCACCCACTTCGCGGACTTCCAGAAGTACAGGTGCGGCACGAGCAGCCGAGCCGGCCCGCCGTGCTCCGGGGGCAGCGGCGCGCCGTCGAAGGTGTGCGCCACCCAGGCCCGGCCGCCGCGCAGGTCGTCCAGCGGGAGGTTGGTGGTGTACCCGCCGTACGAGTGCGCGAGCGCGAAGTGCGCGCCGGTGTCCACGCCGTCGAGCAGAGTGTCCAGCGAGACGCCCTGCCAGGTGGTGCCGAGCTTGGACCAGTGGGTGACGCAGTGGATGTCCACCATCGGCGTCTCCTGCGGCAGTGCCATCAGCTCCTGCCACGACCACCGGTGCTCGGTGCCATTTTCGGCGGCGATGACGAACTCCCAGGTGTCCAGCGACACCCGGGGCGTCGGGCCGGCCGAGAGCACCGGAAAATCCTCGGTCAGGTACTGACCGGGTGGCAGGGCGGGCTCCTGTGTTCGGGGCCGACCCTGAAAGCCCGGTGACACGATTCCCATTGCACAGTCGTACCACCCGCGCCGGCCGGGGCGGGAGCTTTCCCGCGTACCTCCTCGTCGCCCCGGCGCGGCGCGGTCAGCGCCGCTCCGCGACCACCTCACGCTCCTCGGGCTGGTCGCCCCGAGTGGCGCGCAAGCTGGTCAGCGTGACCACCACCAGCACCCCGATGATCACCAGGAGCGAGGCCAGGGTGGGGATCTGCGGCACGCTGTCCCAGATGCCGTGCGCCCAGTGCAGGCCCAGCTTCAGGCCGATGAACGCCAGGATGATGGCCAGGCCGTAGCTGAGGTGCACCAGCCGGCTCAGCGCCGCGTGCAGGACGAAGTAGAGCGCACGCAGACCGAGCAGGGCGAACGCGTTGGTGGCGAAGACCAGGTACGGGTCCTCGGTGATGCCGTAGACCGCCGGCACCGAGTCGACCGCGAAGACCACGTCGGTGGCCAGCACCGCGACGACCACCAGGGCGAACGGGGTGAGCGCCCGCTTCGCTCCCTGCCGGACGGTCATCCGGGTGCCGTGGTACTCGTTGACCACCGGCATGAACCTGCGCAGCAGCCGCACCGAGCGCATCCTGCTGATGTCGACTTCCTGCTGGTGCCCGGAGAGGGCGTCCCGGAGCAGCTTCACCGCGGTGGCGATGAGGATGATCGCGAAGAGCAGGAAGGCGAAGTCGAGGGTCTGCAACGCCGCCGCACCGAGTGCGATGAAGACCGCCCGCAGCACCAGCGCGCCGGCGATGCCGTACAGCAGCACCCGCTGGGCGAGCACCGCCGGCACCGCGAACGCGGCCAGCAGCAGCATGAAGACGAAGAGGTTGTCGACCGAGAGAGACTTCTCCACCAGGTAACCGGTGAGGTACTGCACGCCCAACTCGGAGCCGTAGCGGGCCCAGACCCAGCCGCCGAACGCCAACGGCAGCGCGATGTAGAACGCCGACCAGCCGATCGCCTCCCGCATCGACACCTCGTGCGGGCGGCGGGTCACCAGGAAGTCCAGTACCAGCAGCAGCAGTACGCCGCCGATGGTCACCACCCACAGCGTGGGCGTGCCCACTGACGACAACTCACCGGCAGCGGACAGGTACGACACTTCGGTCATGGGGCCTCCTCGAACACCGTGTCATGTTCGAGGTCTCCTTCACCCACCAAAGATGGGCAACCACCCGAGGCACGCCGGGCGCGCCGTACTGACCGGAAATGGTTCGTGGGAAGTACTCCCCTCGCAGGACAAGGTTAGGTCAGGCTCAATCTCGCCGCCAGGCGGGATGTCGATGGTTGCCCTGATCAACCGCTGTGTGCGGGCGGGGACAGGCGCGGTCAGGCGCGACGCAACGTCGCCCCCGGGGCCATCGCAGGCTCGACGAGCTGCCGGTAGTCACGCGGCAGCTGCGTGACCACGTCGTCGAACTCCCCGCCGGTGATCGCCTCGCGCAGCGTGGTGAAAACCGCCCGGACGGCGTCCCGGGCGACGGGCTCCTCCACGTCGGCGCGTAGCGCTACCCGGGCGACGAACTCGGCCGCTCCGAACCGGTCCGCCTGCTCGGTGCGCGGGCTCGGCTTGAGCACCAGTTGCAGTGGTTTGGGCAGCTGGGCGGCCAGATCCAGCACCTCGCCGCCGGTCAGCCGCTCGGCGAACGTCTCCAGCACGGCCCGGGTCAACTCGACCGACCGCTCGGACGGCGCCCGGGTGCGCTGCGAAACCTGGTCGATGAAGGTGTCGTAGTTCATCACGTACTCCCTCGGGCTGGCGTCGGCGCCTGCGGGTACCCGCGGCAGCCGGGGGGAAACGGCAGCCGATTCGACCACCCGCCCGGGCGTGACCGGACGGCGAGCGGGTAACCGCCGCCCGTCGTGACCACATCGATGTCGTGAGGGAGCCCCTGCCATGGCGAGCTACGCCGACGTCCTGCAGTACCTGTCGAGCCTGGACTACCCGGCCGAGAAGAACGACGTGGTCCGCGAGGCCGAGCGGGAGGGCGCCCCGCCGGACGTGCTGAAGGCCCTGCGCGCCCTGCCTCCGGTGGACTACGCCAACGGCACCGAGGTGGCCCGGTCGGCCGGCATCGACGCGGCCCCCGAGGTGGGTCCTTCGCAGCGGGCCGCGCAGGCCCGGGACAAGCACAGCCGTGTCTCGCAGCACCTGCGTGGCATCTGACCCGAGGGCGGTGGCGGCCCGAGTCCCGACGCGCGGCCGGCACTGATGATCGGCACGGGTCCGCTGTCCCGGGTCCCGAGCGGGCACACCCCCGCCGCGGTCCAGCTCGCCCTGGTGGGGGTGGTGGGCATCATCGTCGGCGGCGTCGTCGCCGTGGTGTGGTCGCCGCCACTCGCTCCGCTGGTCGGCTGGGACGCGGCCGCGCTGAGCTGGCTGGGGCTGGTCTGGCGCAAGCTCTGGCCGCTGGACGACGCGCAGACCTCGCGGGTCGCCTCGTACGAGGACCCCAACCGGGCCGTCCGTGACCTGGTGCTGCTGATCGCCTGCCTGGCCAGCTTGCTGGCGGTGGGGTTGGTGCTTGCCAGCGCCCACTCCGCGCCGCCCGGGCTCCGCCGGGAGATGTCCGGCGGGCTGGGCGTGCTCAGTGTGGCGCTCTCCTGGCTGGTGGTGCACACCGTGTTCGGCGCCCGGTACGCCCGGATCTACTACACGGGCCCGGACGGCGGGGTGAACTTCAATCAGCCCGAGCCGCCCCGCTACTCCGACTTCGCCTACATGGCGTTCACCATCGGGATGACGTTCCAGGTCTCCGACACGAACCTGACCAGCAACGAGATGCGTCGCACGGTGCTGCGGCACTCGATGGTGTCGTACCTGTTCGGCGCGTTCATCATCGCCGTCACGGTGAACCTGCTGGCCGGTCTGGTCCGCTGAGACGCCCGACGGGGCCCCGGAAGTGGCCACGGGGGCGTGGGCTGGCGCGCCGGGACAGGCGGGCGCCCCGTGGCCACGAACCGCGACCGGGGGCGCCACGCAAACCTGCCCAGGCGGTGAACCGCACCCGAACCGGATGCGATCACCAGGCGGTGGATGGTCGCCCGAACCGAGCGGCCAGCACTGCCGGGTACAACCATACGACAGAACATCATCCGTACGGTCAGAATTTGGCGAACTGTGGGCCAGGGCACGTCATGGTCAGCGGGTCAACTCCGCGTACCGGTGCTCCAGGTCGACCCGGGCCAGCGCCCCCACCAGCCAGGCCAGCCGCTCCGACTCCCCGCTGGTCAACCCCGCCAGGTCGTCCGCGGACCGGCCCAGCCCGAGGCGGCGGGCCGCGGCCAACGCCCGCCGGTCGGCCACCGGCGTGACCTCCCGCCACAGCGCCTGCGCCTCGCGCAGGAACAGGTCGACCACCTGGTCGTCCACGCCGGGCAGCTCGGCGAGGAGCTTGCGCTCCCGGGCCGGGTCGTGGTGCGCCAACGCGCGCAACCGGCGCAGGTCACCCCGGTACCGCTCGACGACCGTGCGAGCCAGGTCGCCCAGCACGTCGGCCAACGCGTCCACGTCGCCGCGCTGACCGCTGTCGCGCAGCACCCGCACCCGGTCCTGGTGCAGCGAGCGGGCCAACCGGGCGGCGCTGTCCCACCCTTCGTCGCGCAGCGCCCGTGCGCCGTCCAACGCGCGATGGAAGTCACCAGGACGGGCCAGCAGCACCGCGAGGTAGAGCACCTGGAACAGGCTCGCCGGGTTGTTGGTGACCCGGAAGCCGTACTGCTCGGCGAAGCCCCGTCCGCTGCCGGCGAGCCGGCGGGCCAGGCGCTTCCGGTCCTCCACCGGAGTGATCAATGTGGTCGCCATGCCGGCGACTACCCATGCGGACGTCGGTCACACGCCGACCGTGAGGGTGCGCCGTGGCCCCGCCGCGCGGGGTGTGGCCTCAGCCGTGCAGGCCACCGGTGCGGTCGCGGGCCTTGAGCCGGGTGGTGGGCAGGGCGGGCGCCGGCAGCGGCGGCGCCGGATCGTCGGCGACGACGCCGAAACGTCGCCCGGCCATCCAGTCTTCCCGAGCCGCGACGACCTCCTCGTGGGAGCGGCCGACGAAGTTCCACCACATCACCAGCGGCTCATCGAACGGCGTCCCGCCCAGCAGCAGCAACCGGGCCCCGGCCCCACCGCGCACGGTCAGCTCGCGGCGGTTCGAGCCCAGGTAGAGCAGCGCGCCGGGTTCGAACCCGACACCGGCCGCCTCGGCGGACCCGGACATCGCCAGCAGCGCGTACTCGAAATCGGGCCGCAGCGGCAGCGTGGTCGGCGCGGTGCCGCCCAGCTCCAGTTGCACACCGACCAGCGGGGTGTGCACCACCGCCGGGGACCGCTCCCCGGCGAACTCGCCGACCAGCAGGGTGACGTCCAGATTGTCGTCGCGCCAGCGCGGCAGGTCGGCGTGGTGCGCGAAGCCCGCCGCTCCGGCCCGCGCCGGGTCCGGCAGCGCCACCCAGAGCTGCACGCCGTGCATCACCGGCGGATGGGTGGCCGGTGACCGCTCGGAGTGGGCGATGCCGTGCCCGGAGGTCATCACGTTCAGCTGACCGGGCCGGATCGGCTGGACGTTGCCCAGGCTGTCCCGGTGCATGATCTCGCCGTCGAGCAGCCAGGTCACCGTCTGCAGGCCGGTGTGCGGGTGCGGCGGCACCTCCATGCCGGGCCGCTGCTCCACGTCGTCCGGGCCGAAATGGTCCACGAAGCACCACGCGCCGACCATCCGGCGGGGGCGCTGCGGCAGCAGTCGGCGAACAGTGGTGTAACGGCCCAGCGGCACGTCGTGGCCAGGCAGCAGCACGCTGCCGGGATCGACGTCGGCCACGCCGGGCGGTCGGGTCTCCGCCAGCATCGATTCAGTACGCTCCACCGCCCGACTGTACGCTCGCCCCCGCCCGCCGCCGCAGCGCTTCCACCGCACGGGCGACGGTCGGATTCACCGGGTGCTGGCGCCCACCGTCACGCTGCTGACTCCCGCCACCAGGTCGAGATGGAGCCGGTCCGCCGACCGGTCCCATCCCGGCGTACCCACCAGTGCCCCGGCAGCCACCCCGGCCCAGCGCTGGTCGCGCAGCACCACCGAGGCGGCGCCGGCTCCCGCGCGGACCCGTACCGGCGGCTCGCCCGGCACCCGGACGTCGAGCTGGCTGGCCCCGCCGGTCAACCGCACCGTCATGGTGCCGCTGACAGCTGGCAGGAGCAGTTCGGTACGGGCCGACCCGCCGGCGAGCTCCAGCCCCAGCAGCCGTGCCCGGGTCAAATCCAGCACCTGGCTGCTCACACCACCGACCAACTGGAGACGCCAGCTGACCCGCTCATTGAGCAACACCCGCACGGCCCTCGCCCCGGACGCACCGCTGGTCACCACGCCGAGCCGGACGGTCTCGCCCAGCACCGCCGGCCGGGCCGTCACGCCCGACCCGGCCGGGCTGCTGATCCGGTAGAGGTCGTCACCCAGGTCCACCACCCGCAGCTCGAACGAGGACAACCCGTCAGCCAGCACGAAGGTGGCCCGCTGCCGCCCCGCCAAAGGCGCGGTCACCGTCTGCCCGTCGGCCGCCGCACCCTCGCCACCCGGCCCCCCGCCGGCCCGGTCGGGGTCGACCGCGCCCGTCCGAGGGCCGCCGTCCGATCCGGCATCATCAGGTCGACCAGCACCGGGTTGGATGCTGCCGGGGCGGGCGTGGTCCGGCGGGGTGCAATCGGAGCGGGTGCCGCCCGGGCGGGTGCCGTCGGGGCGGGTGCCGTCGGGGCGGCCGTCGGGTGCGCTGGAGTAGGACATGCCGAGGCGGTGCGGATCAGCAATGATCACGGCCACCGCGGCGGCGCCGAGGATCAGCACGACGGCCGCGGCGGCCAGCAGCATCCGAGTCCCGACAGGCCAGCCTCGATGGGGGGCGGCGTCACCCGTCGGCTCCGGCTCTGCCTCCGGCTCCGGCTCCGGCTGGTGATCTGTGCCGTTACCCACTGCGGCCATGTTCTCGTCCCTCCGCCGGTCCCCGCCGGTGAGTACGTACCCGCCCACCGTTCGGATCACTCAGCGCTGACCGGACCGCTGCCGTCCGTCGCCAATCTTGGACGGTTTCCGTTCGCGGGTGTCCAAGATTCGGTCGTGGGTATGCCGCTGGCCGGGCCCCCGGGGGGGGGGCGGGCCGCGGGGAGGGTGGGGGGGGGGGAGCGGTTGGAGGTA
>NZ_JBSFYQ010000059.1:0-32304 GCF_053599855.1 Micromonospora sp. NPDC005161
GCGGTGCAGCTCGTGCCAGATCTTGCGTGCGCCGTAGACGCCGTAGTTTTCCGCGTGGATCCGCTCGATCATCGCGGTCAGCTCCTCGTCGCGCCGCGACCTGGCCGAGGCCGGGCGGGTCTTGGCGGCGTAGTAGGTCGACGGTGCGATCTGTGCCGGCGTGTCTTCGAGCGCCTGCAGGACCGGCTGGACACCGTGTTCGGCCTTCTGGGAGTCGACGAAGTCGACCTTCATCGCGACGGACGGTCCAGCTCCGCCGCGAAGAAACTCGCCGCGGACTTCAGGATCTGATTCGCCCGCCGCAGCTCACGATTCTCCCGTTCCAACGCGGCGAGGCGTTCGGCGTCGCTGCTGGTGGTGCCCGGCTGGTCACCGGCGTCGGTCTCGGCCTTCTTCACCCACGTGCGCAACGCCTCCGGATGAATCCCGAGCTGGCCGGCGATCCGCCGGATCGCTCCGACCGCCGACGCCGGATCCCGGCGGGCCTCGACCGCCAACCGGGTCGCACGCTCACGCAACTCATCGTTGTACTTCTTCGGTGCCGGCATCGCTGGTGTTCCTCCCAGGTTTCGATGTCTCCATCAAACCCGGTGCGGGACACGCCGCTCTGACTATGTGCGCTCACGAGACGTAGTCGGAAGTCCAGTACCACGATGGGCGCGGGACCCGTGTTGTAGAGCACCAGGGGCAGGACCAAGCGCAGTCCTTGTGTCTGAAAGTAGCCAGCGTACGAACGTGGCGGGTAGCTCGTGAGCCTGCCTCGGCGAACCTGGATCCACCAGAAGGAAGCGATGGTGAAGGCGAGAGCCAAGCCGGACAGGCTGAGGCTGGGCGCAAGCCAAGCGGCGGACGAAGCTTCACCAGCCGACTGCACATAGATCGACATGTTGCCCTACCTTACAGAATCCGGTCGACACAACGCAGTCTCAGGATTAGCCGGCTGTGAATCCTCGTCCACGCGCCCGCGCCTTTGCCCGTTCGGCCCGTTCGGCGGCTTGGTCCATATCGCGGCGAAGGGTTTCGCTTGCCTCTGGCCAGGAGAACGTCGTCGCGCCTGCATCGAACGGCCATTGGCTGTTTAGATAATTGCGGAACACCTCACCTCTTTCCAAACGGTCTTGAATAGACACAACGACGGCAACTCTCTGCCGAGTGGCGGGATCAACAATGGGCGTGTCGATAACTATTGCATCAAAGTAAGTAAAGAACGTAAGCATCCGTTTGTGCATATAGCCGCCGGACGCCGTAACTCGTAAGGATCTGAAGTCGCCGTGGCCGGAACTAGCTTGCAGGAGGCGCCGCTCTAGACCTCGTTCGATCTGGGCCTCGATCTGCTCGACCGCATAGCCCAGTTCCTGCGCATGCCTAAAAAGGGCCGACTCTTCGACGTAGCCCTCAGGTTCCGACTCCCCCCTGGCTTGGCAGGCCGCTAGGATGATGGGCAGAAGAAAGTGCTCCCGTCCGTCATTCGTTGTGATGTCGAGAATATTCGGAACCGGTGAGCGGCGCGGGTCGTAGTACTCGTACTCGCCGTAGAGAATCGATCTCATGAACTCATGTATCGGGAGTGTGTAAAGCCTTCCGTTTCGGTGAGCCTCGAGAATTCTGGCGGTGGAGACGTAGCCACTTCCGACGAAAGTACTGACGAAGTCGAGAGCCTTTCGGATATTCCCCGAGCTAAGGTTGTCTACGAGCTCTTTTAGTCGGTCGTTGCGCTCGAAAGCTTCGATCATCATCCTCAGGTAGACGGAAAGGCTGCCTGAATCAATGGTCAGGCCGCGAGGGAACGACTCGATTCTTCCCGTCGCTTCCAACTGTTGAAGCGCAAACTTCAGCCTTTTGAGGATCACCAGATCGGTCCTTGGTGGCTCAACGGCAAAGATTCTTGGCTGATACGCCGTGATGGAGCCATGCTTCTTAGATGCGTAGAACGTATCTGGGCGGAGGGACATAAAGACGGAAACTGGCCAGGTCTCAGAGAAGGCCTGCCCGATGACGAATACTCGCTCCTGGAACTTTGCTTCGTGGTGATCGATATTGTCGAGGACCAGGACGAACTGCAGGCCACGTGTTCCGCGAAGATGCTCTAAGCTACGCTGCACGTGTTCGAGGCGCCGCGACAGGTGGGACTGGAGCATGTCGCGCTCCAGACTGGCGTATCGCTGCGGGTCTGTCTGCTCAAGCGGGCCGTCGATGCTCCTTCTGAACCGGTTGATTTCCTTGTTGTAGGCAGCGCGAACAAATCCTGCCTCATAAGTATCGATGCCGAACTGCTCCTCCAGTTCATTTTCTATGGTGGACACTAACAGCGCTTGAACATCTCCGAGAAGCGATGACTCTTTGAGAAAGTCGACGTAGAAGACCGCCGTGTTGTCGAGAAGATCCACAGCGTCGACTCGGAGGAAATGCTTCAAGAAGATGGTCTTCCCAACCCCAACGTCTCCTAGGAGTATGAGCGGCCGGCGGGTCATAGCTGAAGCAAGGAGGTCACCAGTGAGACGGCTTGAGGTTCCCTTCTTTGATTTGACGCTCTCGATTCGAGCCTTCTCCGTTGCTGTCGAGTAGCGGGTCCTCAGGATTTCCTTGCTGACGAGTGCGTATTGCGAGAGAGCGCCACTCGTGCAGTAGCACTCTCGGAGAAACTCATCGGACACCTCTTCCTCCTGAACGATGTCGAGAAGGAATAGCTCCGCGAGAATCCTCACGTCGGTCTCGAGTTCAGATCTCGCTCGGAATCCTGGATAGCCGTGAATCCTGCTAGAAAGCCTCTCGGGAGGTGGGGCCATCTGGGAGCGCCGTGACAACTTTCGCTTGACATTTCCCGCAGTCAGGGCCGGCCGGGAGAACATGTCCCAAAGCTCGGAGAAGTTCTCCGCCATGTCCGCTAGTGAGTGGAAGACGATTGCTTTGCCATCTAGGGGTCGCACGCCATCTTGGCGACTACCAAGAAAAACAACAAGCTGGTGACCGTTGCACAAGGCTGCGACTGGAATTCCACCCATTAAGCTGTAGTGGAGCACCTGACTGACGGCGTCCTTGTTGGATTCCGATTGGTCAACAATTGCCGACAGCGTGACCACGCGTTGTCCAGCGGTGCCGGCGGGTAGCTTAAAGTGCCGACCCTCTCGCTTCGCCTCGACGACTGCGAGGCGCTCTGGTGAACCAAGTACGTAGTCTAGATAATCGCCGGACTGATGCTGTTCGCAGTCGATTACTTCCGGGCTCCAGGCGAGACAATCCATCAACAGGCGGTCGATGAGGCGAAGGCGCGTAGTGGCCTCGTTAAGCTTCAGCTCGGCGATCGTCTCCGCTGCCAGATTCTTGATTTCCGCCTTGCCTCGCTCGTATTCCACCACGTGCCCCTTCCGCCCCGCATTACGCACGATACCGACGGCGCCTCATGACAAAGAGTAAATACTTCTGACGTAGATCTGACTCATTCTGACGTGGATCCGACTCAACGAATATGAAAGCTGTTCAAAGTCGTACGATTCGTCACGGATCCGTAACCTGTGGCGAGCCCTTAACACTCTCGGTGGCACAGCACAGGCAGCGGAGGCATAGATAGCCCAGCCTGAGGGCCATCCCGTTCGCCGTCGACCCGCCCTTGCGGGGAGCGGGCTGCCGCCCGGCCCGCCATGTCACGCGGACCTTGACGCAGGTTCGGACGCTGGCGGGTCGGGCGGTGGTCTGCTCGGCTTGCCCGGGTCGGCGGTGGGCGGGATGGCGCCTTCGCAACCACCCACGGACCCGGCGGCTGCCGACGATCTTTCGGCCATCGGCGCAGTCGCCATGGACCGGATCTTCGACGCTGAGGCGTAGTCACTCAGTTAGTCACCCAGGTACGACAAAGGGGCCGCCTCGATCTTCCGAGATGGCCCCTCACCTGCGTCGGGACGGCCGGATTCGAACCGACGACCCCTTGACCCCCAGTCAAGTGCGCTACCAAGCTGCGCCACGTCCCGCCCCCGCGTGGTTTCCCCCGCGGCAGCCGATACAGCTTAGCGCAGCAGCTCCCGCTCCTCCGCACAGGCCCCACCGGGTCGCGGCGCCCCCGAATCACCCACAACCCCTAAAGCGTCCTAGGAGGATAGGTGGAGAGGGTGGGGCAGAAAGATGCCGGATGGGCGGTGGCCCATCCGGCATCGGTGAAACAGATCAGCCGTGCGCCTTGCCCCGCCCGCCCGGCCCGAGCTTCTTGCGCGGGCGGACCGAGATTTCGATCGGGCTGCCCTCGTACCCGAACTCCTCGCGGAGCTTGCGCTCGACGAAGCGCTGGTAGCCGGCGTCCAGCGGGCCGGTGGTGAAGAGCACGAACCGCGGCGGCGCCACCCCGGCCTGGGTGGCGAACAGGATCCGCGGCGCGCGCCCACCGCGCACCGGGTGCGGGGTGGCCTGCACCAGCGCGGTCAGCCACTGGTTGAGCTGCGCGGTCGGCACCCGGGTCTCCCAGCTGGCCAGCGCCTTGTTCAGCGCCGGGGCGAGCTTGTCGACCGCTCGGCCGGTCATCGCCGACAGGTTCAACCGGATTGCCCAGGGGATGCGGCGCAGCTCCCGGTCGATTTCCTTGTCGAGGTAGTACCGGCGGTCGGCGTCGACCAGGTCCCACTTGTTGAACGCGATGACCAGCGCGCGGCCGCTCTCGGTCACCATCGACAGGATCCGCTGGTCCTGCTCGCTGATCGGTTCGCTGGAGTCCAGCAGCACCACGGCCACCTCGGCGGCCTCGATGGCGGCGGCGGTACGCAGGCTGGCGTAGTACTCGGTGCCACTGGCCTTTCCGACCCGCTTGCGCAGGCCGGCGGTGTCGACCAGCTGCCAGGTCTGGCCGCCGATCTCGACCAGGCTGTCCACCGGGTCGACGGTGGTGCCGGCGACCGAGTCGACGACCGCCCGCTCCTCACCGGAGAACCGGTTGAGCAGGCTGGACTTGCCCACGTTCGGGCGACCGACCAGCGCCACCCGACGCGGCCCGCGCGGCCGGTTCTCCACGATCGCCGGCGCCTCGGGCAGCGTGGCGAGGATGGCGTCCAGCAGGTCGCCGGACCCCCGCCCGTGCAGCGCGGAGATGGGGAACGGTTCGCCGAGGCCGAGCGACCACAGCGAGGTGGCCTCCATCTCGATGGAGGTGTTGTCGGCCTTGTTCGCCACCAGGATCACCGGCTTGGCGCTGCGCCGCAGCATCTTCACCGCGGCCTCGTCGACGTCGGTGGAGCCCACCATCGCGTCGACCACGAAGAGCACCACGTCCGCGGTGACCACGGCCGTCTCGGCCTGCGCCGCGATGGCCGCGGCCCGGTCCTTCGCGTCCGGTTCCCAACCGCCGGTGTCCACCACGGTGAACGCCCGGCCGTTCCACTGGGCGTCGTACGGCACCCGGTCCCGGGTCACCCCGGGAACGTCCTCGACGACCGCCTGCCGGCGGCCGATGATCCGGTTGACCAACGTGGACTTGCCCACATTGGGGCGACCGACGACGGCCACCACCGGCTGCGGGCCGGACGGTTCCTCGACGGCGACGTCCGGCTCACGCAGCTCGACCCATCCAGCACCCTCGCTCATGCCACGCCCCGTTCAGTGAGCAGGTCGCGCAGCCGGGCCACGACCTCGTCGATGCCCAGCTCGGTGGTGTCCAGCACCACCGCGTCCGGCGCTTGGGCAAGCGGGTTGACCTTGCGGGTGGAGTCGAGCCGGTCCCGGCGGGCCAGGTCGGCGGCGGTGGCCGTCACGTCGGCGGCGTCCTCGGCGCTGCGGCGGGCCGCCCGGGCCGCCTCGGAGGCGGTCAGGAAGACCTTCAGGTCGGCGTCCGGCGCCACGACCGAGCCGATGTCACGGCCCTCGACGACCATCCGGCCGGCGTTGGCGATCATCTCGCGCTGCCGGGCGACCAGCAGCTCGCGGACCGCCGGCACCGCGGCGACGGCGGAAACCGCCCCGGTCACCTCGGCGCCGCGGATCTCCGCGTCCACGCTCACGCCGTCTGCGGTCACGCCGTACCCCTGGGGGTCGGTGCCGATACGCAGGTCCACCTCGCCGGCGACCTTCGCCACCGACGCGGCGTCGGTGAGGTCGACGCCGGAGCGCAGCACGGCCCAGGTGATCGCCCGGTACATCGCCCCGGTGTCCAGGTAGCGCGCACCGATGCCAACGGCGAGTCGCCGCGAGACGGTGGACTTACCCGAACCGGACGGCCCATCCACAGCGACCACACATCGCCCGGTCCGTACGTTTTCCTCCACCGTGTCCTCCTCAGCCCGTACCTCGCGGATCGCCCGGTGCTGGCGCCGCAAGCGGTTGTCCATCGTCATCAATCATGCCCGGGGCCCGTGGCGGACCCGCGCGCGACGCCGCCGGGGGCGACCCACGCCACCCGAGCGGCCCACGCCTCGGCCGTTCCGGAGCCTACCGGCAGCCGTACCCCGAACTCGGGGGTCAGTCACCCACCGCGTTGAACAGCGCGGCGACCTCGGCGTTGGTCAACCGCCGGATCCGCCCGGTACGCAGGTCACCCAGCCGGATGGGCCCGATCGAGGTACGCACCAGCCGGGTGACCGGGTGTCCGACCTCCTCCATCAGCCGCCGGACGATGTGCTTGCGCCCCTCGTGCAGGCTCAGCTCCACCTGGGCGGTCTTACCCAGAGTGTCCACCACCTTGAACGAGTCGACCTTGACCGGCCCGTCCTCCAGCTCGACGCCGGCCAGCAGCCGCTTACTCAGGTTGCGCGGGATCGGCCCGACCACCTCGGCGAGGTAGGTCTTCAGCACCTCGTACGAGGGGTGCATGAGCTTGTGCGCGAGAGTGCCGTCGTTGGTGAGCAGCAGCAGGCCCTCGCTGTCCGCGTCGAGCCGCCCAACGTGGTAGACCCGCTGCTCCACCCGGTTGCCGATGAACTCGGCCAGCTCGTTGCGTCCCTTGTCGTCCGCCATGGTGGTAACCACCCCGCGCGGCTTGTTCATCGCCACGTAGACCAGGCGAATGTCGACCTGGAGGCGCTCGCCGTCCACGTGGATCACCGCGGTGGCGGGGTCGACCTTGTCGCCCAGCTTGGCGACGCGCCCGTCCACCGTGACGCGGCGGCGGAAGATCAGGTCCTCGCAGGCGCGCCGGGAACCCACGCCGGCGGCGGCGAGCACCTTCTGCAGGCGCTCTGCCCCTTCGAAGACGGGGGCGTCGGGTTTCGGGGAACGGTTATCGGGTCGCATCGGCAAGCTCTTCTACGTCGTCGGGCAGGAAGGGTGCGAGTGGCGGCAGCTCGTCGACGGTGTTCAGCCCGAGCTTCTCCAGGAACAGCGTGGTGGTCCGGTAAAGGAACGCCCCGCTGTCCGGTTCGGTGCCGCACTCCTCGACAAGGCCGCGGGTAACCAGCGTACGGATGACCCCGTCGCAGTTCACACCCCGGATGGCCGAGATGCGCGATCGGGTCACCGGCTGCTTGTAGGCGACCACGGCGAGGGTCTCCAGCGCCGCCTGGGTCAGCCGCACGGACTGCCCGTCCAACACGAACCGTTCGACATAGGTCGCGTATTCCGGCCGGGTGTAGAGCCGCCAGCCGCCAGCCGCCCGGCGCAGCTCGAAACCGTGCCCGGCGGCGGTGTAACCGGCGGCGATCTCGTCGAGCATCGGCCCGACCCGCTCGGCCGACTGTTCCAGCACCTGGGCCAGGACCAGCTCGCTGACCGGCTCGTCGACCACCAGCAGGATCGCCTCCAGCGCGCCACGCAGCTCGGCGTCGGACAACTCCGGCGCGGGCTCCGGCGCGGCCGGCGCCCTCCGCCGCCCCACAACCGACCGAGGGGGTACGTCCCCAGCCACGCCCTCCCCCACGGCTCCGCCAGCCTCACCCGCGCCCGCCTCGCCGGCCTCCTCCGCGATCTTGGAAGTTCCCGGCCCCGGGAGGGGCGGTTCGCTTCCAAGATCTCCGGCAGGGGTCGGCTCGGCGGTGATGGGTGGGGACGGGATCAGCTCGCTGACAACGGGTGGGGACAGGGCCGGCTCGGGGGTGACGGGTGGGATCGGCTCGCCGTCGCGGTCGGCGTCGGCGTCGGGGGTGGCGTCGGTGTCGGCGTCGGGGGTGGAGGCAGGCGGGCGGGGGCGTTCCCACGGGGGGATCCAGGCGGCGGCCTGGTCGGCCAGGGAGTCCCGGCGTTCGTCGTCATTCATCCCGCTCGCCCTCCGTCGTTCCCGTCTCGTCCGATCCGTCGGCTTCCCTCGCCCGCACCGGGTCCGGCTCCAGCTCGGCGACACCCGCCGGCTCCGGCCCCGCCGTATCCACCGAATCCAACTCGGCCGCACCCGCCGGCTCCGGGTCGGCCGGGGTGCCGGCGTACTCGTCGACGTGCAGGTCCGTGTCGCCGTCGGTCGGGCCGGTCCAGCGCACGGTCAGCTCCTCCAGAGCCTGCTCCTGCACGAAGGCCACCAACCCCTCCCGGTACAGCTCCAGCAGCGCGAGGAACCGGGCCACCACCTCCAGGGTGGCCTCGCAGTCGGCGCAGAGCAGCGAGAAGGTGGCGGTGCCGGCCCGGCGCAGCCGGGTGGCGAGGATCCCGGCGTGCTCCCGGACGCTGACCCGGACCATGTGCACGTGGGCGATGGAGACCTCCGGCACCGGCTTCGGGGTCATCGCCTTCACGGCCAGCTTCAACAGCCGCTGCGGGCCGATGCCGAGCACCAGGTCGGGCAGCGCCTCGGCGTACCGGGGCTCCAGGCTGACCGCCCGCGGATAACGCCGACCGCCGACCGCCTCCAGCTCGGCGATGTGCGCCGCCGCCTCCTTGTACGCCTTGTACTGCAACAGCCGGGCGAAGAGCAGGTCCCGTGCCTCCAGCAGGGCGAGGTCCGCCTCGTCCTCCACGTCGGCGGCGGGCAGCAGCCGGGCCGCCTTCAGGTCGAGCAGGGTCGCGGCGATCAGCAGGAACTCGCTGGCCTCGTCGAGGTCCCACTTGTCGCCCATGGCGCGGATGTAGGCGATGAACTCGTCGGTGACCTTGTGCAGGGCCACCTCGGTGACGTCGAGTTTGTGCTTGCCGATCAGTTGCAGCAGCAGGTCGAACGGGCCGGTGAAGTTGGCCAGCCGCACGGTGAAGCGGGAGGTGCTCGGCGGGTCGCCGGGCAGTACGCCGTCGACCTCGGCGGCCAGCTCGGCGGCGACCGCCGGGGCGGCGGCCTCGTGCGGCCCGGCCGGCGGGTCGAGGGGTGGCGCGGTCACCGGACGACCGTAGTCCACGAGGCGGGCACCGGGCGTTCCGGCTACCGCTCCGACTGGGCGGCGATCACCTCACGGGCCAGTTGGCGGTAGTTGCGTGCCCCGGAGGACGCCGGGTCCAGTGTGGTGATCGGGGCACCGGCCACGGTGGACTCGGGGAACTTCACCGTCTTGGTGATGACCGTCTGGTAGACCTTGTCGCCGAACGCCTCGACGACCCGCTGGAGCACCTGCCGGCAGTGCGTGGTGCGGCTGTCGTACATGGTCGCGAGGATGCCCTCGAGCTCCAGGTCGAAGTTGAGCCGCTCGCGCACCTTGTCGATGGTGTCCAGCAGCAGCGCCACGCCGCGCAGGCTGAAGAACTCGCACTCGAGTGGGATGAGCACGCCGTGCGCGACGGTCAGCGCGTTGATCGCCAGGAGGCCGAGCGACGGCTGGCAGTCGATCAGGATGTAGTCGTATTCCTTGCGGACCGTTCGCAGCACCCGGGCCAGGGCCATCTCCCGGGCGACCTCGTTGACGAGCTGGATCTCGGCGGCGGAGAGGTCGATGTTGGCCGGCAGCAGGTGCAGGCCCGCCACGTCGGTCTTGATCACGACGTCTTCGGCGACAATGTCGTCCTGCATGAGCAGGTTGTAGATGGACAGGTCGAGGTTGTGCGGGTTGACCCCCAGACCCACCGAGAGCGCGCCCTGCGGGTCGAAGTCGACCAGCAGCACCTTGCGGCCGTACTCGGCCAGCGCCGCGCCCAGGTTGATGGTGGTGGTGGTCTTGCCGACGCCGCCCTTCTGGTTGGCCATCGCGATGATGCGCGCCGGGCCGTGCCGATCGGTGGGCATCGGCTCGGGGATCGGCTTGCGCATCGTGTATGCCGCCGGATCTGCCGGACCCAGGTCCGCACCGAGCGTGGCCTGCTGCTCGCGGAGCTCCGACGTCCAGGTCTCGGCACGGTCACCGTTGCCAGCCATGTGCTCGTTGCCCCCTCCCGACGACCCACCCGGCGTCGGAGCCGTCCGACGTCCTTCGCGGCGCCGCTGCGCACCCCGGTCGTGTCGCCCCAGGAGGTCCGCGCCGATGCCGACTGTACGCCACCGACCAGCAGGGGGCTCGGCACCGGCCCGGCGTGTCGGGACCGACCGCGACCGGGCTCAGCCCCGGGCGCGCGGGTGGGCGGTGGCGTACACCTCGCGCAGCCGCTCGACGGTCACCAGTGTGTAGACCTGGGTGGTGGTCACCGACGCGTGCCCGAGCAGTTCCTGGACCACCCGCACGTCGGCGCCGCCGTCGAGCAGGTGGGTGGCGTACGAGTGGCGCAGGGTGTGCGGGGAGACCGCGGCGGGCCCGTCGACCGGCAGCCCGGCACGGCCGGCCGCGCGGCGCAGGATGGCCCAGGCGCCCTGCCGGGTCAACGCGCCGCCGCGGGCGTTGAGGAAGACCGCCGGGGTGCCCCGGCCAGCGGAGGCCAGTCCGGGCCGGGCCCGGACCAGGTAGGCGCGCACCGCCTGCACGGCGTACCCGCCGATCGGCACCAGGCGCACCCGGCCGCCCTTGCCGCGCAGCAGCACGGTGCCCTCGTCGGCGTCGAGGTCGTCCACCGCGGCGCCGACCGCCTCGGAGATCCGCGCGCCGGTGCCGTACAGGAATTCCAGCAGCGCCCGGTCGCGCAGCGCGAGCGGCGCGCCCTCGCCGGTCGCGGTGACCGGGCCTGCGGTCTCCAGCAGCCGGACCACGTCGTCGACCGGCAGCGCGCGGGGCAGCCGGCGCGGCGGGGTGGGTGGGCGGACGTCGCGGCTGGGGTCGGCCCCGGCCAGCCCCTCGCGCAGCGCGAAGCGGTGCAGGCCGCGTACCGCGCTGGCCGCGCGGGCGGCGGAGGAGACCGCCAGCGGCGGGTGCGCGTCGTCGCCGGCGCGCAGCCGCGCCAGGTGCGATTCGACGACGCCGGCGCCGACCGACGCGAGGTCGGTGATGCCGGCGTCCACCAGGGTGGTGAGGTAGCGGTCCAGGTCCCGGCGGTACGAGGCGAGGGTGTTCGCGCACAGGCCCCGCTCGACGGTGAGGTGGTCGAGGTAGCCGCGCACGGCACGGCGCAGGGCCGGCGCGGGCTGCTCGCCCGCGCCGGCCCTGTCCGCGATGCCGGTCAGCCCGCCGCCGCTCAGGCCAGCACGTCGGCCAGCGGGAGCACGTCCATGCCGTGCGACTCGGCGACCGGGCCGTAGGTGACCCGGCCGTCGTGGGTGTTCAGGCCCAGCGCCAGCGCCGGGTCGCGGCGCAGCGCCTCGCGCCAGCCCTGGTTGGCCAACTCCAGGGCGTACGGCAGGGTGACGTTGGTCAGCGCGTAGGTGCTGGTGTTCGGCACCGCGCCGGGCATGTTCGCCACGCAGTAGAAGATCGACTCGTGCACCTTGTAGACCGGGTCGGCGTGCGTGGTGGGGCGCGAGTCCTCGAAGCAGCCGCCCTGGTCGATGGCGATGTCGACCAGCACGCTGCCCGGCTTCATCCGGGAGACCAACTCGTTGGAGACCAGGGTCGGAGCCTTGGCGCCGGGCACCAGCACCGCGCCGATGACCAGATCGGCGTCGAGCACGGCCCGCTCGACCTCGTACGCGTTGGAGGCGACGGTCTGCAGGTGCCCCCGGTAGATGGCGTCGGCCTGGCGCAGCCGGGCGACGTTCTTGTCCAGCAGCAGCACCTCGGACTGCAGGCCCAGCGCGATCGCGGCGGCGTTCATGCCGGAGACGCCGGCGCCGATGACCACGGTCTTGGCCGCGTACACCCCGGAGACGCCGCCGGGCAGCACGCCGCGCCCACCGCCGGTGCGCATCATGTAGAAGGCGCCCACCTGGGGGGCGAGCCGGCCGGCCACCTCGGACATCGGGGCGAGCAGCGGCAGTGACCGGTCGGGCAGCTCGACGGTCTCGTACGCGATGCCGGTGACCTTCCGGTCGATCAGCGCGTCAGTGCACTCCTTGGAGGCGGCCAGGTGCAGGTAGGTGAAGAGCACCTGCCCCTCGCGCATCCGGTGGTACTCCTCGGCGATCGGCTCCTTGACCTTGAGCACCAGCTCGGCGGTCTCCCACACCTCGTCGGCGGTGGCCAGGATCGTGGCGCCCGCCGCGGCGAACTCCTCGTCGCTGATGCTGGAGCCGACCCCGGCGCCGGACTCGACGAAGACCTGGTGACCGCTGCGGGTGAACTCGTTGACGCCCGGGGGCGTGATCGCCACGCGGTACTCGTGGTTCTTGACCTCGCGTGGGATTCCGACCTTCACGATGCAGACACCTCTCTTCGGGGCTGCTCTCCCCCGACTGCTCGGTGCCGCGACGGCCCCATTGCCACCGCGGTCCACCGGTCCCGCCGGCGGCAGTCTAGGCGCGCCCGGCCCCGCCGCGAGCCAGCACAGTGGCATCCGGTGCCGGGGTGACCTGACGGAGTGTCAGGGCATCGACCGGGCCGGCGGTGGGCGGGCAACCTCAGCCGTCAGGACAATGTTCACCCATTATCGTCCCATCTGGTGGGTCCCGCTGCGGACAGCGGGCGAGTGGATCACTATTGTGTCGGCCCATGACCACTCCTCCTTACCAGCCGGGGTATGCCCCCGGTTACTCCGACAAGAGCAAGGTTGTCGCCGGGATCCTCGGCATCCTGCTCGGCACCTTCGGCGCCGGTCGGTTCTACACGGGACACACCAAGATCGCCGTTCTGCAGCTCGTGGTGAGCCTGGTGACCTGCGGTTTCGGCTCGCTCTGGGGCCTCATCGACGGCATCCTCATCCTGGTGAACGGCGGCACGGACGCGCAGGGCCGGCCGCTGCGCGACTGATCCACCAGACGACGACAGGGCCCCGCGGCATGCGTGCCGCGGGGCCCTGTCGCGCGTACCCCTCACCGGTGCGGGCCCGGCGGCGACTCTCAGCGCGGCAGCGGTGCGTCCGCGCGGCGCAGCGCCGACCAGCCGGTGTCCCGGGCGCGGGCCGTGGCCAGCAGCCCCGCCACCGCGGAGGCGTTGGTGATCTCGCCGGCCAGGACCATGCCGACGGCCTCGTCCAGGTCGATCCGGACGACCTGGAGGTCGGCCTCCTCGTCCCGGCGGTCGTGACGCTCCTCGGCCGGCACGTCGGCCAGATCCCGCGCCAGGTAGACCCGGACCAGCTCGTCGGTGAAACCGGGCGAGCTGTGCAGGTCGACCAGGACGTCGATCCGCCCGGCCGTGAGGTCGGCCTCCTCGGCCAGCTCCCGCAGCGCGGCGGCCGGCAACTCCTCGCCGGAGACGTCCATCAGGCCGGCCGGCAGCTCCCACAGGTGCCGGCCGACCGGATGCCGGTACTGCCGGATCAGCACCACCTGGCCGGCGTCGTCGAGCGCCACCACGGCCACCGCCCCGACGTGCCGCACGAGGTCACGCGCGGCGGTCCCGCCGCCCGGCATGGTGACCTCCTCGCTGACCACGGTGAAGATCCGGCCCCGGTAGCGCTCCTCGCTCGAGCGCACCTCGTAGCGGTGCTCGACGGCTCGCTCGCTCACGACGCGGACGACGCCTTCGTCGCGGCGCCGTTGCGGGCGGCCCGACGCGTCGTCGGGGCCTCCGTCGCCGCGTCCAGGTCGACCGGAAGCTGGTCGGCCTGCGAGTACGCCACGGCGGCCTTGACGAACGAGGCGAACAACGGGTGCGGGCGGGTGGGGCGGCTCTTCAGCTCCGGGTGCGCCTGAGTGGCCACGAAGAACGGGTGCAGACCCCGGTCCAGCTCGATGAACTCGACCAGCCGGCCGTCCGGCGAGGTGCCGGAGATGTGCAGGCCCGCCTTGGTCAGCGCGTCCCGGTAGGCGTTGTTCACCTCGTACCGGTGCCGGTGCCGCTCGCTGATGTCGGTGCTCCCGTACGCCTCGGCGACGATCGAGCCCTCGGTCAGCGTCGCCGGGTACGCGCCGAGCCTCATCGTGCCGCCCAGGTCGCCCTTGCCGGCGACGATGTCCTCCTGGTCGGCCATCGTGGCGATGACCGGGTGCGCGGCCTGCTCGTCGAACTCCAGCGAGTTCGCGCCGTCCAGGCCGGCCAAATGCCGGGCCACGTCGATGGTCATGCACTGCAGGCCGAGGCAGAGGCCGAGCAGCGGGATGCCGTTCTCCCGGGCGTACCGGGCGGTGCCGATCTTGCCCTCGATGCCGCGCACCCCGAAACCGCCGGGGATGAGGATGCCGTCCACGCCCGCCAGGGCCGCCGCGGCGCCGGCCGGGGTGACGCACTCGTCGCTGGGCACCCAGCGCAGCTGCACCCGGGCGCGGTGGCCGAACCCGGCCGCCCGGATCGCCTCGCTCACCGACAGGTACGCGTCGGGCAGGTCGACGTACTTGCCGACCACCGCGACGGTGACCGTGTGCCGGGGCCGGTGCACCCGCTCCAGCAGGTCGTCCCAGCTGGTCCAGTCCACGTCCCGGAAGGAGAGCCCGAGCCGGCGCACCACGTACGCGTCCAGCCCCTCGCGGTGCAGCACCTTCGGGATGTCGTAGATGCTCGGCGCGTCCGGCGCGGCGACGACCGCCTCGGCGTCCACGTCGCAGTAGAGCGACAGCTTCTCCTTGAGCTTCTCCGGGATCTCCCGGTCGCAGCGCAGCACGATGGCGTCCGGCTGGATGCCGATGTTGCGCAGCTGCGCCACCGAGTGCTGGGTCGGCTTGGTCTTCAGCTCACCCGACGGCGCCAGATACGGCACCAACGAGACGTGCAGGTAGAAGCAGTTGTCCCGGCCAAGGTCGTGGCGGACCTGGCGGATCGCCTCCAAAAACGGCAGCGACTCGATGTCGCCGACCGTGCCGCCGACCTCGGTGATCACCACGTCGGGGACGTGGCCGTCGTCGTCCGGCTCGCCCATCGCCAGGATCCGGGACTTGATCTCGTTGGTGATGTGCGGGATGACCTGGACGGTGTCACCCAGGTACTCGCCGCGCCGCTCCTTGGCGATCACGTCGGAGTAGATCTGGCCCGTGGTGACGTTCGCCTTGCCGGACAACGCCCGGTCAAGGAAACGCTCGTAGTGCCCGACGTCGAGGTCGGTCTCGGCGCCGTCCTCGGTGACGAAGACCTCGCCGTGCTGGAACGGGTTCATCGTTCCCGGGTCGACGTTGAGGTAGGGGTCGAGCTTCTGCATCACGACGCGCAGCCCGCGCGCGGTCAACAGGTTGCCGAGGCTGGAGGCGGTGAGGCCCTTACCCAGCGAGGAGGCGACGCCCCCGGTGACGAAAATGTGCCTGGTCGTCCGTGCTGATGGGGCCAAGGCCTGCTCCCGTGTCGTCTGTCGCGGTCATGCAGACCGCCGTGCTTGATCAGCAAAGTGATCACGCGATCCACGGGATTCCACGGTAACACCTCCCGGGCGGGTACTCGCAGGCCGCACCCCGGGTGGGACACCTCGGGGCACCACGACGGCGTCCCGGCGCTCAGGGGGCGGCAACCTCGGTCGATGATCGGGTGACCTGCCGGGGCGGCCGCGCCACCGTCGGCGCGGTGTCCGAGGGGTCGGCCTCCGACGGGTCGGCCGGTCGTTGCGCCGGCGCCGCCGGGGCGTCCGGCCTCGGCTCGGCCGGGTCGTCGGGCGCGCGTTCCGCCGGCGTGGCCGCGTCCGTGGGTCGCCCGGCCTTTGCGGGCGGGCCGGCGGGCGGGCCGCTGATCGGGCGGGGATGAACCGCGCCCAGGGGCCCACCACCGCCGGTCGGGCCGTCACCGCCACCAGCCGGCCCGGTCCCGCCGAAGCCGGAATCGTCGTCGGCGCCGTCGTCGCGGGCACGCCCCCCGCCCGGGCGGGTGCGGTCCGCGGCGTGCCGGAGCACCCGCAGCGAGGCCAGCGCGGCCACCGGCACCACCACCGCGGCGGCGGCCCCCGCGATGTCCAGCGCCGCGCCGTCGAGCACGCCACCGAGCACCGCGGCGACCGCGGTACCGGCCAGCGCGGCCCGGACGGCCGGGTAGATGCCGAACAGTCGCGTCAGCCCGCCCCACGGCTGCAACAGGGCGAACCACACCAGCAGGCCACCGGCCAGAGCCAGCAGGGTCAGCGGGCTGTTGACCAGCGTCTCGAAGTTCGCGGCGCTGGACCGGTGCACGGTGAACCCGCCGGTGCCGTCGCCCACGGCGGACAGGAACCGACCCAGGCTGCCCCGCTCCGCCGCCGGACGACGCAGGTCCACCACGGCGAAGCCGATGCCGACCGCCAGGGCGGCCATGGTGGCCCAGGCCAGCCTGCTGATCGTCAGCCAGCCGCCGGCGCTGATCGCGGCGGCCACGCTCAGCCCGGCGGTCAACGCGATCGCGCCGACCGGATCGGCACCCAGGTACGGGCTGCCGACCACCACGACGGCGAGACCACCGACGGCCACCATCACCGCCGGCCGCCAGGTGCGGTGCACCCGCTGGGCGAGCCAGCCCGCGCTCAGCAGCGCGCCGGCGAGGAACACCCCCAACCCGACCGTGCTGAGGCCGGAGTACCGGCCACCCTGCAACGCGGAGTAGCCGACCACGCCGTTGAGCTGGAGCCGGGCCCCGGTGAGCACGTCCAACCCGACGACGAGGGTGGTGAGGCCGGCCACCGCGCCGAACGGGCCGAGGGTGCCCGCGTACCCGGGGACGAACCGGACCGCCGCGGTGCCGGCCGCCACCAGCAGCGCGGTGACCCCGGCGAAGATCCAACCTGAATGCTCGCCGCGCCACCACGGCACCGCGTCGGCGAGCAGCGCCGCCGGCACGGTCAACGCCGCGGCCACCAGCAGCAGCTCCACCACTGCCACGACCCGGGCGGGCGCCGGCGTCGGCCCCGCCGGCCCGGCGTGCGGGCGGGCCCGACGCAGCAGCGGCAGCACCGCGAGGGCCAGCAGGACCTGCAACCCGGCGAGCAGGGTGAAGAACCGGCCGGAGACGGTCCGCTGCGCGGCCGCCTCCTGGTCCGCGTCGGCCGGCACGGTGATCGCCTCGGCCAGGTCGGCCGGGCGGCCGCCGGTGCTGACCGCCGGCCGGCCGAGGAAGAGCCGCTCCGGCATCGGCCGGCCCAGCGCGGCCAGCGCGGTCGGCGCGAGGTCGACAAGTTGCAGGTAGCCGTCCCGGCCGGTGCTGGCCGAGGTGAGCCAGCCCCGCTCCCAGCCCGGCCCGTCGGCCACCGCCACGTGCAGTCGGGACGGCTGGGCGGTGTCGGAGACCCCGGCGACCAGCACCAGTGAACGCGGCGGCCGGGCGGCCAGCACCCGGGCCAGCTGGGCGTCCGCCGAGCGGGCCGCCGCGGCGCGCGCCGCCGGGTCGGTCCCGTCGACCGTGCCGAGGTCGACGATGCTCAGCACGCACGAGCCGAGCAGCGCGCGCGGATCGTCCGGCAGCCCCGAGGCGTACCGGTCGACCCGGCCGAACGGTCGGGCGGCGGCCACCGCCGCACCCGGACCGACCGCGACCGAGCAGCGCACCGACTCCGACAGCGACCCGGGCATGGTGCCCCAGGGCAGCCGCTGCTGGTTGTACTGGACCACGCTCTCCTGGTCGGGCAGGTTCGCGCCGATGCCGTCCGGCTGCTCCACGACCACCCCGGCCGGCGGGCAGCCACCGGCCGACCGGCTGCCGTTCCACGCGGCGAAGCTGCCCGCGCCCAGGGTCAGCCAGCCGTCCACCGGGCAGGTGGGCCGGTGCGCGGAGCGCACCGACAGCGAGCCGATCGAGCCGTCCTGGGCCATCCGCCACAGCGTCGGAGTGGTCTGCGGATCCACGTCCTCCCAGCGCAGCCCCGCGATCCCGGCGAGGACCACGAAGTCGGCGGTGCGCTCCGGACTGCCCTGCGGCGGACGCGCGGACAGCGCGGTGACGCCCAACGCCACCACGAGCACGGTCAACAGGGCGGGGGCGAGTCGGCGCAGCATCACCGGTGTCCCGTCATCGGGGCGTCGGAATCCGGGGTCGCCGGGCCGGTGGGCGTCGCGGCCAACTCGGCGTAGAGGGCCGCCAACGCGGCGACGGTGTCCGCCTCGGTGGGCCACGTCGCCGCCCGCTCGGCGCCGCGCCGGCCCAGCTCGGCCCGGGCCGCCGGGTCGTCGAGCAACACGCGCACCGCCGCGTCGACGGCGTCCACGTCGCCGGCGGGGACCAGCGCGGCGGCGTCGCCGACCAGCTCCGGCAGCCCGCCGACCGCGGTGGCCACCAGCGGCACGCCGGCCCGCAGCGCCTCCTGGGCGAAGAGCTGCCGGGCCTCCCAGTCGCTGGTCACCACCGCGAGGTCGGCGCCGGCGAGCAGGTCGGCCACGTCCGTGCGGTGCCCCAGCAGGGTCACCGGGGCGCGGGCCGCCGAGGTCCGGGCGGCCAGCGGCAGGTAGGCCGGGCCGCTGCCGGCGATCACCACGACCGGCGGTGGAGTACGGGTACGCCAGCGGGCCGCCGCGTCGATCAGCACGTCGTACCGCTTCTGCGGGTGCAGCCGGCCCACCGAGACGATCAGCGGCTGGTCCGGGCGGACACCGAACTCGGCCCGGACGGCGGCGGGGCGTCGACGCGGCGCGGGCAGCGTCGGCGCGGCGACCGGGGCGAGCCGGGCGTCGGCGGCACCCAGCGCGGCGGCCCGTTCCACCAGGTCCGCGGAGGCCCCGAGGGCCACCCGGGCGCCCCGGGCCACCACCCGCTCGGCGAGCCGGGACATCCCGCCCCGCAACCCGCCGGCGAGCACCGCGTTGTGCCAGGTCACGACCAGCGGGGCGGCCGGACGGGCCAGCACAGCCACCAGCCCGGCGCGCAGACCGTGCGCGTGCACCACGTCAACCCGGGCGGCGGCGAGCGCCCGGCGCAGGGCGAGCACCGCGCGAGCGTCGGCCGGCGTCGGGCTGGCCGGAATCTCCACCGGCTGGAAACGCGCGCCGACCCCGGCGAAGTCGAACTGCTCCTGCGTCGCCGCCGGCCCGAACACCAGCACGGTGGCACCGGCCGCGACGAGCCCGCGCGCCACCGAGCGGACGTGCTGGCCGACCCCGCCGGTGCTGGAGGCGAGCACCAGCGCAACGCTGCCCGACCATCCGGTGGGCAGGACGGGCTGAGACGGCTCACTCCTCGCGCTCACCGGACCACCGTCTCCTTCCCGTCGTCCTGCTCCGGGGGGACCGCGCCCGGCGTCGGCGTATCGGCCCGGTCCCGCGAACCGCGCCGTCCCGCCCGGCCCAGACGCCGCAGCACCCCGGCCAGCAGCGGCCGTACGTCCCGCCGGTCGACGAACCAGACCACGGCGAGGAACACGACCCCAACCAGAACCCCGGACAGCATGCCCTGACCGAGTGCCGCCACCATCGTCGGGGTGCCGCCGCCCGGCGTGTCGAACCACCGGGTGAGGCCGAGCCCGGCGAGCGCGGCGAGCACTGCGGCCAGAGCGCCAGCCGCGCCGGCCCGGGTCGCGCCGGCCAACGCCGTACGGCCGGCGCCGCGCCACACCGCCGCGAGCAGCAGCGCCCCGAGCACCAGCATTCCCACCGAGTTCGCTGCCGTCACCGCGAGTACCCGATCCCGCAGCGGCAGCAGCACGCCGAGCAACAGGACGGCGGCGGGAACCACCAGCCAGCCGACCGCCGTGGCGACGGTTGCCGCCCGGGTTGCCCCCCGGGCGTAGAGCGCCCGGGTGAGCACCGCGAAGAGGCCGTAGCCGAGCAGACCCGGCGCGAACCCGATGATCGCGGCGGCGGCGGTCGAGGCGGTGGCCGCGTTGCTGAAGAAGACCTGCCCGATCGACCCGGCGGTGCCAATCAACGCGGCCGCGCCGAGGCAGCTGAACAGGAGCACCCCACGCACGGCCGGGGCGAGGGTCGCCCGGTAGGTGTCCTCGTCCCCGGCGGCGCGGGCGGCGGCCAGGGTCGGGTACGCGGCGATGGCCAGCGGCACGGTCAGCACCGCCCAGGGCAGCAGATAGACGGTCTGCGCCAGGTTGTACACCCCAGGGTTGGTCTGCGCGCCGTAGGTGACCTGGTGAAGGCTGACGATCAGCGCGATCTGCTGCGTGGTGACGGTGACCGCGCCAGCCACTGCCAGGCCGCCGACCCGGGCCCGCGCGTCGGAGGGGAACCCGAACCCGGGCCGCAACCGCAGGCGCAGCCGCCGCATCGGAATCAGCAGCGACAGCGACAGCACCACCACGCCGAGGGTGGTACCGGCCGAGAGCAGCAGCTCGCCGCCGGGAGTCACCCCGCCGACCGTGGCCAGTCGGCCCTGGGTCGAGGTGAACCCCAGGTAGACGACGATCACGGTGAGGCTGGACAGCAGCGGGGCTAGCACCGGCCAGGCGAAGCGTCGGTGCGCCTGGAGCACCCCGGTGAGCACGATGCCGACGCCGTACAGCGGCAACTGCGGGGCGAAGACCCGCAGCATCCGGGTCCCGCTCTGCTGCTGGGCGGCGGTCAGGCCGTCGCCCAGCGCCCCGATCACCGGCCCGGCCAACAGCACGACCAGCAGCGCGAGCGGCACCAGCAGAGCCAGCGTCCAGGTCAGCAACGCCCCGGTGGTCCGGGCCACCGCCGTCCGGTCGCCGGCGGCGACCGCACCGGCCAGCAGCGGTACGACCAGGCTGGCCAGCGCTCCCCCGGCGACAATCTCGAAGATGAAGTTCGGCACCGCGTTGGCCACCACGTAGGCGCCGCCGAGGTCGGTGGGCGCCAGGCTCCAGGTGAACACGGCGGTACGGCCGAAGCCGGCGAGCCGGCTGAGCACGGTGAGGACGGCGATGAGCGCGGCTGCCCCGGCCAGCCGGCCGGCGCCGGCGAGGGGTGCCGGTCTGGTCACGTCAGTCGGCGCGCCGGCCCAGTGCGTCGAGCTCCCGCAGCCCCGGGGTCCCCTGGATCACCGAGGTGAAGCTGACCTTCTCGCTGGCGGCGGTGAGGCCGGCGAGAACGGCGAGCAGCCCGGCGCGGCCGAGCGGGCCGGTCCGGGCGGCGAGCGCGACGCCGAGCACCGCGCCGAGGGCGTTCGCGCCGCTGTCGCCGAGCATCACGTCCTCGGCCAGGTCGTCGCGGAGCAGACCGGCGGCCGCGCCGGCCGCGCCCGCGGCGATCCCGCCGTGCGGGCCGCCGCTCAGGGGCGCGCCGAGCAGCAGCCCCGACTTGATGGCCCGTCCGGGGCGTAAATCGAGCAGGTTGAGCAGGTTGGCGGTGCCGGCGATCACCCCGGCGCCGAGCAGCACGTCGACGCCGCGGCCGAACGCGCCGTGGCGCTGGCGGCGGGGGTGCGCGGCGACCCGGGGATCGGCGGCGAGCAGCGCGGCGGCGCCCAGCCCGGCGGCGCCCACCCCGACGACCTTGACCAGCCCGGCGGTGACCCGTCCCTCGCGCAGCGCGGCGAGGTGACCGGTGAAGCCCTTCGCGGTCTTCTGCTCCGGGCGGGCGCCGACCACGTCGTCGTACAGCCCGACGCCGCCCGCGCCGAGGCCGGCGACCAGGGCGGCTCCGCCGGAGGCGGCGCTGGTGGCGCCGAACGCGCCGGCTGCGGCCGCACCGGCGGCGAGCGCCGGCCCGGCGGCCAGGGTCACCGGGCGGCCGCGGAAGTTGGTGCGCTCCAGCGCTGGCCCGATCGGGGCGGTACGCACCTCACGCAGCGCGTACCGGGCGGCGGCGGCGCCGGCTCCGGCGATCAGCAGCCGGCCGAGCGCCTTCACGCCACCACCTCGCTTCGCTCGGCGGCGGCGGAAGACGCCGCCTTGCTGTACCTCAGGTTCGCTCGCTGCGCTCGCTCACGCGCCGCCTCGTCGGTTTCGGACACGGGGGTACGTCGTTCGCTCACTGGGGCAGTCTAGGCAACAGGCCGGAGGCGGCGTTGTCGCCGACGCCGTACTGGCCGGCTTTCTTCTCGGTGAGCTGCTGCGCCAGGGCGAGGCCGCTGACGAACTGGCCCTGCACGGTGTTGGCGTTGTCGACCGTGGAGATGGTCTGGGAGAGCACGGGGTCGCCGCGGACCACGGCCACCACGTTACCGCCGGTGGAGCCGTTGCCGCTCACCACGATCGATCCGGTCCGGTCGAACTGCTCGGCGATCTTGACGACCGACTCGTCACGCTTGTCGGAGTCCTTGTCGACGTACGGTTGCCCGCTGACCACGACGACGGCCTCGGCCGACCCGGTGACCTTGTTGTCGTCGGTGGTCAGGTAGCCGGCGTTGTTGTAGGCGGCGAGTACCGCCCGCCGGTCGGCGTCGCTGACCGGCGCGGTGCCCTGGGCCCGGTCCAGCAGGACGCTGGCCAGCAGGGCGCTGGAGGTCTCCACGCCGTGCCCGTTGCCGGGCAGGCCGGTGGTCTGCGCGGTCGGCCGGGCGGCGGTGACGGCCAACTCCAGCAGGTTGGAGTTGTTGTCCGGGTTGATGAACTTGTCCTGCAGGTCGACCCGGCCGGTGATGGTGGCGCCGGCGAGCTGAATCTTCTTGAGCACGCCCTCGGTGTGGTCGCGCCCGTTGGGCAGGCTGAGCACCAGCACGCGACGGCCGGTGAGGGTGCCCGGGAGGACGACCTGGGACACCTGCTCGGCGAACTCCTCCTCCAGCCCGAGCTGCTTCTCCATGCTGTTGACCTGCTGACGCCACTGCTGGTTGTCCTTGCGCAGCCCGGTGACCTGCTCCTTGAGCGAGTCGGCGACCGGGCCGTTGAGGGCGGCCGTGCCGACCACCAGGCCGATCGCCAGAGCCAGGAAGACCGCGGTGAGGGACACCACGTGGTAGCGGAAGTTGATCACGCTTGCAGCCTCTTGATCGGTCGGGAACTAGAAGAGCCGGTACAGCTGGAACACCAGATTGTCCCACCACTCGGCGGCCACGCCCAGGTATGCCTTCCCGACGGTGGAAACAGCCACCGCGGAGGCCATCGCCGCGACCGCCGACAGCACCAGCAGCAGCAGCGACGAACCGGAGATGCTCTGCCGGTAGAGCCGACTCACGCCCTTGGCGTCGACCAGCTTGCCGCCGACCTTCAGCCGGGTCAGGAACGTCGAGGCCATCCCACCGCGGCCCTTGTCCAGGAACTCGACCAGCGTGGCGTGGGTGCCGACCGCGACCAGCAGCGAGGCGCCCTTCTCGTCGGCCAGCAGCATGGCCAGGTCCTCGCTGGTCGCCGCCGCCGGGAAGGTCACCGCCGGGACGCCGAGGCCGCTGACCCGGGGCAGCCCGGGCGCCCGCCCGTCCGGGTAGGCGTGCACGATCACCTCGGCGCCGCAGCGCAGCACGTCGTCGGTCACCGAATCCATGTCCCCGATGATCATGTCGGGGGTGTATCCGGCCTCAACCAGCGCGTCGGCGCCACCGTCGACGCCGATCAGCACCGGCTTGAACTCCCGGATGTACGGGCGCAGCACGTCCAGGTCGGCCTTGTAGTCGTAGCCGCGCACCACGATCAGGCAGTGCCGACCCTGGATCTGGGTCTCGATGTCCGGCACGCCCACGCCGTCGAGCAGCAGATCGCGCTCCTGGCGGAGGTAGTCCATGGTGTTGGCGGCGAACGCCTCCAACTGCACCGACAGCCCCTCCCGGGCGTCGGCCATCGCCTTGGCGACCGACTCGGTGTCCTGCAGGCTGCCGTGCGCCACCGGCTCGTCGCCGGCGAAGACCGTGTTGCCCTCGATGCGCACCTGGTCGCCCTCGCGGATCCGCTCGAAGACGCCCTCCCCCAGGTCGTCCAGGAGCGGGATGCCGGCGGCGATCAGCACCTCCGGGCCGAGGTTCGGGTAGCGGCCGGAGACCGAGGGCTTGGCGTTGAGCACCGCCCCGACACCGACGGCGACCAACGAATCGGCCGCCACCCGGTCCAGGTCGACGTGGTCGATGACCGCGATGTCACCGGGCCGTAGCCGACCGACCAGGCGTTTTGTCCGGCGATCGAGGCGCGCGGTGCCGAGGACTCTGCCCGGCTCCGCGATCCGGTTCCGGCGCAACGTGGGTAGACGCATCGTGACCATCCTGGCATGTGAGGCAGCTTTTCTGTCGCGACATGCCTGAGCAGGGCCGCCTACCCAGGGAAGCACACGTCGGCGCAAGCCGGTGTGCTTGCGCCCACAATACGCGGCGTCACGGCCGCCGTTCCTTGGCCGCCACGGCCAGAAGCTCCTCGGCGTGGGCGATACCCAGATCTGAATCTGGCAAACCAGCGAGCATCCGAGCCAGCTCCCGGGCCCGCTCAGTGTCCTCCACCACCCGCACACCGCTCGTGGTCACCGCGCCGCCCGTGTCCTTCGCCACCACCAGGTGCCGGTCGGCGAACGCCGCCACCTGCGGCAGGTGGGTGACGACCAGCACCTGGTGGCTGCGGGCCAGCCGGGCCAGCCGCCGGCCGATCTCCACCGCCGCCTGACCGCCGACCCCCGCGTCGACCTCGTCGAAGACCAGCGTGGGCGGGCCACCCGAACCGGCGAAGACCACCTCGATGGCGAGCATCACCCGGGACAGCTCACCGCCGGAGGCGCCGCGCTGCAACGGCAGCGACGGCGCGCCCGGGTGGGCCAGCAACCGCAGCTCCACCTCGTCGCCGCCGTCCGGGGCGATGCCCACCTCGGCGCCGTTGACCGGCAGCGACGGCTCGGACCGTCCGGCCGGGCGGGGCAGCACCGCGACCTCGATCCGGGCGTGCGGCATGGCCAGGCCGGCCAGCTCGACGGTGACCTGATCGGCGAAGCGGACGGCCGCCTCCTGTCGGGAGACCGACACCCGACCGGCCAGATCGGCCACCTCGCCCGCCAGCCGCTGCCCCTCGCGCTCCAACTCGTCGAGCAGGTCGTCGGAGGTGTCCAGGTCGGACAGTCGGGTGCGGGCCCGCTCGGCCCACGCGATCACCCCGTCGACGTCGTCGGCGTACTTGCGGGTCAGCGCGCGCAGCGCGGCCCGCCGCTCGTAGATGTGCTGCAACCGGGCCGGATCCGCGTCGAGCGTCGCCAGGTACGCCGACAGCTCGGCGGAGACGTCGGTGACCAGGGTGGCCGCCTCCTCCAGCCGGGCCGCCAGCTCACCGAGCGCCGGATCGGTGCCGGACTGCGCCTCCAGGGTGCGCCGGGAGGTGCCCAGCAGCGCCGTCGCGTCCGGTGTCTCGTCGGCCGCCTCCGCGCCGCCGGCCAGGCACTGCTGGGCCACCTGCGCGGCCGTACGCAGCCCCTCGGCGTGCTCGAGGCGCTGCGCCTCGGCCTTCAGCTCGTCATCCTCACCGGGCTGCGGATCGACCCGGGTGATCTCGTCGAGGCCGAGCCGCAGCAGGTCGGCCTCCTGGTTGCGCTCGCGGGCGTTGCGGCGGCGGTCGGCCAGGTCGTCGACGATCCGCCGCCAACCGGTGTACGCCTCGCGCAGCGCGTCGAGCAGCTTCTCGTGCGCCGGGCCGGCGAACCGGTCCAGTGCCGCCCGCTGCTCGGCCGGGCGCAGCAGCCGCAGCTGGTCGGACTGGCCGTGCACGGCCACCGCCTGCTCACCCACCTCACCGAGCATCGACACCGGCATGCTCCGGCCACCGAGGTGGGCACGGGACCGGCCCTCCAACGTCACCGTGCGGCTCAGCAGCAGCGAACCGTCCTCGTCGGGGTCGCCGCCGGCGTCGGTGATCCGGGCGTACACCGCGTCGGCGACCCGGCCCTGCAGGCGCAGCCGCCCCTCCACCACGGCCCGCCCGGGCTGGGCACGGACCCGCCCGGCGTCGGCCCGACCCCCGAAGAGCAGGCCGAGGCCGGTGACCACCATCGTCTTGCCCGCACCGGTCTCGCCGGTGATGACGTTCATCCCGCCGGTCAACGGCAGCGTGGTGTCCTCGATGACGCCCAGTCCGGTGATGCGCAGCTCTTCCAGCACAGCAACCGACAGTAGACGCGTGGCCCGACACTTGACCAGCCGACGCAGCCGCGGGCAGGTCGCCGTACGGCCGGCACCGGGCCGACGTACAGTTCTGCCCCGTGTTGGACGTGATCGGCCTGACCCCGGCTGAAGAGGAGCTCTACCGCTGCCTGCTCCAGCTCACCACGGCCCGGATCGACGAGCTGGTCCAGCGGCTGCAACGCCCGCGGGCGCAGGTCGTCGCGCAGGTCGAGGCCCTACGGATCAAGGGCCTGGTGCTGCCCACCGACACCGACCCGGACGCCCCGCTGCGCCCGAGGGCACCGGACGTCGCCCTCGGCGCGGCGCTGCTGCGCCGACAGGAGGACCTGGAGGCGGCCCGGCGGCGGGTCACCCAACTGGCCGAGGAGTACCGGTCCGGGCTGCGCCGTCACCACGGTGACCACCTGGTCGAGGTGATCACCGGGGCGCGGATGCTCCGGGACCGGCTCCGCGATCTGCAGAACTCGGCGCGTACCGAGGTGCTCTGGTTCTGCCGGACGAACCCCCTCGCGATGGCCGGCCCGGAGAACGTCGAGGAGTTCGACGCGCTGGCCCGCGGGGTGAACTACCGGGCCATCTACGAGCGGGACCTGCTGCTGGAACCGGGCGCGCTGGCCGACCTGGCCAAGGGGGTCGCCGCCGGCGAGCAGGCCCGCGTCCTGGACCGGCTGCCGGTCCGACTCGCCATCGTGGACGCCCGCACCGCCATCTGCCCGCTCGTGCCCGACCGCGACGGCGGCGAGCCGAGCGCCGCCGTGATCGGCCGCAGTCAACTGCTCGACGCGCTGCTCGCCCTCTTCGAGAGCCACTGGCGGGTGGCGACCCGGCTGCGCCTGGACGACCCGCTGGCCGTGCCGGCGTCCGAGAGCCGCAGGCCCGACGACCCCGACGACCACCCCGGCGACGGCTACCGACCGGACGCCGACGAGGCGCGGCTGCTGTCGCTGTTCGTGGCCGGGGTGCCGGACAAGTCCATCGCCTCGCAACTCGGGGTGAGCCGTCGGACCGTGCAGCGCCGACTCGCCGACCTGATGGCCGCCGCCGGCGTGGACACCCGGCCCGGGCTGGCCTTCCAGGTCGCCCGGCGGGGCTGGATCTGAGCGAAGGGGCGGGACGGCCCACGGCCGCCCCGCCCCGCGCGCGTCAGCGCAGCCCGTACGCGTCGACCACGGTCTGGTCGACGGTGTTACCGGCCCGGTCGCTGCCGTGCACCCGCAGGGACACCGTGCCCCGGCCGGCCGGGACGGTGGCGGTGTACCGGGTGCCGGAGCCCTTCACCGGCACCTTGCGCCAGGTCTTCCCGCCGTCGAAGGACACCTCGACCCGCAGGCTGGTGCCGGTCGGCGCCGGCACGCCCGCCGGCTGGCGCAGGCTCAACCCCAGCCGGTGCGTCCGACCGCCGGCCACCTGGCCGCGCAGGTCGGCCGGGACCTGGTAGTCGACCTGAAGCAGCGGCAGCGGCCGGGCCTTCTCCTCGGCCGGGCGGGCCGAGGTGAACTGCCAGGCCGTCTCGGTACGGGTGGCGTAGCGCCACTCGTCCGAGGACCGCCGCGTGGTCAGGTCGAGCCGGTAGCGGGCCGACTCCGCCGTGGTGTGCACCGGTGCCCACCCGCCGGAAAGGTCGGCGATCTGCTTCCCGTCCCGACTGAGCCGGGCCTCGACGGAGTCCGACTCCTCGCTGCCGCCGGCCGGACTGTAGTGCCCGTCGGCGTCGACATACTCGGCCACCCGCAGGTCCAACGTGTCCCCGGCGCGGGACGGCACCGGCACCGCAGCGCCGGCCGGGACGGCCGGACGGACCACCGGGACGTGCCAGCTCTCGGTGTCCCGGTCGTCAGCGTCGTACCGCCGGGGCTGCTGGGTGAGCCCGCCGAGCAGACGACCCCAGGACCAGGTGAGCTTGTGCAGGACCTGGTGCTGCCACCAGTTGTCACCGGCGCTGACGAACTCCTGCCGGGTGGTGCCGGTACGCACCAGCCGCTGGTCGTCGTTCCAGGAGGTCTCCTGCCACGGACGCCAGCCGAACCGCTGCTCGGTGGCCCACTCCGAACCGCCGACGTCACCGTAGCGGGCGGTCACCTCGGCGGTGTTCTTCGCGGTGACCGTGTGCACGATCCGCTCCGGCACCCGACCCTTCGAGACCTGCCACACGTCGTACAGGTACGGGCTGTCCACGGTCAGCGTCAGGTCCAGCGTCGCGCGGCCCTTGCGGACCGTCGCGATCAACCGCTGCCCGTCGTCGTACGCCACCGCCATCGCGGGCACGGGAAGCCGGTCACCCACCGGGTTCCAGACGGTCCACGCGCTGAAGTCCGCCGGGCGGACGATGAGCACCGACTTCGCACCGGCCGCCGCGGCCGCCGCGATCTGCTCCTCCTCGGAGACATCCGGGCTGCCGCTGAGCAGTGCCGCGGCGCCCCGCACCCCGGCCAGCTCGGCGGGGGTGCCGGTGCCCGCCCAGACCAGCGGCAGCTTCTGCCGTCCGGTCGGCGCCGGCGAATAACCCATCAGGTTGATGTCCAGCGGACCGGAGAATCCGCTGATCCGGGCGTCCACCATCGGTGCGACCAGCTGCCAGCGCGAGGCGAACTCGAATTCGCCCTGGCGCACCGCGCCGGTCGGCGTGACGTTGACCTGCTGGATCGTGCTGAAGGTCATCACGCCATGGTCGACCTGCCGGCCGTTGCCGAAGACCCGGTGCTCGTAGAAGCTGATCGCGGCCCGCTGCTCAGTCGGCTTCGGCGTCTCGATCCGCACCGGAGTGCCCTTGCGCGGGTCGAGCACCACGGTGACGTCCCCGGTGACCATCAGCTCCGGGTCGGTGACCAGGGTGATCTGCTCGTCCAACGGAGCGCCGTGCTCGATCAGCGCCTCGACCAGGTAGGGGCCCTCCTCGACCTGCACCTGCGTCTCGCCGCCGGCCCAGCCGATGTAGTCGGACTCGGGGTGCTCGCCGAAGAGGGTGAGCACCGGCGACATGCCCGGCTGCCCCTGCATGTCCAGCACCCGGAAGGTGACCGTGTGCTGCGGGCCGCTCAGGGTGAGCCCGACCGCCGTACGCACCGCCACGCCGTCCGCGCCGGTGGCCACCAGCCACCCGCCGTGCGGGCCACGGTCCAGCTTCGCCGGGTCGGCGCGCAGCGGAACCGCCACGCTGCCGCCCGCCGGCACGGTGACCTCGCCGCCGCCGACGGTGACCCCGTCGGCCTCGGCCGCGCCGCTGTCCAGGTTGCGCAGCTCCAGGGCCAGCCGCAGGGTCTGCGGGGCCGCCGTGCCGTTGGTGTACGTGACGGTCCGCTCGACCGCCGCACCGCCGGTGGACACCCGACCGAAGTCGGCGGTGCCCGAGCCGTACACCCGCTGGCTGAGCGCCCGGGCCACGTCGACCCGGCCGCCGCCCTGCTCGAAGACGGTCAGCTCCGGGTTCGCCTTCGTGGTGCTCACCAGCGCGTCCTTGAGCTTCCCGGCCGTCCAGTCCGGGTGTTCCTGGGCGAGGATCGCGGCCGCGCCGGCGACGTGCGGGGTGGCCATCGAGGTGCCGGACGCCGTCGTGTACGCGTCCCCCACCGGCGTACCCATGGTGGTGCCAGCGGCCCGGGCGGCGATGATGCCGACGCCCGGCGCGGTGATCTCCGGCTTGAGGCCGTTGTCGCCGAGCCGCGGGCCGCGGCTGGAGAAGTCCGCGAGGTTGTCGTCGCGGTCGACCGCGCCGACGGTGAGCGCCGCGGCGGCCGCGCCCGGCGAGCCGACGGTACGCGCCGCGCCCTCGTTGCCGGCGGCGATGACGAACAGGGCCCCGGTCTCGGCGGTCAGGTCGTTGACGGCCTGGCTCATCGGGTCGGTGCCGTCGGTGGCGGAGCCGCCGAGGCTCATGCTGACGACCTTCGCGCCGGAGTGGGCGGCCCACTCCATGCCCGCGATGATGGACGATTCGTAGCCGGAGCCGGCGTCGTCGAGCACCTTGCCGACCAGCAGTCGCGCGCCGGGGGCGACGCCCTTGCGCAGCCCGGCGGAGGCGGCGCCGCTGCCGGCGATGGTGGCCGCCACGTGGGTGCCGTGGCCGTGCCCGTCGTTGGCGCTGCCGCTGCCGGAGAAGTCCTGCGCCTCGGTGATCCGCCCGGCCAGGTCGGGGTGGGTGGCGTCGACGCCGGTGTCGAGCACCGCCACCTTCACGCCGTTGCCGTCCCGGCCGGCCGCCCAGGCCGCCGGGGCGCCGATCTGCGGCACGCTGTGCTCCAGCGTCGGGCGGACCTTCCCGTCCAGCCAGATCCGGGCGACGCCGGCGCCGAGCCGGGCCTGCGCACCGGCGGTACGGGCCTGCGGGGTGCCGCGCAGCGTCGTCCACAGGCCGCCGAGGTCACCCTTGCCGACCCGCAGCGCCGCGCCGTTGATGCTCTCCAGCGGCCGGGCGTCGGTGGCGCCGGCGAGCGGCCGGACCCGGCCGGCGGCCGGCTCCTGGTAGCGCACGATCAGCGGCAGCGCGCCCTGCGCGGCGTCGCCGTACCCGTCGGCGGCCAGCTCCTGCACGTCGAACAGGTTCGGGTCGAGCACCCCTGCGGAGACGTACGGCACGACGTCGCTGGGCAGCACCCGCAGCCCGCCGTCGGCCTCCACGGTGTGGAAGGTGATCCGCTCGCGGCCGGGGCCGGGGCGGACGGTGGCGGCCAGCCGGCCGGGCGCCGCCTGCACCAGTGCGACCTGGTCGCCGGTGATGAGGGTGATGTGGACGGGCGCGGTACCCGGGACGGTCGGACCCGGGTTCGGGCCGGTGGGCCGGGCGGGCGGGTCGGCGGACGCCGGTGCGGCGAGCCCGACGACCAGCGCGCCGACCGCGCCGGCGGTCAGCCAGCGTGGGGGCCATTGCATGCGATGCGCTCCTCTACTCCAGGGGGGCCGGTCTCAGGGAGATCGACCGATCGGAGTCTGCGACGCAGCGCGTCGGCTGGTCACTAGCTGCGGTGCGCCGCACCAGCGACATGTCGCCAGGTGGACATCGGGCGGCGGACGGCGGGCCGTCGGATGTCCGGCGGGTTTCCACCGGACATCCGGGATCCCGTCGCCCCGTCGAGGCGATGCCGTGCCGGGCGGCGGGTCAGCGGCGAGAGCCGCGCCAGCCGTGCACGGGCAGCCCGAACTTGGCGACCAGCCGGTCGGTGAACGGGCGGGCCCGCAACCGGACGATGCGCACCGGCAGCGCGCCCCTGCGCACCGTGACCCGGGCGCCGGGCGGCAGGTCGTAGACCCGTCGCCCGTCGCAGCAGAGCACGGCGAGGGTGGTGAACGGGTCGACGGTGATCACGAACGTGGACGTCGGGGCGGTGACCAGCGGACGGCTGAACAACGCGTGCGCGCTGATCGGCACCAGCAGCAGCGCCTCCACCTCCGGCCAGACCACCGGCCCGCCGCCGGAGAACGCGTACGCGGTGGAGCCGGTCGGGGTGGCGCAGACCACGCCGTCGCATCCGTAACGGGACAGCGGCCGGCCGTCCACGTCGACGAGGAGTTCGAGCATCTGCGCCCGCTCGCCCTTCTCGACGCTGATCTCGTTGAGCGCCCAGGACTCGATGGTCGGGCCACCGTCGAACTCGGCCGTGACATCCAGGGTGAGCCGCTCGTCCACCGTGTAGTTGCGCCCGACGACGTCACGGACCGCGGTGTCCAGGTCGTTGATCTCGGCCTCGGCCAGGAAGCCCACCTTGCCAAGGTTTATGCCGAGCAGAGGCGCCTTCGCCGGACGGGCCAGCTCGGCCGCGCGCAGGAACGTGCCATCCCCGCCGAGCGCGAAGACGATCTCGGCGCCCTCGGCGGCCTCCGGGCCGGCGACCGGCACCACCCCGGGCAGGTCGAGGTCGTCGGCCTCCTCGGCGATCACCCGGACCTCGAACCCCGCGGCGATGAGATCGGCGGCGACGGCGCGGGCGTGCTCGGTGCTGCGCCGACGGCCGGTGTGGGTCACCAGCAGCGCGGTCCGGCTCATCGCAGCGGCCGCCCGTCCACGGCGGGACGACGCCCAGCCGTCGCCGTCGCCGCCCCGGTGCGACCGCGTGTCCCGCGCGCCGTCCCGGAACGCTCGCTGCACGCGTTCATCCTGCGACCTCCTCCGCCGCCGCCGCGTCCGGCACGTCGCCGGTCGTCGTCAGGCCGTCCGGCCCGGCCGCCACCACGGCCCGCACCCGCTGCGGGTCGGCCGGCGGTTAGTCTCCCTGTGCAGCAGTTCGGCACCGACCCGCTGGAGCTGCCGATCGATGGTCAACTCCCCCGCGTCGAGGTCGACATCAGCCCAGGTGAG
>NZ_JBSFYQ010000060.1:0-29744 GCF_053599855.1 Micromonospora sp. NPDC005161
GACACCAGCTCGGGGCACAGCACCGCGCGTTCGGTTATGGGTAGGCCCTCGCCCTTTCAAGGCGACGAAGCGGGTTCGAGCCCCGCACGCGCGACCATTCCCTCGTAGCTCAAGGGCAGAGCGGCCGGCTGTTAACCGGCTGATCGTGGTTCGAGTCCAGGCGAGGGAGCAATGCCCGTGTAGCTCAGGGGGAGAGCGTCGCCCTTACAAGGCGAGGGTCGGGAGTTCAAATCTCTCCGCGGGCACTGGCCGAATGGCCGAAGTTGTGACTGTAGCTCAGTGGTAGAGCGCCGGGTTGTGGTCCCGGAGGTGCGGGGGTCAGTACCCGCCAGTCACCCCAGGCAGGAGCTGATGGCTGTCCAGCGCTGGCTGTAAACCAGTAGCCCTGGGGGTTCGAGTCCCTCCTCCTGCACCGTGCCCCCGTAGCTCAGCGGATGGAGCAGCGGTTTCCGGGACCGCAGGCCGGCCGTTCGAATCGGTCCGGGGGCGCGCAGGGTCGTATGCCCGAGAGGTCAGGGAGCGGTCTGCAAAACCGCGCACGCCGGGTTCGAATCCCGCTGCGGCCTCCAGATGCCATCCACTGCGGAGTGAGGCGCAGGCGGACGTGGGTCCAGCTGCTGCTCATAACGGCGGCCTGCTCGGTTCGACTCCGAGGCTTGCGACCGGGAGGAACTCGCACGGCCGCCGAGCGCGCCAGGTCGAGAAGGAGACCGTTCCGATCGCGCAGCCACCGGCCCGTTTTCGACGTCCGACTGACCAGATCTGAAATGCCTTCTCAGCTCAACTGCTCGGCCAACGCGAGGATGATGCCGCTCGGCCCACGTAGATAGCAGAGCAGGTAGCTGTCCTCGTAGCGCGTCACTTCGCCGACGAGTTCGGCGCCGTGCGGGCGGAGGCGGGCGAGGGTGTCGTCGATGTCGTCGACGGCGAACATGACCCGGTGCAGGCCCAGCGTGTTCACCGCGGTGATCTTCGGCGTGGGCGTGATCGCCGTCGGGTTGTGGTACTTCGCCAGTTCGAGTCGGCCCGGGGCGTTCGGGATCCGCATCATTGCGATCTCGCTTCGCATGTCGTCGAGCGCGACGACATGTCCCGCCCAGCTTCCTTCGATCGGCATCCTGCCTTCTAGCTCCATGCCGAGTTCGATGAAGAACGCGACGGCTGCGTCGAGGTCGTCCACGACGATGCCGACGTTGTCCATGCGCTGAATCGTCATGTCCCCGAGGATAGGGGCCGGGTCCGACGCCGTTGGCTCAGCGCCGTCTGGCCGGTCACCACGCGGGGAACGCTCGGGAGTGTCTTGTCGGCCGGTGCCTCGACCGCGGCCGGCCGCCCCCCGATCATCCGCTGGCGGCTCCGCTCGGGGGCCGTTCGACGCCGTGGCGTCGGCGCTGCCTGGCGTCCCGGACAAGGGTCAGGGCGATGACGAGAAGGCCGAGCAGGGCGACGACGGCATTGGCAGCCGTGAGGAACACGGCCTCGCCACCGGTGGCGTGGTTGAGGTGGGTCAGGTGGTAGAAGAAGTGGGGTATGGCGAAGGTCGAGAAGGCCGCCGCCGCGGGGATGGTGAACACCGCTCGAGGTGCGACGAGCGCTATGCCGAGGACGACGGCGAGGCCGAGGGTGGCTCCGCCGAAGTCTCGCGCGTAGTGCTCGCTGAATGGTGGGGTGAGGGCGACGGTCGGAAAGTTCTTGTAGAAGCTCTCGGGAAAGACCTGGTTCCAGAACCCAACGACGAGTTCGTCGAGGAAGAGAGCGGCTAGGGCGATCCGGATCAGCGCGGTCACCGAAGAGCCTCAGGTGCGGTCTTCTGGTGTGACGGGTGCCGGCCCTTCATCAGGGCCGACCTGTGGCGTTTTGTGCCGCCGGGCTCGACCCAGCCGGTCCCGTCGGCTACCGCGATACGCACTGAATCACCTTCCAATCCACGTCAGCCGTGACCCTTCAGTGGTGCGCCGCCCGGCCCAGGGGCCGGCGTGGGGGAGACATCAACCGGTGGTCCTACCTATCCGACTACCCGCCAAGGCCAAAGTTCAGCAAAACGCCCTAAAACGTCGATTGCTCACGCCCGCCCGCGTTGGCGAGCTACGCCTGCTGGCGGTGTAGACGCCGCGTGAAAGCGTCATGATCGCGAGCAGGAGAGCGAGTACGGCCACGCCTGCGGCGGCGTAGAACGCGACCACTCCACCGTGGGTGACCCGGGCTCGGAACGGGTTCGCCGCGCCGGCTCCCACGGTGAACCTGGCCGTGCCGGCCACCGGGTGTCCGTCGGTGACGGTTGCTCGCCAGCTGATCTCGTACCTGCCGTCGGGCATACCCGCGTCCACCGGCTGGATCAGGGTCGCGCCTCTGACGGTCGGTCGACCGCCGGCCCAGTCCGTTCCTGTGCGGTCCATGATCGTGACGGTGCTGTCCGGGGTGATCGCGGCGGCGAACACCACCTCAACCCGGCGCGGGGCGGTCGGGAGCGCGGCACCGTCCGCCGGCGTGATCGAGTGCGTCGCGCCGTGGGCGAACACAGGGGTCGGCGCGACCGCCAGCGGGAGACCAGCAGCGAGCGCGACCGTGACGATCAACCCGAGGGTACGACGAATGAGAGGTGCCCGGCCGGTGCCGGGCTCGCCGGTCACGCCCTCGGCAACACGTCTGTACATGGCATGCTCCCTTCGCCGCCGACGACCGCGGCGTCCGAATGTGGGACCGAGCTGCGCCGCGATTCGTGACGGCAGGGCTGGCCGCTCGGCTGCCTGTCACGAATCGGAGAGCTGCTCGGTCCGAACCGGTGACAGCACGCCCACCACCGGCGATGGGCATCCGACGCGCCCAGCTCCGTCGGCTGGCACCCCTGAGGCGACAGCTCGGACGCCGGGCCGGGACAGCGCAAGGAGCAACAACTCGTGACCATCATCATCCGCATCGCGTTGGCGATCTTGTTCGTCGACAACGCCGTGGTCGGGCTCTGGAACGCGATCTGGCCGGCGAGCTTCTACACGAACTTCCCGACGGTGGACCTCACGCCGCCGTTCAGTGAGCATTACGCGCGGGACTTCGGCAGCGCATCACTGGCGATCGCGTTGCTGCTGGGCATCGCGGCGGTCAAACCCAAGGCCCACTTCGTCATCCCCGCCGCGGCGGCCTACTCGATCTTTGGGGTGCCGCACTTCTTCTACCACCTCGCCAACATGGAGAACGCCACCATTGGTGAGGCGATTCTCCTCACTACCGGAAACGCGGCCGTGGCGCTCGTCGGCCTGGTGATCATCCTGCTTACGGTGCTGCGCGACCGCCGAGCGGCTCGGCTCGGCTTCGCGCCGGCTCTGGCCGCCCAATGGGAGAAGTGATGGTTCCCGAATCCCGCCGCCCACCTCGGTTGGCCGCGCTACCCAGCGCGTTCTGCGCGGTCGTCGCCGAACGACGCCTCCTCGAGAACATCGCACACCGCCTGCTCGGCTCAGCCGCGGCGGCGGAATACGCGGTACAGGAAACATACGTCCGCTGGTACACGATGCGGGACGACGAACAGGACAGCATCGACAGACCGGTCACCTGGCTCATCGGCACGCTCGTGCGGATCTGTGTCGATCTACTTGAATCGGCGCCCCGCCGTACCGACGGCCAGACCGTCCACCGAGCAGGTGACCCCACTCTTGCGGGCCCGGTGCCCCGACGATGGCGTGCCTGGCGTGACGCGCCGACGCTGTAGTACGGCCGTGCGGGGTATCCACATGTGCGCCGCTGCTCAGCGAAGGCGGCGATATCGGCAGTGGATTGAGCTCATCCGCACATCCGAGGATAGAAGGGACGAGGCGTCAGTTATGGCAGGGCTAGGGAAAGAGGGGACACTGATCGACGCCCTCGGGGTGTTCGACGCGGTCCGTCCCCGGCTCTTCGGCATCGCCTACCGGATGCTCGGCAGCGTCATGGAGGCGGAGGACGTCGTGCAGGACGCCTGGCTCCGGTGGCAGCAGACCGATCGCAGCCAGGTACGGGACCCGATCGGCTTCTTGATCACGACCACCTCTCGAGTCGCTCTGAACGCCGCGACATCGGCTCGCGCCCGCCGCGAGTTCTATCCCGGGCCGTGGCTACCCGAGCCCCTCGACCGTCCGCCGATCCGATGTTCCAGGCCGAACGGAACGAGTCGCTCGAACTTGCCGTGCTGCTCCTGTTGGAACGGCTCACCCCGGCCGAGCGAGCGGTGTACGTGCTGCACGAGGCGTTCGACTACCCGTTCCGGCTGGTTGGCGAGGTACTCGACGTCAGTGAGGCGAATGCGCGGCAGCTCGGCCGACGCGCCCGGATGCACCTGGCCCAGGAGCGGCACGGTCCGGTCGTCCGCGCGGAGCACGGCCGTCTGCTGCGCGCATTCCTCACCGCCGCCCGATCCGGAGACCTGACCCAGCTTGAGAAACTGCTCGCCGAGACAGCCGTTTCCTACGCCGACGGCGGCGGCGCCGTCCGGGCCGCACAGGTGCCCATCGTCGGACGCGACAACGTGGCGCGTTACATCCTGGGACTGTTCCGCAAGTTCGGGAGCGACCTCTCGTTGGAGGTCGTCGAATCCAACAACCAGGCCGCGATCCTCCTGTCGCGGGCAGGAACCGCCGTCGGGTTGGTCACCGTCGACGCCTCACCCGACGGTATCGAACGAGTGCTGATCATCCTCAACCCGCAGAAGCTGGACCAGTTCCAGCGATAACCGCTGACTGCCTGAGTCGTCGTCGACACGTCGCGCCGGCCGCACGGATGGGATCGTTGGCGGATGGCGGAGTCACTCGACCTGCATCTGGAGTTCGATCGGGGTGCGGGGTTCCCGGGTCGTTCGCTGGAGAGTGCGCTACGAGAGAGCATTCGGACCGGCCGGTTGCGGGCCGGGTCGCGTCTGCCCGGGAGCCGGAGCCTGGCCACCGACCTGGGCCTGGCCCGGGGCACGGTGGTGCAGGCGTACGCGCAGCTGGTGGCGGAAGGGTGGCTGGTGTCGGCGCCCGGCTCGGGCACCCGGGTCGCGGACGTACGCCATGATCTGCCCGACTCGCGGCGGAAACCACGGCCGTCGACGGCGTCCGAGTCGGCCATCGAGTTGCGGCCGGGGATTCCTGATCTCGCTTCCTTTCCGCGCGCGGCCTGGGCCGGCAGCGTCCGCCGGGCGCTGGCGACGGCGTCGCGCGGCACGCTGGACTACCCCGAGCCGACGGGGCTGCCCGCGTTGCGGGCGGCGTTGGCCGGGTATCTCGCGCGTACTCGTGGGGTGCGCTGCGACCCGGACGCTGTGGTGATCACCGCGGGATTCACCCAGGGTCTGTCCCTGCTGGCGCGGACGCTGCACAGGCGCGGCGTACGCGCCATCGCCACCGAGAATCCCGGCCTGGCCCATCACCGCATGGTGCTCCGTGCTGCGGGCCTGACGGTCACCCCGCTCACTGTCGGCGCGGTCGGAGCCGACCCGGACGAGGCGGCGGGCCAGGCCGCGCTGCTCACCCCGGCGCACCAGCATCCGACCGGGGTGGTACTCGCCCCGCAGCACCGCTACCAGTTCATCGCCTGGGCGCGGGAGTACGACGCGTTCCTGATCGAGGACGACTACGACGGGGAGTTTCGCTACGACCAGCGGCCGGTGGGCGCGATGCAGGCGCTGGCGCCAGAGCGGATCGTGTACGCCGGCAGCACGAGCAAGTCGCTGGCGCCGGGCGTGCGCCTGGGCTGGTTCGTCGTTCCCGAGCCGCTGCGCCGCGACCTTGCTGACGTGATCCTGGAGGCCGGCGCCGCGGTCTCCTCGATCGACCAGCTGGCGATGACCGACCTGCTCACGCAGGGCCACTACGACCGACACATCCGCCGCATGCGCCTGACCTACCGGCGCCGCCGAGCCGAGCTGGCCGACCGCCTGGCCGAGGTGACCACCACCCCACTGGAGGGCATCGCGGCTGGCGTGCACGCACTGCTGCCGCTGACCTCGGCGACGCAGGAGCGCGGGCTGATCCGGGCCGGACACCGCCAGGGCCTGCACCTGACGGGCCTGTTCAGCAGTGGCTACTGGCACGATCCGGCGGATGAGCGGCAGGCAGCGGCCCTGATCCTCGGATACGCGGCGCCGCCAGCACACGCCTGGAAGGCGGCGCTGACCGGACTTGGCCAACTGGTCCATCAGACCCGTTGCTGAGTGGTCCATTCCGTTGGTCCGGGCGGAGTTACGTTCGATGCATGCAGACCATGAAAATCGGGAACAACGAGCTCGTGCTGCTCGGCACGGCCATGCCGCCGGAGCTGCCGAAGGGCTCGCACGTGATGACGGCGACGATCGAACTGCCGCCGGGCGACCCCGGCTCGCCGCCGCACCGGCACTCCGGGCCGGTCTTCGGCTACATGCTCGAAGGCGAGATGATCTTCGAGCTGGAGGGCGAGCCGGAACGGGTGATCAAGGCCGGCGAGTCGTTCTGGGAGCCCGGCGGCGACGTCATCCACTACCAGGCCGCCAACAACCTGCCCGACCGGCTGAGCAAGTTCCTGGTCGTCATGGTGTGCGCGCCTGGCCAGGAGATGCTGGTGCTGGTCAGCCCCGAGGAACTCGAACAGCGCAAGGACCGCCGCGCATCCCGCGAAACTGACGGAGAAGCCTGATCATGCGTATCCTTCTCGCCGGTTCGACCGGCGTCATCGGCCGTCGGCTCGAGCCGCTCCTGACCGCCCAGGGGCATGAGGTCACCGGGCTGGCCCGCAACGGCGCGGTCGCCGTTGACGTTCTCGACCGGGACGCGGTGGTGGCCGCGGTCCGCTCCGTCCGGCCAGACGTGGTGATGCACCAGTTGACCAGCCTGAGCACGGGCGACTTCGCTGCCAATTCGCGGCTGCGCCGGGTCGGGACCCGCAACCTGGTCGACGCGGCGCTCGCTGCCGGGGTACGCCGGATCGTGGCGCAGAGCATCGCCTGGGCGTACGAGCCGGGCGCCGAGCCCGCGCCCGAGAACACGGCGCTTGACCTCGGCGCCCCCGAACCGCGGCAGACCAGTGTGGCCGGTGTCGCCGCGCTCGAGTCCGCCGTACAGGAGGCACCCGAGTGGATCGTGCTTCGGTACGGCACCCTCTACGGTCCGGGCACCTGGTACGCCCGGGACGGCCACATGGCTCAGTTCGCCGCTGCCGGCAAGGTCATCGCTGACGCGGACGTGAGCAGCCTGTTGCATGTCGACGACGCCGTCGCCGCCGCGCTCGCCGCCCTGGACTGGCCGTCCGGCGCGGTCAACGTCTGCGACGACGAGCCCGCCCCGGCCGCGAAGTGGGTGCCCGCGTTCTGCGCGGCGGCGGGGGTCGCGGCCCCCGCGGTGACCGAGGGCGAGCGGCACGGCTGGGCGCGGGGAGCGAGCAACCACTACGCCCGCAAGCACCTCGGCTGGACCCCGAAGTATCCCTCCTGGCGAGCGGGATTCGCCGTCCTGTGAGCCGTCCGCCCGCCTTCCGCCGCGCTGCGCAGCATCCGCCCCGCGCGGCGCTTGCCCGGACTCGGCGGAAGGTCGCTGTGGAGCCGCGGGGCGGGCAGCGCCGCTGACACACCCCGTTCGAGGGTCCATCATGGAGCTTGAGCGCGGTGTACCGTCGCCGCATGACGGGCTGCAGGAGTTTGTCGCCGCTCTTTCCAGCGGCCGGATCCAGGTTGTCGACCTCACCGCTCCGCTCTCGGACCAGACCCCGATCCTGGGTCTGCCCGAGCAGTTCGGCCAGACCTGGCCGTTCCGGCTCAGCGAGATCAGCCGGTACGACGACCGCGGTCCGGCCTGGTACTGGAACAACTTCTCCACCGGCGAGCACACCGGCACCCATTTCGACGCCCCGGTGCACTGGCTCACCGGTCAACAGGGCGCGGACGTGTCGCAGGTCCCGGTGAGCCAGTTGATCGCCCCGGCGGTGGTGATCGACCACGCCGCCGACGCTGTCGACGACCCTGACTTCCTGCTCGAGGTCGAGCACATCAAGGCGTGGGAGGCGGAACACGGCGCTCTGCCCACCGGTGGCTGGCTGCTCTACCGCACCGGTTGGGACGCGTACGGCGACGACCCGGAGCGGTACGCCAACGCCGGGCGTACCCCGGGCATCTCCGTCGAGTGCGCCCGCTGGCTGGCCGAGGAGTCGCCGATCCAGGGCGTCGGGGTGGAGACGGTCGGCACCGACGCGGGCGCCGCGCATTCGTTCGACCCGCCGTTCCCGTGCCACTCGTTCCTGCTTGGCCAGGAAAAGTACGGCCTGACCCAGCTACGTAACCTGGCGCAACTGCCGGCGACCGGCGCCGTGGTGATCGCCGGACCACTGCCGATCGTCTCCGGGTCCGGCAGCCCGTGCCGGGTCCTCGCGCTGGTCGAACGGTAGGACCGGGCCGCAGATGCGGGTAGCCGAGGTGGTCGGGCGGGTTCTGTACGGACACGGGGCACGGTACGTCTTCGGGGTGGTCGGCAGCGGCAACTTCCATGTCACGAACGCGCTTGTGGCGGCCGGCGCCCGGTTCGTGGCGGCGGCCCACGAGGGCGGCGCGGCGAGCATGGCGGACGGGTACGCCCGCACCTCCGGGACGGTGGGCCTGCTCTCGGTGCACCAGGGTCCGGGCGTCACCAACGCGCTGACCGGCCTCACCGAGGCCGCGAAGAGCCGTACCCCGATGGTGGTCCTGGCCCCGGAGGCGACCGAGCCCCGGTCGAACTTCTTCATCGACCTGCCGGCGCTCGCCACCTCGGTCGGGGCCGACTTCCACCGGGTACGCGCGACGCACGCGGCCGAGGACGCGGGCGCGGCGTACCGGGCCGCCGCCCGGGGCGCGACGGTCGTGCTGGGCCTCCCGTTGGAGGTGCAGCGCACAGTGACCGAACCGTGGTCCGGCACGGTCCCTGCGGTCGCGCCGACCCCGGCCACCGCCCCGCAGGTCGAGCCGTTGCTGGCCGCGCTCCTGGCCGCACGTCGACCGGTCTTCATCGCGGGTCGGGGCGCCCGGGCGGCCCGGGAACCGCTGACCCGGCTCGCCGACGCGTGCGGCGCGCTGCTCGCGGTCTCGGCCGCGGCGAAGGGACTGTTCGCCGGGAACCCGTGGAACATCGACGTGGCCGGCGGCTTCGCCACCCCGCTCGCCGCCGAGCTGATCGGCGCGGCGGACCTGGTCGTCGCCTGGGGCAGCACGCTGAACATGTGGACCACCCGGCACGGCGAGCTGATCCCGCCCTCCGCCGTCGTCGTCCAGGTAGACCACGACCCGGCCGCGTTCGGGGTGAACCGCCCGGTCGACCTGACGGTGGCCGGCGAGGTGGCGGCCGTCGCCGAGGCGGTGCTCGGTCGGCTGGGCGCCGGCTCCACGGGGCCCGTGGACGCCGGGACCGGCGGCTGGCGTACGCCGGAGCTGGCACAACGGATTCGCGACCACGGCCGGTGGCGGACGGTCCCGTATCGGGACGAGAGTGGGTCGGCGCGGGCCGGCGCCCCGGCGACGATCGACCCGAGGACGCTCTCGGCCGTCCTGGACGACCTGCTGCCGCCCGACCGGACGGTGGTGGTCGACTCCGGCAACTTCATGGGCTACCCGTCGATGTGGCTCGACGTGCCGGACGTGGCCGGATTCTGTTTCACCCAGGCGTTCCAGTCGATCGGGCTCGGCCTGGCCAGTGCCCTCGGCGCGGCGGTCGCCCGGCCGGACCGGCTCACCGTCGCCGCGGTCGGCGACGGTGGCTTCGTCATGTCCGCGACCGAACTGGTCACCGCCGTCCGGCTGGCGCTACCCCTCCTCGTGGTGATCTACGACGACGCGGCGTACGGCGCCGAGGTGCACCACTTCGGCCCGGACGGGCACCCGTTGGAGACGGTCACCTTCCCCGAGACCGACCTGGCCGCGATCGCCCGTGGTTACGGCTGCGAGGGGTTGACCGTCCGAACCGTCGACGATCTCGGGCCGGTACGCCGCTGGCTCGCTGGTCCCCGTACCCGGCCGCTGGTAATCGACGCCAAGGTCTGCGCCGCGCGCGGCTCATGGTGGCTGGAGGAGGCGTTCCGTGGCCACTGAGCCACCGCCGTGCGTACGGCGTCCCGGCCGCTGGGTCGACGAGCGCATGACCGGCGGCTGGCCGGTTCCCGCCGCCCGCCGCCCGGCGAATGGCAGGGTGATGTCCATGAACAGGAAGCACGTCGCCGATTGGCTCGCCGCCTACGAGCAGCTTTGGCGGACGCCGGGCACGGACGCGCTGGTCACGCTCTTCACCGAGGATGCGACCTACCAGCAGGGGCCGTACTGGACGCCTGTCGTCGGCCTGCCGGCCATCGCCCGGATGTGGGAAGAGCAGCGCAACGGTCCCGACGAGGTATTCCAGATGACCAGGGAGATCGTCGCAGTCGACGGCGACACCGCCGTGTCGCGCCAGGAGGTCCGTTACGGCGACCCGGTCAACCAGGAGTACCGCGACCTGTGGATCATGCGATTCGCGGACGACGGACGTTGCCGGTCGTTCGAGGAGTGGCCGTTCTGGCCGGGACAGCAGCCGGCCGCGGCTCCGGACGGTTCGTGACCCGAGGACCTCGTACGCGTCCGAGGTTCTACTGCGTCCTCACCGGCCGAACCTGGCGCGTCGTACACGCGGTGGGGGCAGGCGCGATCGCCTGCCCCCACCGGTCGGTCTGGTTCCGTTAGCCCAGGTACTTCTCCCACGGGCCGGTGACGGCCAGGGTGAGGCCAGGGTCCTGCATGTTGACGAAGAGCACCTTGCCGTCGGCGGTGAAGGTAGGTCCGCAGAACTCTGAGTCGTTGAGCTGGTTGCGGGCGATCGCGTACGTCGGGCCGCTCGGGACCGTGCTGAGCACGTGGGAGGCGCCCGAGCCGTCCTCAGCGAGCACGAGGCTTCCCCACGGGGTGACGGTCACGTTGTCCGGGCCGTCGAAGGTGAGGTCGTTGTACCGGACCGGCGTCCCCTCCTCCGAGGCGGTCTGGTGCGGGAAGTACGTCACGAGCTGGATGGTCTGGGCCTCGTAGTTGTAGAACCAGACCATGCCATCGTGCGGAGCCGCGTCCGCCGGCAGGTCACCGTCGTCCCAGGCGTAGGAGTTGACCACGTATACGCCCTCGTCGGTGCCCCACACGCCCTCGAACTTGCGTCCGCGGGTGACCTGGCCATCGGTGAACTGCTCGCGCACGGGCTTGTTCCGCGCGTCGCGGTCGGGCACCTCGATCCACCGTACGGGGAAGGGCCGGCCCAGCTGAGCGGAGGTCAGGTAGGCGACGTCCGGCAGCACCGAGCCGTCGTCCATGATGATCTGCATGGCGGCGAGGACGCCGGCGTTCGGTGCGAGGCGGGTGAGCACGCCGGGACCGAGCTTGACGCCGCGCGGCGCCGTCCAACGGTAGAAGAGGCCGTTGGGCCCGTCGGCATCTTCGGAGAGGTAGACGCTGGTCCGGTCCTTGTCGACCGCCAGGGCCTCGTGGGAGTAGCGGCCCAGGCACTTGATCGGCCGCGGGTCCGCGCTGCCGTCGGCCGAGACCTCGAAGACGTAGCCGTGATCCTTCTGGTAGACGCCGGACCGGCCGCCCTCTTCCCATTCGTCGCCGGCGCGGTCCTCGGTCTCCTCACAGGTGAGCCAGGTCCCCCAGGGGGTCGGCCCGCCGGCGCAGTTGGAGATGGTGCCGGAGAGGGCGACGAACTCACCCAGGTTCCGCCCCGCACGGTCCGTCTTGATCACCGTGCAACCGCCGGCGTCGACGGCGCCCGAGTCGTACACCGTGTCCTTGACGTGCGGTACGCCGAACTCGGCGCCCGGGTCGATCTCGTGGTTCTGGATCAGGGTGTAACGGCCGTGTCCGGCGTCGTAGACGGCCATGCCGTCGTGGTCGGCCGGGGTCATGCCCTGGCCGCGGTCGAGCCGGGTGACACCGGTCCGGGTGACCACGGTGTAGCTGAAGCCCTCGGGCAGGGCCAGGATGCCGTCGGGGTCGTCCACGAGCGGCGGGAAGGGCACGTGGCCGGCCTTGACCGGCGGGTGAGGCCGGCCCGGGTTGGCCTGCGCCAGGGACGGCAAGCCGCCGGCGACGACAAGGCCTACGCCGGCGGCGGCGCCGCCAGCGAGGAAGGTACGACGAGAGGAAGGCACGTGGATCAGCTCCTGGTCCAGACAAGTGCGACGATCGACAGCCAACTCCTGCGGACAGACACCGACAGGTCGCCTAGCGGATCGATTGGTGACATCGGAGTGAAGAATCAGCGCCACTCCCGCATCGCCAGGCCGGCGGCCTACCGCCTCCGAGAAACACGGCCGCCCTCGTGGGGTCTGACACCGCGGTCGAACAGCAGGTGTGACCGTTTGTTGGTGCGGCCGGAGGGTAGTTGGGTGGTTATGACCAGCCCTGAGCAGAGTCAGCAGGAGAGAGCCCTCGAGACCGGCGAGATATATCAGGACGCCGAGGGGCGCCGAACGACCGACCCGGGCTCCGGGGCGGCGCACGCCGAAAGTGAAGCCGACCGCAACGCGGAGCACCTGAAGCGGGGCGAGGTTGGGCCGCGCGTCCCGGAGGAGTAGCCCGGTCCGTCCGGCAGTGCATGCTCAAAACCTGCGTGACCCCGAGCAACGAGGGGCGCGGCTACGTGCTGCACCGCCGGTAGAAGGAGCGCTTGGGCGATGTGCGCTACCGCCTCCTGAACCGTGTGTCGCTCGGCCGGCCGCTGGTGGTCGGAGGCAAAGATGCACCCTCGTACGTCCGCTATCAGTCGGTGGTGCGGATGCCACGGGAGCGCAGGAGCGCGTTGACCCCGGAGTCCGGCCTGTGCCCCCTCAGATGGGGCAGGCAGCGAGACCATCGGGGTATGAACAGCGCCGGCGGTGACAGTGTTTTGCGCTGTCACCGCCGGCGCGGGTGCTTCTCCTGGTTTGGTTAGCTGGTGCCGAAGTACGGCCAGTACGGCAGTTTCTCCGACGTGTACCGGTCGTAGTTCCCGGCGTATCTGTAGGGCACACCGGCCCAGTCCTCGCCGAAGTCGACATCGACGGCCCAGACCGGCGCCGGGGCGTCGTCGTACACCGTCTGATGAGTGCACCCGCCGGAGGCCTTGAACTTGCTGACCTCTTCGCTGGAGTTCGAACCGTACTTCAACAGGACGCGGGCGATCACGCCCCGCCCGTTGGAGGCACCTGGCCGTGCTGCGCTCCTCGGGTCTGGTCACCAGTGCCCGCGACCGCAACGCCGTGCACCACACGCTCACCCCGCTGGGCCTGGCGCTGCTAAGCGCCGGATGACCCGGTAGATCGGGCGTCACTCCACCGGACGCGGGCGCTCCAGGCCGGGCTCCGGATCAACCTGGTCGATGTCAGCGGACAGCCGACATGTCAGCATGCGATTGGATACGCCGAGCGAGACCGCTGCTGGTTCTTGTCAAGGTGCGAGGCCGGCCTGGATCGCCAGGATGGCGGCGCGTACGCGGTCGCGGCTGCCGGTCTTGGCCAGCACGTTGGTGACGTGGGTCTTGACGGTGCTCATGGATAGGTAGAGGCGTTCCGCGATCTCGTTGTTGTTGAGCCCGGCACCGATCAAGGCGAGCACGTCGGTCTCCCGAGCGGTCAGCTGGTAGGCGGCCAGTTCCACGCGGGTGGCCGGCCCGGTCGCGCGTACCCGGTCGAGTACGGCGCCGGTGACCTCGGCGGAGAGGATCGCCTCGCCGGCCGCGACGGTGCGCACCGCGGCGATCAGGTCGCGGGCGCTGCACCGCTTGAGCAGGAACCCGCGCGCGCCGGAGGCGATGGCGTCCAGGACGTAGGCGTCGTCGTCGAAGGTGGTTACGACGATTACGGCCGGGGCGTGCGGGATCGCGGCCAGTTCGCGGGTGGCCTGCAGGCCGTCGAGCACCGGCATGCGGATGTCGACGAGGGCGACGTCGATGCGGGAGTCGTGACGCACGGCTTCGAGCAACTGCCGGCCGTCGGCAGCCTCAGCGGCGACGTGGATGTCGGGTTGGGAACGCAGGATCAGGCTGAAGCCGTCGCGGACCAGCTGCTGGTCGTCGGCGATCGCGACACGGATCACGGTGTCGCCACCGGCAGGTTGGCCTGCATCAGGGTGCCGCCGCCGGAGCGTTGGCTCAGCTCCCAGCTCCCACCGCGTGCGCGCACGCGCTCCTCGATGCCGAGCAGGCCCGAGCCGCGCGTGGGTGCATGGGGTGGCCCGATGCCGTCGTCGCTGACCCGCAGACGGACGTGGTCGCCGATGCGGACCAGTTCGACCCAGGCTGCCGTGGCTTTCGCGTGGCGGGCGATATTGGTGAGGGCCTCTTGGGCGATGCGGTAGGCGGTCAACACGCCGATCTCGTCCAGGCCGGGCTCGGGGTCCAGGCGTACCTGCACCGTCACGCCCTGCTGGCGCAGCGGCTGCGCGAGCAGCTCGTCGATGTCGGACAGGCGTGGCGGCGCGCTCACCGCGATCGCCGCGTTCGGATCGCGCAGGTGCACGACGAGCGTATCGAGCTCACTCAGTGCGGTGCGTCCGCTGCCCGCGATCGCCTGCAGCGCCGCCCCGGGGTCGTCGCTGAGCTGCCCCGCCTCGGCCTGAACCACCATCGCGGTGACGTGGTGGCCGACCACGTCATGCAGCTCGCGGGCCAGGTTTGTGCGCTGCTCGAGCCAGGCCGCCTGGTCGCGCAGCTCGCCTGTCTCCTGGGCGAGGGCGTAGCCGCGTGACCACGACCGCAACAGGGTCGCCAGGAGGTAGCCGGCCGCCACGAAGACGAACGGCTGCTCGTACAGCCCCCGCTGGTTGATCAGCGCGGTAGCGAGGGCGCCGACCGCGCCGATCAAGCCACCCACCCACCCCAGCCACGGGCGTCGGGCCGGGTCTTCGCAGATCGAGACGAACACGAGGCCGGCGGCCGCGAGGCCCAACTGCACCGACTCTCCGGTGCTCACCATCGCCACGAACCCGGCGGAGACCGCGAAGACCAGGGCCCGGTAGCGGGGCCGCAGCGTCATGGCCACGAGGCCGACGGGCAGTACCAGCCACGCCCAGCCCGCCGGCACGGACAGGCCCCCCTCGACGGTCGTGACGACGACGGCGACGATCAAGCCCGCCACTCCGTAAGCGAGCCGGCGCACTCGCTCGGGGTCGCGCAACCATTCCCGGATACCAGTCATCACCTGCACAGTCTCCGCGACCAGCGCGTTAACCGGCCAGGTACCCAGGTACCAGATCGGCCGGCACCCCGGTGCCACCCCCGCGACCAGATCGGCACCGCGGCACGTTCCGCCCGGAACGCTCACAGCACGACGCTGCAGGGGTGACTCTTGTTGACTCCCGCACCGCCATCAACGTCGGCCCTCTTCGTACGGTTCCCAACTACATCACCGTCATCCGCACGGTCGCCGCTGTCACCGTCGGTGTCGCCGCCCTCGTCGCCGGCTCAGTGGTACTGCTGGCGGTGGCGTACGGAATTTACTGGCTCGGCGACGTGCTCGACGGCTGGGCCGCCCGCCGGCTCGGACAGGAGACCCGGGCGGGGGCCGTCCTCGATATCGTGAGCGACCGCGCGTGCACCGCGGTGCTCTGCGTAGGTCTGGTCTCACTCGTACCCGATGTCGCGGTCGTGGCCCTGGTGTTTCTGCTCTCGTTCCTGGTGCTGGACACCATGCTGTCGCTGGCGTTCCTGTGCTGGCCCGTGATCAGCCCCAACTACTTCTATCTGGTTGACCGGCGGGTATGGGCGTTGAACTGGTCACCCCTGGCCAAGGCCGCCAACACCGCCGGGGTTGTCGGCGCCGTCGCGTTCGGGCAGTACCGGCTGGCGCTGGCCGTCGCCGTCGCCGTCGTCGCGGTCAAGCTGTGGTCAGCCGCGGCGGTGGTCCGCCTGCTCGAACGGGACGGCCGGGCGTGAGCAGCCTCGCCGCGGCGGCGGTGGCGCTCGGGTACGGTCTCGCCTCGGCGCTCGTCCCGGTCGTCAACGCCGAGGCGTACGCCGTGGTCGCCGGGCAACGTGGCGGCCACGCTCTGGTCGCCGTACTCGCTCTGGGGCTCGGGCAAACCGCCGGCAAACTGCTCCTGTTCGAAGCCGCGCGTCACGGAACGGGGCGGCTGGCCCAGAAGCTCGCGCAACGGAGCCGATCAGGTCGCGCTGCGGCCCGGGCCGCCCGTTGGGCCGGGCGGATCCGTCGCTGGCTCTCCCGCCGCCGCACCGCCGTACCGACGGTGCTCGTCTCCGCCACGGTCGGGGTTCCACCGTTGGCCGTAGTCAGCCTCGCCGCCGGCACCGCAGGCCTTCGACGCTGGGAGTTCGCCGTCGCGTGTCTGCTCGGGCGAGTGATCCGTTTCGCCCTCCTCGCCCTGCCAGCGGCGCTGGCCTAACCCCCGCTTGACTCGACGAGTACTGGCGTCCGGCGGCGGGAGCAAACCCCGTACCCTGGCGCGGTGATCGACTTTCGCGCGGCGGTTGAAGCACACGACCTCGACGCCGTCGCGGCGGCCCTGGCTGACAACGTGGTGTTTCGCAGCCCGGTGGCGTTCAAGCCCTATCTGGGCAAGGCGATCACCGCGGCGATCCTGCGCGGCGTGCTGCGGGTGTTCGAGGACTTCCGGTACGTCCGTGAGCTGAGCGGCGACGGCGGTCGCGATCACGCGCTGGTGTTCGAGGCGCGGATGGGCGACGTCGCCGTCGAGGGCTGCGACTTCCTGCACCTGGACGAGAGCGGCCTGATCGATGAGTTCACGGTCATGGTTCGTCCGCTGTCCGCCGCACAGGCCCTGGCCGCCGCGATGGCCGCCCAATTCGAGCAGATCCAGCGTGAGGCCACCGCCGGCTAGTCGTAGGCACTCGTCGGAGGGGGCACGACGATGCCGGTGCGGGGAGATCGGGTCACATGACGACATGCGCGACCGGGACACGTGACGGGCATTAACGCTTTTGCTGCCGGACCCTTCGGGCGTCACGCAACGACCTCCCGACGGTGAGTGGCCAGGACGCCGAGGCGCCGGGGTACGCGCGTCCGGCGGCATGCACGCTGGTCCCTCCTGCGAGGGAGTGCCTTCCCCTGCCGGCGGGGGCCGCCCGCGCCCGGGCGCCGGGAGGATCGGGTGCATGAACACATCGGCATCGACCGCTCGCAGGAGTGGCCACGGCCTGACGTACGCAGTGCTCGGCTGGACCGTGGCATACGGGGGCGTACGTCTGGCGTGGACCGTGGGCGAGGCTCCGGAGTTCGGGCAGTTCGGGTCGGACCTGGTCGGTTTCACCGGCTGGCGGTCGGTGGCGTTGTGTGTGGCCGCGGGCGTCCTGGCGGTTGCTCTGGACCGGGCGGCGACATGGCGGCCGGCGCTTGCGGGAGCCGCCTGGACGGTCGCTGGGGCACTGGTCGCGGCAGCCGCGATTCTGCTGCCGGAGTTGGTGGGCTTCCTGCTGTTCACGGTCGGCCCGTACTTCGACCCGGTGGCGTTCGCCAGCCGGCTCGGTTGTGTCACCGGAGCGATTCTGCTCGGTCTGGGCACCGCCCGCTATCAGCGGCGTACCCGTGGCGACTGTCCGGACTGCTGCCGGGCGGTCCGACCGGGCCCGCGGCGCTCAGCACCCGCGGGGTGGGCGCGCTGGGCCGCGTACGCCACGGTCGCCGGCCTCGTCACCCGCTTCGCGGCCCAGGTCGTGGTGGGATTCGACGGACTCACGCACGACGCCTCCGTGATCGGGCTGGAGATCGGCCTGTTGCTGGCCGGAGTGCTGCTGCCGCTGGCACTGGTACACCGCTGGGGCGAGATCTGGCCGGGGTGGGTGCCGCTGCTCGCGGGCCGCACGATCCCTCGTCTGCTGCTGCTGGTGCCCGGCTTCGGGCTCGGGGCGGGCGTTGTGGCCTACTTCGGTATGGGGCTGGTGCAGTTGACGTCAGGGTCGATCAGCCAGTTCTCCGACACGTTCCTCTGGGTGGCGATGTCGGCGTACTGCGTCCTGGGGCTCGGACTCCTCGCGGCGTCAAGCGACTACCACCTGCGCACCCGCGGTGCGTGCGGGGCCTGCGGCCGGTGACCGGTTCTACTCGGGCCAGCACCAGGGGATGGCGGCCCCTTCAGCGGGGGAGCGTCGGCACGGCCGGGCCTCAGTGCTGAACGAGACCGCCGACCCGGACGGAGGCGACGTGGCCGGTTACCGGAAGGGCCTGCGCCAGTGCGAGACCAACGTCGACAAGCGACGATCGGCGTAGGCGAGCTACGTCGTGGATCGGAGTCCAGATCGATTCGGCGGTTTCGCCGTTCGGCTCGGGCCGGAGGGCGCCACCGGTGATACGAACTCGGTAGAAGATGCCGACATTCTGGTGCTCGGTCCCTAACCGCGCCTCGGCAGCGGGAATCACTCTCGAGTCCACACCCAGCAGGCGTTCGACCACCGCGTCGCAGCCGGTCTCCTCGGCGACCTCACGGATCACCGCGTCGAACGGATCCTCCGTGTGCTCGACCATGCCGCCGGGGAGGGTCCAGTGCGTGTCGCCCGTCGGTGGCACGTAACGGGCGAGCAGTACCCGTTCGTCCTCGATGCACACGGCGTACGCCGCCAACCGAAAACTCATCCTCGGACCTCCCGGCCAGACCCTAGCGCCCGTCGACCGGCTCGTCGGCGGCGAGCTTGAGCCAGCGGTGCAGGCACTCCGCATGCGGCACCCGTCAGGACGTCGCGACCGACTGCCCGCTGCGGTTGCCCGTGCCTGTGGCGTGCCCGGGGCGGCGGGTGAGCACCCGGGGGCCGGCCTCGGTGATCGCGATGGTGTGTTCGGAGTGGGCCGTGCGCGAGCCGTCCGCGGACCGGATCGTCCACCCGTCCTCATCAAATTTGATCTTGTCGGTGCTGCGGCAGAACCACGGCTCGATCGCGATCGTCAGGCCGGGCTTGAGCTTCATGCCCCGGCCGGGGCGGCCGTTGTTGGGCACGTGTGGGGCGTCCTCATGCATGGTGCGGCCGATGCCGTGCCCGCCGAATTCGGTGTTGACCTGGTAGCCGTAGCGGCGGGCGACTCCGCCGATGGCGGCGGAGATGTCGCCGAGCTGGTTGCCCGGCCGCGCGGCGTCGATTGCGGCCTCCAGCGCGACCTCGGTGGCCTCGATCAGCTTCAGGTCATCCGCAGAGGGGGTACCGACGATGACGGACAGTGCGGAGTCGGCGACCCAGCCGTCGATCCCGACCGCCATGTCGATGCTCAGCAGGTCACCGTCACGCAGGGCGTAGTTGTGCGGCAGGCCGTGCAGCACGGCGTCGTTGACCGAGAGGCACAGGACGTTACGGAACGGTCCGCGGCCGAACGACGGCGTGTAGTCCCAGTAGCAGGACTCGGCGCCACGCTCCTTGATCCGACGGCGGGCGTGGTGCTCGAGGTCCATCAGGTTGACCCCGACGGCGGCGACCTCACGCAGCTCCGCCAGCAGCTCGCCGACGAACTGGCCGGCCACGGCCATCCGTCCGATCTCCTCCGGGGACTTAAGCTCGATCACGACCAACCCTTCCTCTCGGTGGCGGTATATTTATACCACGCTGGTCGGGCCGTCCGCCGGGTCGGCGTTGCCGGTCCGAGAAGGCGGATCTATCCTGCTCACATGGTTCGCCCACCGCTCACACCGGAACAGATCGCAGCGGGGCGACGTCTCGGGGCGGCGCTTCGGGTCGCGCGAGGTGGCCGCAGCCTCGTCGAGGTGGCCCTGGCGGCCGGCATCTCGCCGGAGACGCTGCGCAAGATCGAGGTGGGTCGGCTCCCGGCACCCGCGTTCGGCACCGTGGTCTGCCTCAGCGAGGTCCTCGGCGTCGCGCTCAGCGACCTGGCCGAGGTGTGGCTGGCCGACCTGCGCGTCCGCGAAGCGTCCTGAGGGCCTGTCCGGCTGAGCTCACACCTCAGCGGCGGCCCGGATAGAGCGCGCGGGCACCGAGCTCTTCCTCGATGCGGATGAGCTGGTTGTACTTCGCCGTCCGGTCCGAGCGTGACAGCGAACCTGTCTTGATCTGACCACAGCTGACGCCCACCGCCAGGTCCGCGATCGTGGTGTCCTCGGTCTCGCCGGATCGGTGCGACATCACCACCCGGTAGCCCGCCTTGTGGGCGGCATCCACCGTCGCGAGGGTTTCGGTGAGGGTGCCGATCTGGTTGACCTTGACCAGGATCGCGTTGGCGTAACCGTCTTCGATGCCGTCGCGCAACCGGTTGACATCGGTGCAGAAGACGTCGTCGCCGACCAGTTGGACCCGGTCGCCGGCCAGGGCCGTGAGCCGCTTCCAGCCGGCGAAGTCGTCCTCGGCCATCGGGTCCTCGATCGAGCTGATCGGGTACCGGGAGACCAGGTCGAGGAGGTAGTCGACGTGCTCCTCCATGGTCCGGGTGCGGCCCTCGCCGGCGTACTCGTAGACGCCGTCCCGGTAGAACTCCGAGCTGGCCGGGTCCAGGCAGATGGTGATGTCCTGGCCGGGCTCGTAGCCGGAGTCCTCGATGGCGCGCAGCACGAACCGCAGTGCCTCGTCGGCGGTCGCGAAGTTCGGCGCGAAGCCGCCCTCGTCGCCGACGTTGGTGCTGTGCCCGGCCGCGGCCAGGGATCGGCGCAGGGTGTGGAACACCTCGGAGCCCATCCGCACGGCCTCGAAGAAGTTCGCCGCACCGACCGGAGCGATCATGAACTCCTGGAAGTCGAGCGGGTTGTCGGCGTGCGCCCCACCATTGATGATGTTCATCATCGGCACCGGCAGCAGGCGGGCACCTACCCCACCCACGTAGCGGTAGAGCGGCTGGCGATGGGCAAGGGCCGCGGCCTTCGCCGTGGCGAGGGAGACGCCCAGAATGGCGTTCGCGCCGAGACGGCCCTTGTCCTTCGTGCCGTCCAGCTCGATCATCGTCTCGTCGACCAGCGCCTGGTCCTCCGCATCGAGACCGAGCACCGCCTCGGCGATCTCCCCGGTGACCGCGGCGACGGCGTTGCTGACGCCCTTGCCATGGAAACGTCCCGGGTCGCCGTCACGCAGTTCGACCGCCTCGTTCGCCCCGGTCGACGCGCCGGACGGCACGGTGGCCCGGCCGGCCGAGCCGTCCGCCAGGACCACATCCACCTCGACAGTGGGGTTGCCACGGCTGTCCAGGACCTGTCGACCGATCACCCGGCTCATAGCTGTCATCACGTACTCCCTGTTCTCGCCTGTCTACGGGGCCAGACTGACAGAGAAATGCGGTCCCGCCACCGCGACGATGAACACCTTGACCTGCACCTTGAGGTGCGGGTTTAGGGTTGTCGGATGCGAGTGGGTGAGCTGGCACGCCGCACTGGGACGACTGTGCGTGCCCTGCGGTATTACGAGTCGGCCGGGCTGGTCGTGCCACGGCGGCTGAGCAACGGCTATCGCGACTACGAGCCGATCGCCCTACGCCTGGTCGCGCAGATTCGCGAGCTCATGGCGCTGGGTCTCACCGTCGAGGAGACCCGCCCGTTCGTCGAGTCGATCACCGACGGGTCTGACGACGCGGATGTGTGCGCGGCGGCACTGGCGACGTATCGGAGCACCGTCGACGCTGTCCAGGACCGTATCGGCAAGTTGACCGCCCAGCGCGACGCCCTCGACGCGCGCCTCGACGCAGCCGCGGGTCAGGTGGTGACCGGTGGCCCGGCCGCTGGCGCCAACCCCGCGGGCCTGGTTGGCACGCCTCTGCCGCCGCTGAGCTTCTACGCCACCGACGGTCGGCCGGTCGATCTCGGCGCCCTCGGCCCTGGACGCAGCGTCATATTCATCTATCCACTCAGCGGGCGACCGGGTGTCGACCTGCCCAGGAGCCTGCTGGAGATCCCCGGCGCGCGGGGCGGCACCGAGCAGGCCACCTGGCTCCGCGACCACCACACGGAGATCCTCAGCGCTGGAGTGGCGCGCGTCTACGGGCTGTCCGCACAGTCAACCGGCTACCAGCGTGAACTGGTGCACCGGCTGCGCCTGCCGTACCCCCTGATACCCGATCCGCGGCTGACCCTGGCCGCCGAGCTCGGGCTGCCCACCTTCACGGCCGGTGATATGACGCTCTACGAGCGGCTGACACTGATCGTCACCGACGAGGTGGTCGAGCACGTGTTCCACCCGATCCCGGAGCCCGCGTCCCACGCACTGGACGTCATGCGGTGGCTCACCAAACGGCGCCCGACTGCCCGGTAAGGCGCAGCCATCGGCGCGTCCCGACCAGGGGCGTTGATCAGCAACGCTGGTCCCGGAAATTGCGGCTTGACCAATGGCATGTTATCGCTCACAGTCGATGTCTGGGGACGACGGCACCTGCGGCTTACCGGGCGAGCCTGCTTCGTCGACCTCGAATCATCGCGTGCGCCAGGGCATGCCGACGTCTTGTTAGCGCTGACACCTCCGACGTATACGCCCGGCCACGCGTCCCGGTCCGCCAATCTCCCGGCAGACCGGTACGGCTCCTGGTCATTGGAGGAAGATCATGTCTGCCCTTGGTAGGTCTTCATCTCCCGCGCCGCCGTCGCGGCGGCGCGGAACATTGCTACGGGTCGTCGCGGCTGGCGTGCTGGCGGTGGTGGTCGGTGGTGCCGCCGCGGCGGTGGTGTCGACGCCCGCCGCCGCGGCGACGGTCGACACGAGCGCCTGGTACGTGTTGATCAACCGCAACAGTGGCAAGGCGTTGGACGTGTACAACCTGGCCACGAATGACGGTGCGCGGATCGTGCAGTGGGCGCGGAACAACGGCAATCAGCAGCAGTGGCAGTTCGTGGACTCCGGTGGTGGCTACTACCGGTTGCGGTCGCGGCTGTCGGGCAAGGTGCTGGACGTCTACAACTTCTCGACCGCCAACGGTGCGAGCATCGTGCAGTGGAGTGACGGTAACGGGGTCAACCAGCAGTTCCGGTTGGCCGACTCCGACGGTGGCTACGTCCGGTTGATCAACCGGAACAGCAACAAGGTGGTGGAGGTGCAGGGCGCCTCGACCGCCGACGGCGGGAGCATCGTGCAGTACGACGACTGGAACGGCAACAGCCAGCAGTGGCAACTCGTCCGCGTCGACGGCGGGGGCAACCCGACCACGCCGCCGCCGGGCACGTGCGCTCTGCCGTCGACGTACCGCTGGGCCTCGACGGGCTCGCTGGCCAACCCGAAGTCGGGGTGGGTCTCGCTCAAGGACTTCACCTACGCCCCCTACAACGGCCGGCACCTGGTCTACGCGACGACGCACGACACCGGGACCAGGTGGGGTTCGATGAATTTCGGCCTCTTCACCAACTGGTCCGACATGGCCTCGGCCAGCCAGAACACGATGTCCTTCTCCACCGTTGCGCCCACGCTCTTCTACTTCGCCCCGAGGAACATCTGGGTGCTTGCCTATCAGTGGGGTGGGACCGCTTTCTCCTACCGGACGTCGAGCGACCCCACCAATGCGAATGGGTGGTCGTCGGAGCAGGTGCTCTTCTCCGGAAGCATTTCCGGCTCGGGTACGGGACCGATCGATCAGGCACTGATCGGTGACAGCACGAACATGTACCTGTTCTTCGCCGGGGACAACGGGAAGATCTACCGGGCCAGCATGCCCATCGGAAACTTCCCGGGCAGTTTCGGCTCGACGTCAACGGTGATCATGAGCGACACGACGAACAACCTGTTCGAAGCCGTTCAGGTCTACAAGCTTCAGGGCCAGAACCGGTACCTCATGCTCGTCGAGGCGATCGGCTCGCAGGGACGCTACTTCCGCTCGTTCACGGCCACCAGCCTGGGCGGTTCGTGGACACCGCAGGCCGCGACCGAGAGCAACCCCTTCGCCGGCAAGGCCAACAGTGGCGCCACCTGGACCAACGACATCAGCCACGGTGAACTGGTTCGCGGCAACGCCGATCAGACCATGACCGTTGATCCCTGCAATCTGCAGTTGCTCTACCAGGGACGATCCCCCAGCTCCGGCGGCGACTACGGCCTCCTACCGTACCGGCCGGGCCTGCTGACACTGCAGCGCTGAGGTGAACGGGCGGGCTCGGTGCGAAGCCGAGCCCGCTGCCCTGGGTGCTCATCAACCGGCGCGGGCGCGCAGGACGAAGCCCACGGCGATTGTCCCCAGAACCAGAACGATGTAGAGGATCACCAGCGCCCTGCCCCGCCGTCGCTGCCGCACCGGTTCCGAGCCGGTCCGCTCAGAGCCGCGGGCAACGGCTGAGCTCAACTGCTCGAAACCCGCTACCTCCCCGGCTGGCGTCAACCAACTCGTCTCCTCCACATGCGGCAACGGTGGTGGACCGGAGACGTCCTGTGTCTCGTAGAGAGGTTCTATCCGCGGCGGCAGCCGACGGAACCGGTTGTCCATGCCACGACTGTGGCAGAGGCTGTAAAGCCGGGCCGATGCCAGTGAACGAGCGTGCACTGGTGACTGCCCGAGCCGTGGCAGTCACATAGTGCGAATGTGGCCGACACGCTGGGCGACGGCTATGGTTTGCGGCATGCAGGACCGGCGCACTTCTCGGCGCGTCGGCGAGCGGATGCCGCTGCCGACGATGCTGCTGCTTGCCGTCCTCGTGATGGTGCTCTCGGCCACCCGGTCGATCGGCCTGTGCATCGTGTTCCGCTTCGCACGGCGGGCGATCCCCGGTTGCGTGCCTGCCTGGTCGGCGGATCGTGCTCCGCCGCACCACGCGCGCGCCTTCGCCTGACCCACTCGCCCCGGCCCGCGCCGGTCCCCGCCTGGGAGCATCATGCCCACTTCGTGCGTTCCCGCATACCCGCTTCCGCCCTCGACACCTCCCGCCACCCAGACGCCGGGGCGGTGCACATGCTGACCCCCGGTGCGTACGCCCGCCCGGGCGTACGGCATCCTCTCGCTCTCGACCTGGGCACGTCGACCGTGCGGCTCTGGAGCCCGACGCGCGGTGCGGTCGTCACCGCACCGGCCGTCATCGCGCCGGGACCGTCCGGACGGCATCTCGTCGGTCACGCCGCGCTGGATGCGGTCGCCTCTACCGCCGGGAAACTCACCTGGCCGGTTCGTGACGGCGTGGTGGACAACTTCTTCGCCTGCGTGTACCTGCTGCGGGTGCTCAGCGCCGCCACCGGTCGGCCCAGCGATGACGAATCCCCGGTCCTGGTCGGCGTCCCGGCCACCGCGACGGTGCGGCAGAAGAACACCCTGATCGCGGTGGTACGTCGGGCAACCGGCGGGCGGGTCGCCGTGGTCGAGGAACCACTCGCGGCGGCGCTTGCCTGCCGTCCCGGACCCGACTCCGACGACGTGCTGGCCGTGGACATCGGCGACGGGCGTACAGAGGTCGCCCGCATCACCGACGGGACGGTCGTGGCCGCCGAACGCGCGGACGTGACCAACACGGTTGATCAGATCCCGGCGATCGCCGCTTGCGTGCGACGCCTGAACGCCGGACCGCAACTGGTCCGGCGGTTGCTGCTCACCGGTGGCGGTGCCACTCATCCGGATCTCGCCGCCCGGCTGGCCGCCATGACCGGCCGCACCGTGACCATGCCCGCCGAACCGCACCTTGCCACGCTCGCCGGCCTGCGCCTGCTGTTGACCCGCTGAGCCGTTTCGCCGCTTGCTTCTGGAGTCGTCATGAATGTCGAACTGACCCCGCTGCCCGGTATCGGGTTACGCCGCATGTTCACCACCGCCGAAGGCCGCCGCGTCGGCGTGGTCACGCACCATTCAAGCGGACGGCGCGATCTCGTCTACGAGTCCCACGACGATCCCGACGCCACCTGCAGCCTCACCCTGACCCGATCCGAGGCCATAGCCCTCGCCGGGCTCCTGGGCATCCTCGACGTCGTCGATGTCGCGGAACTGTCTCGCGCGTAGGACCTGTGGCTGCCGTGCCACCTGTGCGGCACGGCAGCCACATCCGGTGTCACCTGTTGTGCTTTTCCTGGCACGGCACGCAGAAGCGAGCGTGCGGGAGAACCTCGAGCCGCTCGGCCGGGATGTTCTTGCTGCACTTCTGGCAGGCACCGTAGGTGCCGTCGGTGATCCGGTTCAGCGCACCCGTGATCTGTTCGATGTTGCGGCGGGTGGCCGCCAGCAGCGCGGCCTGGTTGTGGGCCTCGCTGGGGTCGCCGGTGTCCGCGTTGAGCTCGGTCAGTTCCCGCAGCCGAGCCGTCTGTGTGGCGAAATCGTCCGCCAGGGACGCTCGCAGATCAGCCAGCCAACGCTGGTCGACAGTTCGATGATCGACGCTCATGGTCTGCCCTTCAAAAGGAACGGAAAAAGAAAAAGGGCCGAAGCTTGAATAGCTTCGCCCTGGCGGTCGTTCTGGGTGCAACGATTCCGCGGGAGGGCCTCGGTTGGTTCGCGCCGGGCTCGACAGCCTGTACGTGGGCGCGATGTGCGTTGTGCGGACAACCGGCACTCGCATCCCGGCCGTACGGCGCGCCGCCGTCGCCACGTGGACAGCGCCGACTGCCGTCACATCTGTGACGGCAGGCGAGCGGAACGTCACCGGCGGCATGCCTCCACCATAGGGCGATATTGCCCTAAAGCCAACGCCGTCCGACCAGATGATCACCGCAGCGGGCAGTCCGTGATCGGACCGGCGTGATCTTGTTGCCGTGCCGCCTGGGACAAACCTGGCGTGGCCTCGGAAGTCTCAGCCAGTCGGCGGCGTACGGGCATGAGCACGACCCACTCGCCGCGCCGTTCGTCGAATCCGGGCGGGCCGGAAAATGGGCGTACGACATCGACGATGGCAATGGGCTGGATTTCGCTGACCTTGGCCTTGGGCGAGTGCCGGCTTCCACCCGGTGACCAGGGGCTCGTTGAGCCAGCGCGTACCGGCACCGTGCCCCGGCCGGTCGGCGCGTGGGTCATCAAATCGGACGAATCGCGTCCGTTTATGGTAGGTTCTGGGGATGTCTGACCTGGACCCGGAGCAGGGCGTCCGCGCGGACGCCCGGCGCAACCGACGCCAGCTGATCGCGGCGACGCGGGAGGCGATCGCCTCCCGCGGGCTCGACGTCTCGGCTCTGGACATCGCGACGGCGGCGGGCGTGGGGGTGGGCACCCTGTACCGACGCTTCGGCACCAAGGAAGCGCTGCTCGACCACGCGGTGCTCGGCCTCTACGACGAGCTATGCGACGCGGCGCAGGTCTGTCTGGAGCGCCCCGATCCATGGGAGGGCCTGGCGGAGTTCGTGATGGAGTTGGCCGGAGCGCACCGGGACAGCCGCGGACTGGCCGAGGTCACCGCGGCGTGCGAAAGGCCGCCGTCGCCCGAGCTCGCACAGCGGACCACCGCACTGCAGGACGCTGTCGCGCGGCTGACCGAGCGGGCGCGCGCCGCAGGTGCCCTACGTGACGACGTGACCTGGCAGGACATCCTGATCTTCTCGCGGGCGGCGTTGGACACCGACCACTGCCTCGGCGTCGACGCGGGACCCGACGGGTGGCGTCGAGTCGTCACCATCCTGCTCGACGGGATACGCGCCCCCGGGCGAACCCCACTTGAGGGGCCTGCGCCGCACGTCCACGGGACAGGATGACGGACCTTGCGTGGGGTGCGAGGCGGCGCCCCCGTCACGCCTGCTTTCTTTGGCGGTCGAGGAGCTGGTCCAGGGCGGCCGCGGTGTTGATGAGGGAAAGGTGGCTGAACGCCTGGGGAAAGTTGCCGGTCTGCTCGCCGCTTGAAGCGATCTCTTCGGCGTAGAGGCCCAGGTGGCTACTGAAGGTCAGCATCTTCTCGAAGGCGAGGCGGGCGTCGTCAAGCCGTCCGGCGCAGGCGAGGGCTTCCACGTACCAGAAGGTGCACATGTTGAAGGTGCCTTCGTCGCCGGGTAGCCCGTCGGGGGAGGCGGCCGGGTCGTATCGGTAGACAAGGCTGTCGGAGACCAGTTCGTCCTCGATCGCGCGGAGTGTGGACTGCCACATCGGATCGGTCGGCGTCACGAAGCCGACGGACGGCATGGTGAGTAGCGCGGCGTCGAGAACGGACTCCCCATAGCTCTGGACGAAGGAACGGCGACGGGGGTCGTAGCCGTCCTCCATGATCTGGTTGTAGATGGCGCTTCGTTGCTGGTCCCAGCGGATGGTGTTGCCGGGGCGGCCGTGTCGTGTGGCGAGGCGTATGGCGCGGTCAAAAGCCACCCAGGACATCATCCGGCCGTAGGTGTAGTTGCGGGGGTGCCCTCGGCTCTCCCAGATACCTGCGTCGGGCTGGTTCCAGTTGTCGCAGAGCCAGTCGACGAGTTTGGCGGTGCAGCGCCAGACTTCATGTGGGGCGCGGATGCCTTGTTCGTCGGCGAGGTGCATCGCGTACAGCGCCTCACCGTGGATATCGAGCTGCAGCTGGTCGGTGGCGCTGTTGCCGACACGGACAGGGCCGGAGCCGCGGTGACCCTCGAAGTTGTCGAGTATCTCTTCAGGCGGAACCGGTGAGCCGTCGACGCGGTACATGATCTTCAGCGGGGTGCCGTTGTCGCCGGCTTCGTGGACGCGCTCGTCGAGCCACTCCGTGTACCGGCTGGCCTCCTCGGTGAACCCGAGCCCCAGGAGAGCGTGTACCGAGAATGAGGTATCGCGGATCCAGGTGTAGCGGTAGTCCCAGTTCCGGGTGCCGCCAACCTTCTCCGGCAGCGCGGCGGTCGGGGCCGCGATCATGGCGCCGGTGGGTGCGTACGTCATGAGTTTGAGGGTGATGGCGGAGCGCTCGACCATCTCCCGCCAACGTCCACTGTAGCTGGAGCGGCCGAGCCAGCGGCGCCAGTAGTCGTGGGTCTGCTCGAACATCGACTGGACCTCGTCAGGGGGGATGGCGCGGGGTCCGTGGGTGGAGGCGGTCTCCACAACCATCCCGCCGGTGTCGCCCTGATCCAACGTGGCGAACATGAGCAGGTCGTTGCAGATGTCGTGGATGTCGGAGTCGTCCACGAACCGCTCGACCGGGTGGACCGCATTGACTGTGAGTGTCATTGCGGAGCTGCGGAAGGCGGCGCCCTCGGCCCGCAACTCCAGATCGTGGTGGGTGCGGCCGTAGTTGAAACGGGGTCGACATTCGATGCGGAACCGCATACTGCCCCGAATCACCCTGAGCATCCGCACCAGCCTGTGCTGATCGGTGACCTGGTCGCCAGCGACCGGCATGAAGTCGATGAGCTCGCCGACCCCGTCTGGGCTGATGAATCGGGTAATCAGGATAGGCGTGTCGGGCAGGTACAGCTGTTTGCTCACGTAGTTGATGCCGTCGGGGGAAATGCGGAAGTATCCGCCGCGACGCCGGTCGAGCAAGGCCGCGAAGATGCTGGGGGAGTCGAAACGCGGCGCGCAGAACCAGTCGATCGTGCCATCGCGGGCGACCAGTGCGGCAGTCTGCAAGTCGCCGATGAGGCCGTGGTCCTCAAGGGACAGGTACTCCTGCACGCGGCCTCCACCCTGCCTACGGATCCTGGAGGCTCAACTCGCCAGCCTTCCATTTGGTCACGCGGTCCAGCAGGGAAGCGTGACCCGCTGCGGCTGCGCCACGTCCGGTCGAATCAGCAGTCGAAGTAGAGGGCGAACTCATGCGGTGTTGGGCGCAGCACCATGGGCTGAACCTCGTTCGTGCGCTTCCATTCGACCCAGGTGGAGATCAGGTCGGGGGTGAAGACGCCGCCGTCGAGCAGGTAGTCGTGGTCGGCCTCCAGGGAGTCGAGCACGGCCGGCAGTGAGCCCGGCACCTGCTTGACGTCGCCCCACTCCTCGGGCGGAAGGTCGTAGAGGTCCTTGTCGATCGGCGTAGGCGGCTCGATCTTGCTTTTGATGCCGTCCAGGCCGGCCATCATCATCGCCGAGAAGGCGAGGTA
>NZ_JBSFYQ010000061.1:0-28076 GCF_053599855.1 Micromonospora sp. NPDC005161
CGCGTTTTCTAATACTTCGCCCCCCACCTGCGATTTCCCTTCGGGGGGGGGGGGTAGCTCTGGGCCGTCCCCCCCCCCCCGCCCGCCCCGTCCGGCCGGCCGGACGGTCGGCGCGGGTCCGGAGCACCGCCGGCACCCGCGGAGCGGGACCGGGCACTGGCCGGCGCCCGGAACGTCCCGCACTCCCCCACGCCAGGAGGCCGCCGCGCATGACGTCGTCACCCACCCGCCGCACCACCGCCGAGGTCACCGCCGTCCACCGGATCGGCGACAGCGCGCCGCACAGCGCCTTCACCGACCTGGTCCGGTACGCCGGGAGCTGGTTCTGCGTCTTCCGGGAGGCCCGGACCCACCTCTCCGGGGACGGCGCGATCCGGGTGCTGACCTCCACCGACGGGCGGTCGTGGACATCCGCGACGGTCGTCCGCCAGCCCGGGACCGACCTGCGCGACCCGCGCTTCGTCCTGCGGCCCGACGGGCGGCTACAGCTGCTGGCGGTGGCGGCCACCGGCGAGACCACCAAGGCGTTCCAGACGGTGACCTGGCTCTCCGTGGACGGGCACGCCTGGGGCGATCCTGTCCCGGTCGGCGAGCCGGGCGTCTGGGTGTGGCGGGCGGCCTGGCACGACGGCGCGATGTACGGCGTCGGCTACGCCACCAGTGAGCCACGGTTCGCCCGGCTCTACCGCAGCGGGAATGGCATCGACCTCCAGCCATGGGCGCCGACGCTCTTCGAGGGCGGCTACCCCAACGAGTCGGGGCTGGTCTTCGACCCGGACGGCACCGCCATCTGCCTGCTGCGCCGCGACGGTGACGCCGCCACCGCGCAGCTCGGCCGCGCCTGCCCGCCGTACCAGGACTGGAGCTGGATCGACCTGGGTGTCCAGGTCGGCGGGCCGACGCTGCTCCGGCTGCCCGACGGGCGGCTGCTAGCTGGGCTGCGCCTGCTCGACGGCGAGGTGCGCACGGCGGTCTGTGCCGTGGACCCGGAGCGGGGCGAGCTGACCGAACTTGTCGCGCTGCCCTCCGGCGGCGACACCAGCTACCCCGGCCTGGTCTGGCACGACGACCTGCTGTGGGTCAGCTACTACTCCTCCCACGAGGAGCGGACCTGCGTCTATCTGGCCGAGGTCAGCCTGACCGGCTGAGCGACCGCTCGGCCAGGCTGTCGCCCGCCGGGCGGTCGAGGCCGGGTGGTCGACCCGGTGCAGCGGACCGGTCACGGCGTGGCTGCCGAGGGCAGCGCGTCAGCCGAGCGGACCACCTTGCCGGTGGTGGTGCGGGGCGACTGGTCGACGCCTATCGAACGCATTGGTAGATGCAAGTGACTGGATCGAACTGACGGCTGGCGGGATTGCCGGCAGGCCGTTCGACGGGGCAGGATCGGCCACGTATGTTGCCAGGGCGTCACCGCCGGTTGACGCAGCGTCAGACACCGCGCCACGCCATCGCGGCCGCGGACCGAGCGCGCTCATCCCGGCGGCGCTGGAGCCAGGGCGGGGGCGGGGGTCTCGGCGTGGATGTGGAAGCGCAGCGAGCGGGCGTCGGTGAAGCACTCCCGCATCGGGCGCACCAGGTCCCGGTGCTCAGGACTGCGCTCCCAGCTCTCGAAGTCGGCCAGGCTCGCCCACTCGCTGGTGATCAGCCACTGCTCCGGGTCCGTCGATGAGCGGCAGACCTGGTCGACCAGGTGCCCCGGCACCCCGCCGGCGACCAGATGCCGGACCGCCTCGTACGCGGCGAGGAACTGCTCGGTGCGCGGCGCCGGCACCCGCACCAGGAACACCACCCGGGCCCGCTGCTCGGTCATGGCGTCTCTCCTCTCATCGGCGCGGCCCCGCGCAGGACCAGCGTGCTGTTGAATCCGTCGAAGCCCCGCGCGCAGACCAGCGCCAGCCGGCTGCGCGGCCGGCGGTGCTCACGGAGGAAGTCCAGCTCGCACCCGTCGGCCACCTCGTCCGGGCCGGCGGAGGCGGGCAGCGTGTCGTGCGCGAAGGCGAGCAGGGCGGTGGCCACGTCCAGCGCGGACCCGCCCTGGTACGCCCGCCCGGTCAGCGGCTTCTGGGTGGTGACCGGGGGCGGCCGGTCGGCGAACACGGCGCGCAGCGCCTCGGCCTCGCTGCGGTCGTAGCGGGGCACACCGAGCGCGTCGGGCAGCACCACGTCGATCCCGGCCGCCGCGACGCCGGCCCGGTCCAGGGCCAGCCGCATCGCCCGGGCGTACTGGGCCCGGTCGCCGGCGCTGTCCGCGGTGGTGTGCGCGGCGTCGTGGGTGGCGCCCCAACCGCTCACCTCGCCGTAGACCCGGGCGCCCCGGGACAGGGCGTGCCCCAGCTCCTCCACCACGAAGACCGCGCCCCCCTCCGCGGGCAGGTAGCCGCTGGCCGCGGCGTCGAACGGCCGGTACGCCCGCTCCGGGTCCGCGACGTCGCTGAGCAGTCCGGAGCGCAGCTGGCAGGCCAGCGCGTACGGGCTCAGCGGGCACTCGGTGGCACCGGCGATCACCACCGGCGTGCCCCGGCGCACCGCGCGGGCGGCGTGCGCCAGGCTGTCCAGCCCGCCGGCGGTCTCCGCGACCAGCACCCCGCTCGGGCCCTTGAACTGGTGGTGGATGGAAAGCTGCCCGACGCTGGCCGCGTAGAACCAGGCGATCGACTGGTACGCCCCGACAGTGCGCGACGGGCCGCCCCACAGCCGTTGCAGCTCCCGCTGGCCGAACAGGTTGCCCCCCGACGAGCTGGCCAGGGTCACCGCGTAGCCGTACGGGTCGGGAGCCCGCTCGGGCAGCCCGGCGTCGGCCAGCGCCAACCGGGTGGCGGCGAAGCCGAGATGCGTCCACCGGTCGGTCTGCACCAGCTGCCGGCCGTCGGCGTACCCGGCGGCGGCGAAGTCCGGCACCTCCCCGCCGAAGCGGGTCGGGTAGCCGGACGGGTCGAACAGGGTGATCGGCCCGGTCCGCCGGGTGCCGGCCAGCACGGTGCGCCAGTGCGCGTCCGCGCCGACACCGCTGGGCGCGACGACGCCGATGCCGGTCACCACCGCCCGGGCGGTCACGCCGCCACCGCCCCGGGCAGCCGGCGGAACACCATCGCCGACTGGAAGCCGCCGAACCCGCTGCCCACCGAGAGCGCCACGTCCACCGGGACCTCCCGTGCCTCGTTCGGCACGTAGTCCAGGTCGCACTCCGGGTCCCGGGTGGCCCAGTTGGCCGTCGGCGGCACCACGCCGAACTCGATGGCCAGCGCGCAGGCCGCCATCTCGATCGAGCCGATCGCGCCGAGCGAGTGCCCGACCATCGACTTGATCGAGCTGATCGGCACCCGGTACGCGGCCTGGCCCAGCGCCCGTTTGAACGCGGCCGTCTCGTGCCGGTCGTTCTGCCGCGTGCCCGAGCCGTGCGCGCTGATGTAGGAGACCTGGTCGGGGGCGATCCGTCCCTGCCTTAGAGCGTCGGTGACGGCCAGCCCCATCTCCAACCCGTCCGGGCGCAGCCCGGTCATGTGGTAGCCGTTGCTGCGGCTCGCGTAGCCGGCGACCTCGCAGTAGACGTGCGCGCCACGCCGCCGGGCACGCCCGGCCTCCTCCAGCACCAGCACCGCCGCACCCTCGGCCAGCACGAACCCGTGCCGGTCGGCGTCGAACGGGCGGGAGGCGTGCGCCGGGTCGTCGTTGTCCGGGCTGGTCGCCTTGATCGCGTCGGACGAGGCGACGGTGACCGGCGAGATCGGCGAGTCGGCCGCGCCCGCCAGCACCACGTCGGCCTCACCGTCCACGATCATCTGGTGGGCGTAGCCGATGGCGTCGATGCCCGACGTGCAGCCGGTGGACACGACCTGCGCCGGGCCGTGCAGCCCGTGCCGGCAGGCCACGTCCGCGGCCAGGCTGCTGGGCACCAGGGCCTGGTAGAGGTACGGGCCTCCGCGCGCCGCGTCGACCAGCCAGTTCCGGCCGTGCTCGCTGACCGTCACGTACTCCTGCTCCAGGGCCATCGTGCCGCCCACGGCGGTGCCGAGCACCACCCCGGCCCGGTCCCGCTCCGCGTCGCTGAGCACCAGGCCGGCGTCGGCGACCGCCTCGGCGGAGCAGGCCAGCGCGAACTGCACGTACCGGTCGGCCCGCCGCCGTTCGGCCTCGGTCAGCCCGGCAGCGACCGGATCGAAGTCGCACTCGGCGGCGATCTGCGAGCGGAACGCCGACGGGTCGAAGAAGCTGATCCGCCGGGTGGCGGTACGCCCCTCGGTGATGGTCTTCCAGAAGCGGTCCCGGCTGGCGCCGCCGGGGGCGACCACCCCGACGCCGGTCACCACCGTGCGACGCCCGGTCACGACGATCCCCGTTGCTCGACGAGTTCCGTGTCGACGTGCCCCAGCTCCGGCCGGGGGGCCAGCGGGCCCAGGTGGAAGACCACCTCGGCCGGTTCGACGCCGGTGTTGCGCAGCCGGTGCCGCACGTTCACCGGCACGAACAGCGCCTCGCCGGCGGCGACCAGCGTCGGCTGGTCGTCCAGGTCGACGGTGATCGCGCCGTGGGCCACGTACAGGAACTCCTCGCTGTACGGGTGGTAGTGCTCGGCGATCCGCTCCCCCGGCGCGAGCGTGGCCACCCCGAGGAAGCCGGAGGTGCTGCCGACGGTGCGGGGGCCGAGCAGCACCCGCAGCTCACCGCCGCGCCGCCGGTCGGCCGGTACGTCCCGGGCCGCGATCGGTCGGGTGCTCAGGTCACTCATCGCCGGCCTCCGTCGGCTCGTCGCCGGCCGCCGGACCGTCCTGCTCGGCGCGCTGCCGGGCGATCCGCTCCACCCGGTCCTTGATCACCCCGAGTTGGATCACGCTGTTGGTGTTGATCCGCTCGGTCATCGCGGCGTTGTCGACCGGCGCGGTCGGCTTCATCGCGAAGTCCTGCACCCAGGTCATCCGGGTGCCGCCCTCCTCCTCGGTGTAGCGCCAGTGGATCCGCATGTACTCGAACGGCCCGGTCTCCACCCGGTGCGCCCGGACCTGCCGACTCACCGGGTCGGCGGTGCGTTCACTGACCCAGCTCCACGACACCCCGTTCTCGTCGGGGTGCATGGTGAGCCGGAACCGCACGGTGTGCCCGTCGCGGTGCATGACCTCCACCACGGCGTACTCGGTGAACAGCTCGGTCCAGTTCGCCACGTCGTTGGTGATCTCCCAGACCAGTGCCAGCGGCGCGTCGATGAGCGCGCCGTTCTCGGTGTGCCCGGGCGGGTCGGCGCGGCGGGCGACCAGGTCGGCGACCGCCGGGATGCTCAGCTGCCCGGACTGCTCCGGGATGCTCACCTGCCACCGGTCGGCGACGACCACGGACAGCTCCAGCAGGGCGAGCGAGTCCATGCCCAGCTCCTCCAGCGACGCGGCGGGCGCCCGGGCCGCGGCGTCGGCGTCCAGCCCGCAGTGCGCCACCAGGATGTCGGTGATCTCGGCGGTCAGCGGGCGACCATGGGTGACGGTCATCGGTTCCTCCTGTGGGATACGTCGGGCTCCGCGGCGGGCGCGGGGCGCGGTGTGGGGGTCGGCCGCTGCGCGGGCGCCGGGTCGGGCGCGGCGAGCAGCCGGTCGACCAGGCCGGTGGTGTAGCGGCCCTTGCGGAATGCGGCGTCGTCGAGCACCCGCCGGACGAACGGGATGGTGGTTCGCACGCCCGGCCCGGCGACGTCGAACTCCTCCAGAGCGCGCTCCAGCCGGTTGAGCGCCAGCTCCCGGTCCGGCGCCCAGACCACCACCTTGGCCAGCAGCGAGTCGTACCAGGGCCCCACCAGGTAGCCGGCACGGGCGTGGGTGTCCACCCGGGTGAACGGGCCGCCGGGCGGGGTGAACCGCTCCAGCCGGCCGGGGGTGGGGACGAAGCCGCGCTCCGGGTCCTCGGTGTTGACCCGGCACTCCACCGCGACGCCGTGCAGGCGGATCTCCTCCTGCCGCCAGCGCAGCGGCACCCCGGCGGCGATGTGCAGCTGCTCGTGCACCAGGTCCACGCCGGTGACCATCTCGGTGACCGGATGCTCCACCTGGATCCGGCAGTTGATCTCCAGGAAGTGGAACCGTTCCTCCGCGTCGACCAGGAACTCGAGCGTGCCGGCGCCGACGAAGCCGACCTCCAGCGCGCCCCGCAACGCGGTCTCCGCGATGACGTCGAGCGTGCCGGCGGGCAGCGCGGGCGCGGGCGCCTCCTCGACCAGCTTCTGGTGCCGGCGCTGCACCGAGCAGTCCCGGGTGCCCAGGTGCACGCCGTTGCCGTGCCCGTCGCAGAGCACCTGCACCTCGACGTGCCGGGCCTCGGTCAGGTACCGCTCGACGTACACCCGGTCGTCGCCGAAGGCGGCCTGCGCGGCGGACCGGGTGCGGGCGTACGCCCGGCGCAGCTCGCCCGGCGTGCGCACCACGGTCATCCCCCGGCCACCACCCCCGGCGGCGGCCTTCACGATGACCGGGTAGCCGATGGCGTCGGCCACCTCGGCCGCCGCCGCGGCGGTCGGCACCGGCTGGACGCTGCCCGCCGGCAGCGGCAGACCCGCCCGGCTCATCAGGGCCCGGGCCGACGACTTGTCGCCCAGCTTTGCCATCACCGCTGGCGGCGGGCCGATGAAGATCAGCCCGTTGTCCGCACAGATCTCGGCGAAGTCGGCGTCCTCGGAGAGGAAGCCGTAGCCGGGGTGCACGGCCTGCGCGCCGACCTGCCGGGCCGCTTCCACTATGGCGGCGGCGTTGAGGTAGCTGCGCCGGCTCGACGCCGGCCCGATCCGGACCGCCTGGTCGGCGAGGCGGACCGCCGCCGAGTCCGCGTCCGCGGCGGAGTAGACCACCGCCGTCCGGACGCCGAGCTCCCGGCAGGCCCGGAGCACCCGCAGCGCGATCTCACCCCGGTTGGCGATCAGCACGGTCTCGAACATCGCTCACCAACCCCGCGCCGTCACGCCGGATCCAGCTCGACCAGCGGCTGGTCGTACTCCACCGGCTCGCCGTCCTCGACGAGGATCGCGACCACCCGGCCGGCGCGGTCGGCGGCCACCTCGTTCATCAGCTTCATCGCCTCCACGATGGCGACCGGCTGACCCGGGCGGACCAGGTCGCCCACCGCGACGAACGGCGCCGCGCCGGGCTCCGGGGACCGGTAGAAGGTGCCGACGATCGGCGCCCGCACCGCGGCGTGCCCGGGCACCGACGGCCGGATCAGCGCCGCCGGCGGGCCGGGCACCGGCGCGGCCACGGCCTCGTCCGACGGCGGGGCGGGCGGTACGTCCGGCCGCGACGCCTCGCCGGGGTGCCACTCCACCTCCAGCACCGCCGGCCCGCTGCGCAACCGGATCCGACGCACCGGGCCGGTCAGCTCGGCGACCAGCTGTCGGGCCTGCCGGCGCAGCCCGGCCAGCACCTCTTCGCCGCCCGCACCGGCGTCGCCGGGCCGACTCCCGTCCAGCGGGCGGTCCGCGTCGAGGCGGACGCCACCGTGGCCGTTGGACTGGCCGGGGTCCAGGCGTGCACCGTCGTGTCCCGTGGGCCGACGGTCGACGCCGGGCGGCTCGGCGCCGGGCGGCTCGGCGCCGGGCGGCTCGGCGCCGGGGTTCGCCAGACCACCGTGGTTCGCCGGACCGGCGGGCGCCTCGGCCGTCGACACGGCCCGGTCGGCGGCGCGCTCGGCGGTCACCGGGCACCCGCCCGGGCGCCGGCGCGCGCGGCGCCGAAGCGACGGAACCGTTGCCGACGAAGGCGGACCAGCATCGCGGGCGGTACGTCCAGCAGTGGCAGGAGATTGGCCAGCAACGCGGCGCGCAGCCGCCGGGCGGTCTCCGCCGGGTCGTCGTGCGCGGCCGCCGCCGGCTCCGGAACGATCTCGTCGACCACCCCGAGCCGGCGCAGGTCAGGTGCGGTCAACCGCAGCGCGCGGGCCGCCTGCGGCGCCGCGGACCGGTCCGGCCAGAGGATCGCGGCGCAGCCCTCCGGGCTGATCACCGAGTAGACGGCGTTCTCCAGCATCAGCACCCGGTCGGCGACCGCCAGCGCCAGGGCGCCGCCACTGCCGCCCTCGCCGGTGATCACCGCCAACACCGGGGTCGGCAGCACGGTGAGGGTGAGGATGTTCTCCGCGATGGCCGCCGCCTGGCCCTGCTCCTCGGCTATCACCCCGGGGTCGGCGCCGGGGGTGTCGACGAGGGTGACCACCGGCAGGCCGAGCCGGGCGGCGAGGCGCATCAGCCGCAGCGCCTTGCGGTGCCCGGCGGGGCTGGCCATGCCGAAGTTCCGGGCGACCAGCTCGGCGGTGGTGTGCCCCTTCTGGTGTCCGATGACCATCACGTGCCGGCCCTCCAGCCGGGCCACGCCGCCGACGACGGCCGGGCAGTCACCGCCGAGCCGGTCGCCGTGCAGCTCCACGAAGCCGTCGAAGACGGAGTCGAGGTAGTCCAGAGTGGTCGGTCGACCGGGATGGCGGGCCACCCGTACCGTGTCCCACGGGTCACCGGCCACCGGGCCCGGACGGTCGCCGGCCGTCGGGGTGGCCGGACCCTTGACGAACGGGTCCCGGTCGGCGGGGGGCGACAGCGCCGGCGCCGGGCCGTCAGCGGCCAGGCGCTCGCGACGCGGTGCCGGTTCCTGCCGGGGTACGGGCGTGCGGGCCGACCGGCCGGCGCCGGTGGCGGCGAGCAGTGCCGTCAACCGTCCACGAAGCGACCGACGCTGCACCACCATGTCCACCTGACCGTGCCGGAGCAGGAAGTCGGCGGTCTGGAAGCTCTCCGGCAACGCCCGGCCGGTGACCTGACGGATCGCCCGGGGACCGGCGAAGCCCATCCGGGCGCCGCTCTCGGCGAGCACCAGGTCGGTGTTGGTGGCGAACGACGCCGCCACCCCGCCGTAGGTCGGGTCGGTGAGCACGCTGATGGTGAGCAGCCCCGCCTCGCGCAGCGCGGCGATGGCCTGGCTGACGGTGGCCATCTGCATCAGCGACAGCACGCCCTCCTGCATCCGTGCGCCGCCGGCGGCGGTGACCAGGACGAGCGGTACACGGTCGTCCAGCGCCCGTTCGGCGGCCCGGGTGATCAGTTCGCCCACCGCGCAGCCCAGGCTTCCGCCGAGGAAGCGGAAGTCCATCACCGCCAGCACGGCGGGGTGCCCGCCGATGGTGGCGGTGCCGCACACGACCGCCTCGGAGAGCCCGGTGCTGGCCCGGGCGGCGGTGAGCCGGTGCGGGTACGGCAGCACGTCGACGAAGTCGATGGGATCCGCCTCCGGCAGCCGCGGGCAGCGGGCGCAACGATCCCGGGTCGACGAGCTGGCGCAGGCGATCGGGCGCGCCGAGCCGGGCGTGCGCGCCGCACTCCGGGCAGACGTCCAGGTTGCGCCGCAGTCGTTTGCGGTACAGCAGGCTCGCGCAGCCAGCGCAACGGGACCAGAGCTGCTCCTCGCGCGGCGCGGTGGCGGTCACGACCGCCGCCCGACATCCGCGGCGTCGAACCGGTAGAAGCAGGTGGCCATCGCGTCGCGCGGCGAACGCCAGGTCGGCAGGTACGGCGAGACGTACGGCCGCAGCCGGTCGCTGACCCGGACGAACTCCGGATGGCCACGGGCGGCCTCCACCGCCCCCTGCGCCGGTTGCTCCGTCTCGAGCAGGTGCACGTAGAGGTCGTGCAGTCGGTAGAGCGAGCGGTGCCGGACCCCGACCAGTCGCGGCAGCTCCGTCGCGTCCGACTCGGCGAAGATCTCGGCGACCTGCTCCTCGGCGGTCGGGACGACCTTCGCGACGATCAGCGAACGGTCCATGGCTGGGCCTCCCCCCACGGCGTCCGGGCCGACAACCGGTGAGCCCGGCGCGCTGGACGACTGTCGACACGATGCGGCAGCCCTCGTCACAGCGGCGTCACGGTTCCGGATCAGCCAGCGACGCCTAGTGGTGACGCTGCGTTGACGCAACCTGTGTATCAGCTATGTGCCCAGCAGCCCTACGGCGGTGGAGTCGAACGTAAGTTTGGGCAGTTCAGAACCGATCTCATAGTTGACCGTCACCGATATAAGGTCCACGGTGGCGTTGACTCACCGTGACTGCAATTGATAATCTTCACCGTGGCCAGCCCGGCGACTCCGGCGGGCGGGGGCCGCGCCCGACAGCCGTGGTCGTGCCCCGCCGGAGGGGTCGACAGTGGCGTCACGGGCAGCCGATCCGGGACACAGCAGACAGTCGGGACGAGCGTTCCGCAGGGGGTGCCGCCGTGGCCGCTGATCCGTCCGTGCCGACCGCCGGAGATTCTCCCGGGACCGGCGTCTCGCTGCACCTGCTCGGTGGTTTCCGGCTGCTCCGCGGCGCGGCGCCGATCGTGGTGCCGCGCGGACTGCAACGGGTGATCGCGCTGATCGGGCTGCGCCCCGGCGCCACCCGCAGCCAGCTGGCCGGTCTGCTCTGGCCCGACGCGTCGGAGGAGCGGGCGCTGTCCTCGCTGCGCACCGCGCTGTGGCGGCTGCGGCAGGACCCGTGCTGCCCGATGACCGTGACCGGTGACACCGTGCGGCTCGGTCCGGCGGTCCGACTCGACGTGGACGACCTGGTCGGCACCGCGGCCCGGGTCCGCGACGGCGACGACCCGCGCACCGCCGCCGGAGCACTCGCCGCCGGCCGGCACGACCTGCTGCCCGGCTGGTACGACGACTGGGTGCTGCTGGACCGGGAACGGCTGCGCCAGTTGCGCCTGCACATGCTCGAACGGGTGGCCGGGCAGCATCTCGTCGCCGGGCGCCACGGTGAGGCGCTGGAGGCCGCGCTGGAGGCGATGGCCGCCGAACCGTTGCGCGAGACGCCACACCGGCTGGTGGTGCGCATCCACCTCGCCGAGGGCAACGCCTTCGAGGCCGTGCACGCCTTCTACGTCTACCGCGACCTGCTGCGCCGGGAGCTGCGCCTGGAGCCCAGCCCCGCGATGAGCGCCCTGCTCGACGACACCCTCGCCCCGATCCGCGAGGCCAGCCGGGAGGGTGCCGCCCGTCCGTCACCGGCCGGCCGGCGCAAGTGACGGTGACGTGACAGGCACTGCGGCACGGTGGGCGCACAGGAGCACGCGGCGCCGACCCGAGGGTCGGGGAAGCCACGGCGGAAGGGGTCCCCATGAGTCGTCTACTGATCGTCAGCCGGATCATCCCGGGCGCGGAGGGGCGGGTCGCGCAGATCTTCGCCGAATCCGACGCCACCGAACTGCCCGGCCTGACCGGTGTCACGCACCGGTCCCTGTACTGCCTGAACGACCTGTACGTACACCTGATGGAGACCTCGGACGTCGACCCGGACGCCCTCGCCGCCGCCCGCAACCACCCGCTCTTCCGGCAGGTCAACGAGCGGCTCTCCGCGCACACCTCGCCGTACCTGCCGACCTGGCGCTCGCCCCGGGACGCCATCGCCGGTTGCTTCTATCGCTGGGACGCCGCCGAGGCCCCCGCGGCGCACCCGGCCGGCTGAGCGGACGGTCGACGTGTCCGCGCCGCCACCGCACGTCCTGATCATCGGCGCCGGCACCGGCGGGCTGTGCCTGGCACACGGGCTGCGCCGCGCCGGGATCAGCGTCGCCGTCTACGAGCGACACCGCCACCGCGCCGAGGGACTGCTCGGCTACCGGGTGGGTATCGGTCCGACCGGTAGCCGGGCACTGCAGGAGTGCCTGCCACCGGAGCTGTTCGCCACCTTCCTGGCCACCTGTGCCCGGCCGCCGCGCTACTTCAACGTGGTCACCCAGCGGCTGCGCCAGACCGCCTCGTTCGAGCTGCGACCGGACGCCGACCCGGTACACACCGAGCACTCGGTGGCCCGGATGGTGCTGCGCCAGGTGCTGTTGACCGGCCTGACCGACGTGGTGCACTTCGACAAGACCTTCGTCGAGTACGAGCAGCGCGACGACGGGACGGTCACCGCGTACTTCGCCGACGGCAGCAGCGCCACCGGCGACCTGCTGGTGGCGGCGGACGGCACGCACTCGGCGGTGCGCCGCCAGTACCTGCCGCACGCGGTCACCCGGGACGCCGGCACCATCAACATCGCCACCCGGATCCCGCTGACCGCGCAGACTCGCGACCTCGTACCGGAGCGGGTGCGCCAGGGCATCTCGCTGATCTTCGGCGCCGGCGGGACGATGGGCGTGCTGCACGTGATGGAGTTCAAGTGGGACGCTGAACGGGCGATCAAGCCCGGCGTCGACGACGCCGACGCCGCGCTGCTGCGGAAGGAACTGGCCCGGCCTGTCCCACGACACCACCACCGACAACATCAACCTGATCATCTGGAGCGCCGCCCGCCGGTTCCCGGCCGACGTCATGCAGCGCCGTGGCGAGGACCTGGTGCGGGTGGCCCTGGACCTCACCCCGAACTGGCATCCGCATCTGCGCGAGCTGTTGACCCGCGGCGACCCGGACAGCGCCGTGCCGATCAGGGTCGCCACGTCCGAGCCGGTACCGCCGTGGAAGAGCAGCACGGTCACCCTGCTCGGCGACGCCATCCACACCATGACACCGGGTCGCGGGTTGGGCGCGAACACCGCGCTGCGCGACGCCCGGCTGCTCTGCCAGCAGCTGACCCGCGCCGTCGCCGGCGACAAGACGCTGTTGCAGGCGGTGGCCGACTACGAGGCGGCGATGGTGCCGTACGGCTTCGCGCGCGTCAGCGAGTCGCTGAACCGCAGCGGCACCAACGGCGACGACCGGATGTACCGGCCGGTGGTGGGTCGGCTCGCGCTGCTCGGCGCGCGCGGCTACTTCGGGGTGACCAGCCGGGTACCACCGCTGCGTCGCCGCTTCGTCGACGACTTCCACACCTACGAGGGCGACCAGGACTGATCGCGCACCGCCCCGGTCCCGCCGATCCGGGCCCGGCGTTCCGACGCCGGCCCGGATCCGTCGCGTCCGCCGCGACACTGTGTCACCCGCCGGGCACCCGGCGCAGAGACCGTCCCACCCGTACCGCCCCCGACCGAGCCTCCCTGTCGTCGTCAAAGCGCATGTGCAAAGCTGCGGCGAGTTTTTCTCGTGACTTTTCCGACGAGGTGAGAGGGAGGTTCGCCGTGGAGTGGTCTATCGGACACTCGCTGATAGTGGTGCTGGCGCTGTTGCTGGGCCTGGCCGCCGGGTGGTTGCTGCGTGGCCGGCAGGGCGTACGGGCCAGCGGGCAGGGTCCGTCGATCGTGGACGGCGACCCCGTCGCCGGCCTGGCCGTGGTCACCACGCCGCCGCCGGCGGCCACCACCGACGAGGCCCGGCCAGCGGCGACCGTCGACCCGGCGCCGGCCGCGGTCGCCGACGAGCCGGCCCCGGTGGACACGGTCAGCGCGCCGGCCGCGGTGACCACCGACGCCACGTCGGACGGTCCCACCCCGGCCGACGCCCCGAGCACCACCGACCCGGCCGACATGGCGCTGACCGACGCTCCACCGGCCAGCCCTGCCGCCGACGCGGACGACCTCCGGCCCGAGCCCAGCGCAGAGCCGGAGCCGGTCGCGGTCGAGGAGCAGCCCGCCCCGGCGACGGTGATCGCTCCCCGCCAGCCGGGGGACGACGACGTCCGACCCACCGACGCGCCGCACGCCGACACGACGCCGGCCGAGGCCGTGGACACCGAGGTCACGGCTGTCGACACGACGTCGGCGGAGGCGCCGGTGACCGGTGCGCCGGCCGACGTCGACGCGGAGCCGGTGCGGGCCACGCCGCCGGTCCGGCCGACCGCCACCGCCACCCGGCCGGTCCGTCCGGTGGCCGACACCGCGCCGAGCGGCGCCGACACCGACCAGGAGGGCCCGGCCGACGACTTCCGCCGGATCCAGGGGGTCGGGCCGAAGATGGCGGCCGCGTTGCAGGCGGCCGGCGTGCGCACCTACGGCCAGCTCGGCGAGTTGGACGAGCCGGCGTTGCGCGACCTGATCCGGGCCGCCGGCCTGCGGGCCGCGCCGGGCCTTGCCAGTTGGCCGCAGCAGGCCCGGGTGCTGGCCGGCGCCGGTGACGAGATGGCCGCCGTGCTGCCGGGCGACGCCCGGGGCTGACCACGGATACCGGGCCCCGGCGGGCCGTCCTCGCAGGACGGCCCGCCGGGGCCTGATTCCTCCTCGGCTTCCAGGAAACCGGCCTGTCCCCGCGACCGGGACGCCCCGACTTCGCGGAAACCGAGTCGATCGCCCCGGTCGGGGGAAGACCGGACGATCGGCGGGTGACGTCGTCGGCTGCTCGCTACCGTCGGTCAGGTTGGGCCGGACGGCCCGCCACGTCGACGGCACCGCAGGAGCAACCCGTGCACTTCGCCGCGCCGGGGTTCGGGTCCCGCCCCCCGATGCGCGACCCGGAGGCCCCGCGCCGGGTGACGCTGCTCGAACTCTTCTTCGACCTGGTGTACGTGGTGGCGCTCGCGCTCATCTCCCGGACCATGGTCATCGGCCTCGACTGGCAGCGCGCCGCGGAGGCGCTGATCCTGCTGTCCGCCGTCTGGTGGACCTGGGCGATCACGACCCTGGTCACCGACATGTACGACCCGGAACGCAACGAGATCAAGTTGCTGATCACCGCGGTGATGTTCGGCGCGCTGCTGATGACCACCGCGATCCCGGAGGCGTTCGGCGCCCGGGGGCTGGTCTTCGCCGTCACCTACGTGGCGATCCACCTCGGCCGGGGGCTGTTCCTGATGCCCATCGTGCGCCGCGAACCGCAGACCCAGCGTCGGGCGGCGCGGATCTTCGTGTGGTTCGCCGTGTCGGCGGTCCCCTGGATCATCGGCGGGTTCGTCAGCGACAACGCCCGGATCCTCTGCTGGGCCCTCGCGCTCGCCATCGACTACGGCGGTTTCCGGCTCGCGTACCCGGTGCCCGGCCTCGGCGTGGTGCCGGAGCAGCAGCGCAACGTCACGGCGGAGCACCTCTCCGAGCGCTACCAGCAGTTCTTCATCATCGCCCTCGGCGACGCCATCCTGACCATCGGCACCATGTTCAGCCTGGCGCACTCCGAGGTGGTGAACATCGGAGCCTTCGCGGTGGCGTTCCTGACCACCCTGCTGCTCTGGCGGATCTACGTCCACAAGTCCGGCGAGCTGCTGCCGGTGGCCATTCAGGCGTCCAGGGAACCGAGCAAGTTCCTGTTCACCGCCCCGTACACCCACCTGCTGATGGTCGCCGGGGTGGTGACGACGGCCGCCGGGTTCCACCTGGTGCTGCACGAGCCGCCCGGGCGCACGCCGCCGGCCTGGCTGGCGGTGATCCTGGGCGGCCCGGCACTGTTCCTGGCCGGCCGGGCCTCCTTCGAGTACGAGGTGTTCAGCCGGGTGTCGCTGTCCCGCCCGGGCGGTCTGCTGGCGCTGCTGACCATCGCACCCGCGGCGCTGTTCCTGCCGCCGGTCCTCGCCTCCCTGGGAGCCATGCTGGTGCTGGCCGGCGTGGCGTACGCGGATTTTCGGCGCAGCCGTGGGAAGCCGCCGGAGGCCCCCGCCCCGCCGCACTGAACCGACCGCTCGGCGGTACCGCCGGCGCGGCCCGGTCGGTGGGGTTCCGGTCAGCGCGGCGCCGCCCCGGCCAGCAGCCGACCCGCGTCCGGCACGTACGGCTCGACGCCCAGGCCGGTGAGCAGTTGATGCACGGTGGCGGTGGCCGCGGTGAGCACCGGGCGGCCGAGACGGGCCTCGACCTGCGGCACCGCGGCCAGCGACGGCAGCTGCACACAAGCGGAGAGGACCACCGCGTCCACGTCGGTCACGTCCAGCCGGTCGGCCAGCTCCACCAGTCGCTGGGTGGGGATGCGTCCCACCGCGACGTTGTCCGGCTCGCTGAGGCTCACCGCCTCGGTCACCCGCACACCGTGCCCGGCGAGGTAGCCGGCGACGGTCGCGGTCAGCGGGGGCAGATACGGCGCGATCAGCGCCACCCGGCGGGCACCCAGCGCGCGCAGCCCGGCGACCAGCGCGCCCGCACTGGTCACCACCGGCATACCGTGCCCGGCGCGGCCGGCCGCCCGGCCCAACCGCTGCTCGGCACGCTCGTGCGCGCCGGGACCCTCGCACATCACCGCCACCAGGCAGGCGTACGCGAGCACGTCGCAGCGGGCGTCGGCCAGCTCGGCGGCGCACCGGACCGCGGAGCGGTTCATCCGGGCCAGTTCGTCGGGGGTCACCTGGTGCAGCCGTACCCGGCTGGCGTGGGTGGTGAAGTGGACCGTCGGGTCGACGGTCTCGCGTCGGCGCAGCATCACCGGGATCTCGGTCTCCATGGTGGTGTTCGAGCTGGGCACCACCAGGCCGATCCGGTAGCTGCTCACACCAGCGCCCCGGCCGTACCCCCGGACCTGCAACCGCTGCCTGGCGGCTTCGCCCAGACGCACCTGGAGGCCGAGCGGCGCGGCGGCGCGGCGCACCTCGTCCAGGTGCAGCGAGCCGTGCCGGTCCACGGTGAGCACCGGCGGTTCCTCCAGTTCGCCCTCCGGGGCGTGGAAGGAGAGCAGGGTGACCGACGTGGTGAGGTACCCCGGGTAGGCGGCACGGGCCGCCGCCTCGTCCCGGTGGGCGAGCACCACCAGGTCGTCGAGGTGGGCGAAATCGGCGGCGAGGCCGCCGGCCTTCCAGTGCGCGGGTTCCTCGGCCACGCCGGTGAGGTGCCGGGACCGGTTCGCCGAGGTGATGTAGAGGTGGTCCGATCCCGTCTCCGCGAGCGCTCGTTCGAAGAAGGCGTTGGACGGGCAGGTCAGGCCGGGCGCGATGACCTGGGTGGTGCGCAGCCCCTGGTCGAGCTGGGTGAGGTGTTCCGGCAGGCGGTCCGCCGCCGGGCCACGGAAGCCGAACGGCCCGGCGCCGTAGAGGGCGTCCATCAGGGCCCGCACCCGGCCGACCGGCAACCGGGGTGAGATGCGGGACCAGTCGAACATGGCCGGGATCCGGCCGACCGCGGTGGTGATGCTGCCGACCTGGTGGACAGGGCGGCCCTTGGCCAGGTTGACCCGTCGCACGGTGGCCGCGTCCGGACGGGTCACGATGACGTAGAAGTTGGCGAAGGCCGCCGCGACGACCGCGCCGCCGGCGAGCGCGCGGGCAGCGACCGCCACGTCCTCGGGGCGGTCCAGGTACAGGGGCGGCGTCGGGGCGTCCATGAGTCCTCCTCGGCGGGGGCCGTGAGGCAGTTCTACGTCGGAGGACCGGTGTGACGGCCGGTCCGTCGTCGATCCGATAGCAGGCTCGCCCTACCCGGTGCGGGTGACCGATGCCAGGGCTGTACCGACGGCGGCCGGTATCGGCCGGACGGACGATCCGCAGGGTCATCCGTCCGGCAGTTAGCGGCTCGGCCCGATTGGGTACAACGCCTGCACCTCGAACCACCACATTCCCTCAGGAGGCAGCGATGCGCGGCACCTCGATACTCGGAGTTATCGTCGTGATCTGGTTGTTGATCGGCGCGATCGCCGCCGGCCAGCGGGGCTACTACGGCGGCGACGACACCAACTGCGCCGAAGCCGGCACGATTCTGGTCACCATCGTGGCCGGACCCCTAAACTACATCGGCGCGAACCCCAAGGTCGACTGTGAGTTGCCCGAGCCGTCCAAGTAGGACTGGACGTCGGCCCGCGCCCCGTTGGGGCGCGGGCCGTTCGCTGTCCGGGCGGCCGTGGGGGTCGGTCCTCCCCCGGCGGTCCCGTCGCGCGTCGGGCGGGGCACACCGCCTACCGCATCCTAGGAGGCTGGTTTGCACGCGGTGAGCGGATGACAGCGGCCGCCCGGACGATCGCGACGAACGTCCGGGCGGCCGGCTGCGCACGGTGTGCGCGCGGTCCCGACTCAGCGGAAGCAGTGCGCGATCGGTACCGCGCTGGCCTCGCAGTTGGTCGGCTCGTTCTCGACGACCACGCTCTCGTCGTCGATCTTGACCTGGGCGCGCTCCCCGAAGATGCCGCCCGGCTTCACCGTGGCCGCGTTCCGGGTGACCTTGCTGGTGTAGATCGCCACCGAGCCCTGGGTGGCGTAGACGCCGCCGCCCATGGACGTCGCGCCGACCGCCTCGTTGGCGGTCACGTCGCTGCCGCGCACCAGCAGATTCGACTTGGCGGCGTAGATGCCGGCGCCGATGCCGTGGGTGGTGTTGCCGTCGACGACGCTGTCGTCGAGCGGCAGCAGGCCCTGCACCGTCGAGATGCCGCCGCCGTTGACGGTGGAGGTGTTGCCGCGGATGGTCATCCTGCGCATCATCAGCACCGCGTCGGAGTTCGCGGCGCCACCGCCGATCTGTGCGGTGTTGTTCAGCAGCTCGGTGTCGGAGACCTTGGTCCGGGCCGAGAAGCTGGCCAGGCCGCCGCCCTGGCTGGCGCTGTTCTGCGCGAAGGTGGTGCTCTCCACCTCGGCCGCGCCCCGGTAGTTGCCGAGCCCACCGCCGTAGCCGTTGGCGCTGTTGCGGTGGAACTCGGAGCGCTTCAGCGTCAGCACACCGCCGTTGAGCAGGCCCCCGCCCTTGCCCGCGGCGCCGGACGCGCTGTTGCCGATGAACGTGGAGTCGGTGACCACCATGTTGCCGTCGTTGAAGATCCCGCCGCCGCCGCCCTCGGGAGACAGCGACGTGCTCTGCGTGACGGTGACCCGCTCCACCACGGCGGTGGCGCCGTGCACGACGTGCACGCTGCCGCCCTCGATGGCCGAGCGGCCGTTGTGCAGCTCCACGTCGCGCAGAGTCAGCTCGCCGCCGTCGCGGACGGTGAAGAAGCGGAACGCCGCGGCCTGGGCGTCGCGGGCGATGGTGGCGCCGGCGCCGTCGATGGTGATGGGTTGGTAGATCACCGGCAGGCCGGCGGTGTCGTCGGCCGGGTTGTGCGGCGGCGCGTCGGCGTCGCCGGGGATCTCCGCGGCGTCCGCCGTCTCCCGCGCGTCGCGGATTCCGCCGTCGTACTGGTCGGTCTCGTGGAACGCCTCGGTGAGGGTGTACCGGCACTTCGGCGCGAGCCGCAGCTCCGCGCCGCCCTCGGCGTTGGCCGCCACCAGCGCCGCCACCAGCTTCGCCGCGTCGCAGGGCACCGACACCACGCCGCGCTTGCCGGTCCCCGGGGTGTCCGGACGGGCGGGCTCAGCTCCGTCGCGGCCCTCCTCGCGCTCCGGCGCGGTCCGGTCGTCGTCTCGGGACGCCGCGGTCAGCCGGCCCAGGCCCGGGACGGAGACGTCGCGGTCGGCGGCGGCGGCGACGCCGGCCACGCCGGCCGCTCCCACCACCAGGCTCCCGGCCAGGAACCCGCCGGCTAAGAACCATCGGGACCGCCGTCTGGGTCGTGCCGAACGATCTCCACCTCGGTATGTGGACATCAAGGTGCCTGCCTTCCTGGCTGCGTGAACGTGACCGCGCGCCGATCCGGGCGCGGGGGGATCGACGCGCCGTCGACCACCAAAGGCCACGATAAAGGCGCAATACGGACAGCCAGGTATGAACGTGAAGAATACTGCCATTCGTCTTCAAAGTTCGCCGGATCGCGCCTCGATCACCCGCCGACGTGGATGCCGGGCCGGCGCAGCGGGTCCGGCTCGGTACGCCGGATGATCTCCCGTACCACCGGCGGGGTGTCCCCACGGCCGAGGATCAGATACCGCAGCAGGTGCGCGATGGGGCTCCCCTCCGACCACTCGAAGTGCGCATGTGGCCGGACCCGGGTGGCGTCACGCAGGGCCAGCAGGATGGCGGCGATCGCGTTGGGCGCGGCCGGACTGCTGGCCCGCAGCACCCGGAAGCCACCCACCTCGACCCCGTGCACCCGCAACACCTGACTGAACTCCGACGGGTCGACCACGTCGATCTCCAGGAACAGCACGTCGGCGGCGCCGGGCACCGGGTTCATCCCGCGCTGCGCCCGTTCCTTGACGGTGTACTCCTTCACCGAGCCGCTCTGCCGCTTGTTCGCGATCAGGTGCAGCTGCCCGTCGTGGGCCAGCGACTCGGTGATGAACCGGCGGGCCGGCTCGTCGAACTCGATCCGCTCGGCGCGCAGCTCGGTGGTCCGGGTGACCCGGGAGACCAGCGAGACCCCGATGATGCCGAGGATGAACAGCGCCGAGATGGTGATCCCGTCCGGCTGCTCGATGACGTTCTCCACCAGCGCGTACAGCAGCACGAGGGTCAGCACGGTGAAGCCGACTGCGGCGGTGCGCCGGTGGCGGCGGGCCGCGGAGATGGTCACCGCCACCGCGCCGGAGACCATCATCGCCAGGATGCCGGTGGCGTACGCTCCGGCCTGGGCGTTGACGTCGGCCCGGAAGGCGATGGTGAGGGCCACGCTGACCAGGGTGTAGACGATCACCACCGGGCGCACCGCCCGCGCCCACTCCGGGGCCATGCCGTACGAGGGCAGGTAGCGGGGCACGATGTTGATCAGGCCGGCCATCGCCGAGGCGCCGGCGAACCACAGGATGAGCACGCTGCTCACGTCGTAGACGGTGCCGAAGAGCTCACCCAGGTAGGTGTGCGCCAGGAAGGCCAGCGCACGGCCGTTCGCGGCGCCGCCCGGCCGGAACTCCTCGGCCGGAATGAGCGCCGTGGTCACGAAGGTGGTCGAGATCAGGTACACCGACATGATCAGCGCGGCGGTGGTGAGCAGCCGGCGGGTGTTGCGGATCCGCGCGGCCAGCCGGGCCTGCGGGTCCGGCCCGTGGGCCGCCACCAGCGGCATCATGCTGACCCCGGTCTCGAACCCGGACAACCCCAGCACCAGCAGCGGGAAGGCCAACGCGGCGGTGAGCAGCACGCCGCCCGGCCCGCCGCCGTCCGCGGTCACCGCGGTGGTCCAGTCCGACACGATGCCCGGGTCGGCCACGATCCGGGTCAGCGCGACCAGCACGATCACCGCGTTGAGCAGCAGGAAGATCGCGACCAGCGGGATGGCCACCACCACCGCCTCGCGGAAGCCGAGCAGGAAGACCCCGCCGAGGATGAGCAGCAGCGCCACGGTGACCGCCACCGGGACGAAGCGGCCGTGCAGGGCTTCCGGCAGGTACGGGTTCTGCAGCAGGTGCACGGTGGCGTCGGCCGAGGAGAGGGTGATCGTGATGATCCAGGAGGTGGCCACGAAACCGAGCAGCACGAGCACGAAGATCTTGCCCCGCCAGAACGGCAGCAGCCGCTCCAGGATCGCCACCGAACCCTGTCCGTTCGGGCTCTCGTGGGCGACCCGCCGGTACATCGGGAGCATGCCGAACAGGGTGAGCGCGACGATCAGCAGCGTCGCCAGCGGCGAGAGCGCCCCGGCGGCCACCGCCGCGATGCCCGGCAGGTACGACAGGGTCGAGAAGTAGTCCACGCCGGTCAGGCACATCACCTGCCACCAGGCGTGCGCCCGGCTCTGCCCCTCGATCGCCTCCGGGCCGGGCGGCTGCACCTGGTGCTGAAAGAGCCACCGGCGCAGCGGGCTGGCCGGCGGCATCGGCCGGACCGGGCTGGCCACCCGTTCGGGCACCACGACACCTTGCCGGCCGCCCCGGTGCGGACGGGCCGGGTCGCGGGCCGCGCGCAGCGCCGGGTCCGGGCCGGTGGCCTGGTGGCGGCGCCCGCTCCAGCGTCGCGGTTTCCCCCGGTGCTCGTCAGCCATCGCCCGTCCCACGCTCGCAGGTCCTGCTCAGACGGTAGGCGGTACCGCGCGGCGGGACCGGCGGAACCGGGCAGGCCGGTGGCCTGCTCAGGGCAGGTCCGGGCCGGCGAGCAGCCGAGCCAGGGCGGGCGGATCGGTGATGGTCACGGTGGCCGCCGGATGCCGGGGCCGCCCCCCGGGCGCGATGGCCGGCACCGGTACGCCGAAGCGGAGGCAGACCCCGCCGGCGGTGCTGCTGCCGAAGCTCACACCGCCGTCTGCCAGCGACACGTGCGGGCCGATCGCCCGCCACCAGCGGTACGGGCCGCTCACCTCGACGCCGGTCACGTTGGCCCGGTCGGTGTACAACCGCCACGGCCCGTACCGAATCAGAAGATCCCGGTCGGTGACGGTGACCCAGGCCGTCGCCGGCCGGACGCCCAGCAGCGCCAACGCCGGGCGGAACACCGGGTCGAAGCGGAACGGGAACCGGGTCGCGGGGCCGGTCATGGCGCACCGGGACGGACGGTGGGTCGCGGCACCGGGCCACCCGGCCTCAGTGGGCCGGGCCGCGCGGGCCGGGGTCGGGCGGCGGGCCGGCGCCGGGCCAGGACGGTCATGGCGCGGGCGTACCCCGTAAAGGCTCGGCGACACCCCCCGTCCGGTCGGATCTCCCGCCACCGGCGACGCGGCCCCTCCCCGCCGGTTCCCCCACCGCCGGCCGACACCCCCCGGGCCGGCCGACGACGGCAGACGGTCGACACCCCCCGGGGTCGGCCGGCTGTCACCCGGAGCCGACCGCATTCCGCAGGCGGCGTCGCGGGGTGGGTGGAGCTGGCGGGGCGGGACGCGTCCCCGCGCTCCGCCGCCCCCCATCGGGCGGAGCGCGGGGACCCCCCGTCCCGGCTACTGCAGGAACGCCCCCAGGGGCGAGAGCAGCAACCGGCCGAGCGCCGCGGCGTTGTCGTCCAACCGCGTGCGCTCACACTCGCGGGCGTCCGGATCGTGCCGGCACCGCCAGATCTTCTGCGCGTTGCGCCAGGCGACATCGCGGGTGTACTCGACCAGTTCCCCCTGGTACCAGTCGTCGATGTCCCCGTTGAGCATGTCGATGAGCAGCTGCCACCGCTCCAGGTAACCCCGACGAAGGCCGGGGATCTTGTCGGCGAAGATGTTGTTGATCTCGAGGTAGTCGTGGTGCTGGTCGCTGCCGTCGACCGGCTCCGATTCCAGGTGGTCGAACGTGGTGACCAGGGCGAACGGCAGATCGAAGTTGATGTGCGCGTTCACACCGGCCGCCGCCGACGGCAGCGGGCGGGCGTCCGGCCCGCGCATCCGCTCGAACAGGCACGACCACGCCCTCGGGGTGCCGGGGCTGGAGTCGGTCCACAGTCGCATCGCGTCGAAATACCGCGCCGCGAACTCGACGTCCAGCCGGGAGAGGAAGACCGGGTCGACGAAGCGGTCGTCGTACAGCCCGTCCAGGACGCTGCTGGTGATGGTCAGGTAGAGCTTGTTGAAGTCGGCCAACGGGCAGCTCTCCTCCAACGGAGGCAGCCGCACCAGAAGGTCCTGGAGCTTGGTGAGGTGATCGACAACGGCCGGCACGTCCGCCGGATGGTCGGCGAGCAGGTCGACGATGTCCCGGTGCACGGGCCCCCAGACCGGTTCGGTCATCTCTCCTCCATGGTGGTCCGCGGCACCCCCGTGCCGCCGTCGACGGTGCTCAGCCTTTCAGCCGACATCGACCGCCGGATCAGTAGAACGACGTATCCCGGCGCGCACAGGCGCGCCGACTGACCGACCGGTCGATCAGCCGCGCCGACCGCGCAACTGGATGGCGGTGGCCTGGACACGGCTACGGACCTGGAGCTTGTCGAAGATGTGCGACACGTGCACGCCGATGGTCCGCTCGCTGATGAACAGCCGCTGCCCGATCTCCTTGTTGGTCAGTCCCTCGGCGACCAGGACGAGCACCTCCCGCTCCCGCGCGGTGAGCGCCGCCAGCTCGTCGTCGACCGGCTCGGCCGCGGCCGCGCCCCGCGTACGGTCGGTGGCCTCGTGCTCCTCCAGCGACACCCGGGCCCGCCCGGCCAGCTCGCGGATCTCGGAGGTCAACGGCACCGCGCCCAACCCCTGCGCCACCCGGTACGCCTCGCGCAGCAGCTTGGCGGCCGTGGCCACCCGACTGCGCCGCGCCAGCAACGCCTCGGCCTGCCGCAGCCGCGAGTACGCCGCCGGGTAGGGGTGGTTGCGCCGTTCCCACTCGGCGACCGAATTGGCCCACAGCTCCGGGTCGCTGCCGTCGAGTCGGCTCACCTCGGCGGCGCAGAGCGCCAGGAAACCGTCCACCACCGATCGCACCGGACGTGCCGCGGACGCGCTCTTGCGCGCCACCCGCTCGGCGACCTCCCGCAGCCGGCGCACCGCCGTCGGGTCGACCGCCACCGTGCGGCTGGCGTGCGCCTCCGCCTCGGCGCGCAGGCCGTGCCAGACCAGCGCGGAGAGGATGGTCACGTCGTCCGAGCGGCTCTCGGTCAGGCCGCGCTGCACCGCCTGCCGCGCCACGTCGTGCCGGCCCTCCCACATCGCCAGCCCGGCGCGCAGGGTGAGCAGGGGGATGACGTGCCGGGCCCCGCCGCCGGCGAGCACGGTGGCCACCGCGTCGAGGTCCCGGTCGGCGGCGTCGATGTCGCCGTAGCCCACCGAGAGCCGGCACCGGGCCAGCAGCAGCTCGACGGCGTCCGCCCCGGACGGGCGGTGCCGGAGCGCGGCGGCGACGACCTTCTCGGCCTCGGCCCACTGGCCCACCCGGAACAGCCCGTTGGTGGCGATGGCCAGCAGCCGGGTCTCCCAGGTGCGGCCCAGCCCCAGTTCCGCCACCCGTTCGGCGCCCCGGCGGGCCACCACCACCCCCTCCTCGAGGATGTTCAGCGGACCGGTGAGCAGCTCGGCCAGGTGCAGGTACGCGCAGGCCACGTCCTCCGGCCGGCCGGCGCGCTCGGCGGTGTCGAGCGCCTGGCGCATCACCGCCAGCCCGGCGTCCGGGTCTTCCAGGTAGGCGCCGCTGAAGCCGAGCGCCGAGCTGGCCAGCACCACCTCGGTGGTGGATCCCTCCACCGTGGCGGCCAGCGCCAGCGCCTCCCGGGCCCGCCGGCCGGCGTCCGCGTACCGGCCAAGGTGCAGCAGCAGCTCGGCCAGGTGCGCGGCGGCGGTGGCCCGCTCACCCGGGGAGCAGTCGGCCGCTTCCAACGCCCGCTGGTACTCCTCCTCGGCCAGCGCCGAGCGCCCGGCGGCGGCCAGGTAGCGGGCCCGGCGGATGTGCAGCGCGCAGCTCGGCTCGCCGCCCTGCACCACAGCCAGCTCCTCCAGCAGGGCCAGCGCCCGGGCGTGCTCCCCACAGTGGTGGGCCGCCTCGGCGGCGTGCCCGAGCAACTCGACCCGGTCCACACCCGGCGTGCCGGGGTCGCCGGCCAGTTGCAATGCCGCCGACCAGTGCCGGTGCGCCTCGGCGTAGCCGTGCAGCCGCTCGGCCTCCTGCGCGGCGGCCACCGCCGCCGGCAACGCCCGGGCCGGCTCGCCGGCCAGCCGCCAGTGGTGCGCCAGTCGGGCCTGGTGCAGCTCGGCCGGCGCGGCGGTCAGCGCCTCGGCGTAGCGACGGTGCAACCCGGAACGCTCGGCCGGCAGCAGCTCGTGCGCCAGGACCTCGGCGACGAGGCGGTGCCGCAGCCGGTAGCCGTCGTCGGCGCCGACCAGCAGCCGGTGCGCCACGGCGGCGCGGGCCGCCTCGATCAGCTCCTCCTCGGGCAGCCGGAGCACCTGGGCCAGCAGCCAGTGCTCCACCGGCTCGACGCCGGCGGCCACCGCGTGCACCACCGCGTGCGCGTGCTGGGGCAGCGCGTCGACCCGGGCGAGGAAGATCTCCCTCAGCGTCTCGGACAGCCCGTCCCGGCCGTCGCGCAGGTCGCGGGCCAGCTCCTCGATGACGAACGGGTTGCCGCCGCTGCGCTGCCACACCTGCTCGGCCGCGTCCGCGGTGAGCTCCCGGCCGACCACCGCGGCGGCGAGCCGTTCGGTGCCGGCGCGGTCCAACGGGGACAGGTCGAGCACCCGCACCGTACGCAGTCGACGCAGCTCGGTGAGCACCCGACGCAACGGGTGTGCACCCTGCAGCGACTCGGCGCGGACCGCGGCGAGCACCGAGAGCTGGAGGTCGCCGAGCCCGGCCAGCAGGTAGAGCAGCAGCTGGCGGGTGCTCCGGTCGACCCACTGGAGGTCGTCCAGGATCAGCACCAGCGGACGGCCCTCGGCGATCAGGTGCAGCCCCCGAGAGACCCGTTCCAGCAGCGCGCCCGCGCCGTCCGGGCCGGCGGTCTCGTCGGCGAACATCTGCAACAGCCCCCGCACGGCCGAGGAGGTGCGCGCGTGCGAAGTGGACAGATCGGCGTCGAAGCGCCGCAGTGCCTGCAACAACGGGTGCAGCGGGGAGGCGTCGCCGATGTCCAGGCAGCTGCCGGTGAGCACCAGCGCGCCCTGGTCGCGCAACCCGGCGCCGATCTCGCCGAGCAGCCGGGTCTTGCCCACACCGCTCTCACCGGTCAGGAAGACGGCGGCGGTCTGCCCGTGCGTGACGTCACCGAGCAACGCGGACCGAACCGTCTGCACCAGCTCGGCCCGGCCCACGAGCGGTGCGGTGTCCACATCGCTGGCCATGGCACGCAGCCTAATCACACGCCCCCGTACCGTTCTACGGCCATCTGCCGCTTGTGGTACTCCTCGCGTCGACATTGCGACTAAAGGTTGCGGGTGGCCGACATACGTCGTTCTGCCGATCCCCCGTCAGCCCAGGAATGCCAATCTCCGAGGGTCGTCAGCCAACAACGGGAGAAGGGCCGGTGCGATACCCATGACCACCATCATCACGCAGCGGACCATCGCCCCGCACTGGCCGGTGCCGGAGGAGCGACGCACGGTGACCGTCCTCTTCGTCGACATCGTCGGCTCCACCGCACTGGTCGACCGGCTGGACCCGGAAGACGTCCGGGCGCTGCAACGGGCCTACTTCGCCACCGTCGCCAGCGTGCTGCGCCGCTGGCACGGGGTGGTCGAGAAGTACGTCGGCGACGCGGTGATGGCTCTGTTCGGCGCGCGGCACTCCGACGGCTTCGACGCGTACCGGGCGGTCCGCGCCGGGCTGGAGATCCAGGCCGCGCTGGACCGCCGCCCGGTGATCGGTGACATCGCGCTGCGGGTGCGTGTCGGCGTGGCCACCGGCGAGGTGGTGGTCGACCTGGGCAGCGCCGTCAACGGCGGTCACGGCGTGGCCAGCGGCGCGGTGATCACCGCGGCGGCCCGCCTGCAGGAGTACGCGCCACCCGGCGCCGTCGCGCTCTGCGCGGCCACCGCCCGGGCCACCGCCGGCCTGATCGCCCAGCGCCAACTGGCACCGGTGCCGGTCGCCGGGCGGGTGCCGCCGGGCCCGGTCTGGCACGCCGTCGGTCCCGTGCGCCCGAGTGCCGACCCGCACGACGGCCCGCTGATCGGCCGCCGTCGCGAGCTGGCGACCGTGCGGGACCAGCTGAGCCGGGCGGTCCGCGAGCACCACCCGCGCTGGGTGTCCCTGGTCGGTCCGACCGGAAGCGGACGTAGCCGGCTGCTGCACGAGCTGACCACGTCGCTGACCACGGTGGACGGGGTGGCGGTGCGCTGGTGCGTGGCGACCTGCCAGCCGTACCCGGACCAGGTGCTCGCGCCGGTCGCGGACCTGCTCCGCGGGCTCACCGGGATCCGTCACGGTGACGGCCCGGCGGTGATCCGCGACCGGTTGACGGCGACCCTGACACCGTTGCTCCCGCCGGCCCGGGTCGCTGCGGCGGTCCCGGCGCTGGAACGGCTGCTGGCCGCCCCGGACGGCTCGGTGGCCGCGCTGGCCGGCGCCGCGTCCTGCCGGGACGCCCTGCTGCGCCTGGCCGCCCATCGGCCGCTGATCGTCGCCGTGGACGACCTGGACCGGGCCGCACCCGCGGTGAGCCGGTTCCTGCACGCTCTGTTCACCGCCGCCACGGCACGCGGGTTGCCGCTGGCCGTGGTCACCCTGCACCAGCCGCACTGGGCCGACACCCGACCCGGCGCGGCCCGCCGGGTGGCGGTCCGGCCGCTGGCCACGGTGCAGAGCGGCCGGCTGCTGCGTCTCCTGCTGACCCGGGCCGGGCAGCCGGTGGCCCTTGTCGACCGGCTGCTGCCGGTGGTGGGCGGCCGTCCCGGGCACGCGACGGCGTACGTGCGTTCCATCGTCGACGGCGCGGACCCGGCTGCGCTCCCGCTGCCCGACGACGTGCGCCGGGCGGTCGGCGCGGAGCTGGACCGGCTCGACGGCGAGCGACGGGCGGTGCTGATGGCCGCTGCCACCCTGGGCGGCGTGGCCACCGGCGCGGCGGTGGACCGGGCGCTCGGCTGGACGCCGGGGCGGTCCGCGCCGGCGCTGCGCGGGCTTCTCGGCACCGCCGTGGCGGCTGATCGAACTCGACCTGGGGACCGGCTGGCCGG
>NZ_JBSFYQ010000062.1:0-24648 GCF_053599855.1 Micromonospora sp. NPDC005161
TCCGGCATCGCCAACCTCCACAACATCATCCTCACCGGCTGACCACCGGCCCGGTGCCGGGCAACGCCTTCACCCAGTTACGAGACATCCCTTAGGTAACCCGTCTCTCCAGTGCTTCAGGGTGAAGATCATCTGGGCACGATCCCTCTGCATCGAAAGTGGCGCTCTGTTAGCGCGGCGCGCGTCGCCTTCGGACCAGCGATGCCAGCAGCCACAGCATTCGGGACACCGCCAGAACAGGCCACGGTCGTCGTGGGGATTGCCGCCCCGTCTGACAAGTCGGCATCGCAATGTGGGCCGGTCTCACGTTTACGCATCGGGGCTCACCTTGGAAAGGGATGGCGTAAACATAGGGCCAGCTTTGGCTTAGTAGGCCTCCGGCGTACTGGTGGCCTCAGCGGTGTTTCAAGTGTCAGAGAACGTTCGGTGGTCACCGCGAGATCGAGGCTAGCGGCGGGGACTCAGTTGGGCGTTGGCCCGAACCGACGAGGATCCGCACCTTCCGAACTGACAGTGCGGATTCGGCGCCTGTCATCCACTCCACTCTCGAAGGCCCAGGCCGGATAAATAGCTGGCGGTCTGGCATCCTGTGCGGATGCGACAGGTCACCGTGCTTGGCAGTTCTGGTGCCTTTCCCGAGCCCGGCCGTGCCTGTAGCGGGTTCGCCGTGGACTGGGACGGCTACCGCTTGGTGCTTGACCTTGGCTACGCCACGCTGCCGCGGCTGCTCGGGCACTGGCCAGATGGTGCAGTGGACGCTGTCGTCATCACCCATGAGCACCCCGATCACTGCATCGACCTGCACGGGCTGTTCCGGATGCGGTTCTACGGTGACTTCGATGGACCACGGCTGCCGTTGTACTGCCCGCCAGGCGTGCTCGACCGGATCAGCGGCCTGGAGCCGGACGTCGACTTACACGCAGTCTTCGACATGCATCCGCTGCCCGGCAACTACCGGGTGGGGCCGTTCGACCTGACCGGACTGTCACTCCCGCACTACGTGTCAAACGCAGGCATCCGCATACAAGCTGACGGGATAGCGTTGGCCTACTCTGGAGACACCGGCCCGACCCCCGTGCTGGCCAAACTCGGCCGCGACGCCGACTTGTTCATCGTCGAGGCCACCGACCGCGACGGCGAGACCAACCGACCCACACGCAATCTAATGACCTCCACCGAGGCCGGTCACTGGGCTCGCAGGGCGGGCGCCCGCCGACTGATGCTCACCCACTTTTGGCCAGGCAATGACCGGGCAGTCGCAGTGGCCGCCGCGCAGCTGGAGTTCGAGGGTGCTGTGCTGGCGGCCGAAGAAGACCTCACCGTCATACTCGGGACACCAGATCGCTGACCGCCCCTCGTCACGGCGTGCCCGGGTGTTCGTTGCGCTTGGGCGAATTCGGTGAACGCGGCGGCGACTTTCATGGTCGGCGGGGTGTCGATGGCGAGTTCGTAGTGTCCTTGGCGGAGGTTCTGCATGAACGCGTGTCCGGCGATGATCACCTGCGCTGTCTTGTCCGTTCGTAGTCCGCGCATCGGTCTTAACCGGTGAAGCGCAGATACCAGCGGACCGCGACGAGGATCACCTCCGGCGGGAACCGGAACCCGGCGAACGCCGACTTCGGAGGCAGCAACGGGTCGGGTCGATGACTTCACTGCTCAAGTCTGCCTCGATCTTGGCAACGCTCAACGCAACGGAGCCGCCTCGTCATGGCGGTGATGAGCAACGGCATGCAGCTGATGGGCGTCGACCAGTCGATGCAGTCGGTGGTGAAGGGGCTCGTCCTGCTCGTCGCCGTGGCGTTCGACGTCTACAACAAGCGGCTCGCCGACACGTCCCGCTGACGGTCCACCCCGTACGCTCACCGACCCCGTCACCGGCCCTTGCGGGCCGGTGACGGGCTGCCGTGCGCGGCCACCGGAACGAGCACGCGGATCACGATGCTGGGCGCTGGTGATCGGCAAACTCAAATGTTGCGCAACTTGTGCCCACAGCGGGCTGTCGCGAATGGCGCCCGGCCTACGGTCAGTCCACCTCGACCGGATCACACGACATCCCTGGGAGTGTCATGGCACCTACTCCGCCGACGGACGCTGAGCTGAACGTTCTGATCCGCGCCCGGCTCGCCGCGCTCGGCATCGACCTCGACCAACTTCCGCCCGGGACCACCCCCGACCCCGAGACCGGCTCGCCCGGCCGGGACTCCGTGCTCGCCTCCCTGCGCTCCTTCGTGCGGGGCACCGTGGCGACGCTCGCCGCATACCAGCTACCCGCACCCGTTGGCACCGATCCCGAGGTCGCGAACGCGCTGTCGCAGCAGCACGTGCCGGTCCTTTACCCCTCCAACAGCACGGAATGGCGGAAGGCATGACGTCCGAACCGTTCGATCGTACGGTCGACCGCCGGGCATTTCTGGCCCGCGCTGCCGCGCTGGCCACCGCCTCAGCCGTGGGCGCCACCGTCGGACTGCCCTCGGTGGCGCTGGCGAGCAGCAGCCTGTCCACCAACACCGGGCCGGGAACGAGGAGACGGCCACTGGACCAGCCCAACGCCTACACCGAGCCCCGGCCGGCGGCACTGGCCGAGCCGACCGAGCTGACCATCGCCGAGGCAGCCTGGCTCATCCGCGCCGGCAGCCTCACCCCGGAGCAGTTGGTCGAGGCGTACCTGGCCCGCATCTCCCGGTACGACGGCAGCTACCAGGCGTTCAACCTGGTGCTCGCCGACGCCGCCATCGCGGCGGCGAGAGCTGCCGCACGCCGGCCCCGAGAGGGCGTGCTGCACGGCATCCCGTTGGCCATCAAGGACAACTACTACACCGAAGGAGTCCCCACCACCGCCAACTCCTTCCTGTTCCAGGACTTCGTGCCGCCGTACGACGCGACCGCGGTGGCCCGGCTGAAGGCAAGCGGTGCGATCGTGCTCGGCAAGACCCAGATGGGCCCGCTGGCGACCACCCGCGCCACCACGCCAGCCGGTGTGATCACCACGGTGAACGCCTGGGCGCCGACCAACCGCGGCATCGACCCGGGTGGGTCGTCCACCGGCACCGCCACCGCGGTCGCCGGCCGGATGGCAACCTCCGGCATCGGCACGCAGACCGGCGGCTCGATCACTGCCCCGTCCAACGCGCAGAACCTGACCGGCCTCAAGCCGACCATGGGCCGGGTCTCGGCGGCCGGCATCATCCCGCTCACCTACACCCGCGACCATCCGGGACCGCTGGCTCGGGACGCCAAGGACGCCGCGATCATGCTGACCGCGATGGCCGGCGAGGACTCCATGGACCCGCGCAGCCAGGGCCTGCCCCAGGTGCCCGACCTGATCGACGCGGCCAGCCCGGTCTATCACCGCCGCCGCGTCAAGCTGCGCTGGAACACCCGGATCGGGGTGCTGCCGGGCTTCGCCAACGGCACCTCGCCCACCGCACTGGCCCGTGCGGCGTACCTGGCGCAGCTCGCCGCGATCCCTGGCGCCACTCTGGTGGACGTGCCGCTGCCGGACGAGTGGAGCCTGTTGACCGGCAGCAACTTCAACAACGCCCGGCTGCCCGAGCGCACCGAGCCGTTCATGCCCTACCTGCGCACCGACCTGCGCGGCTTCGGGGTGTCGGTGACCAGCTGGCTGCAGGGAGCGCTGCTGGGTGGCAACGAGTTCATCACCACTCAGCGGGCCAAGCTGCTGCTGCTGGACCGGGTGCTCAACGAGCTCTTCGACGGCTGCGACGTGGTGGTGCAGACCGACCCGGTGCCCTTCGACATCCTGGGCCTGCCCGAGATCGCCTTCCCGATCGGGGCCACCGCCGCCGGGCTGCCGATCGGCACCATCCTGGGCGGCCTCCCGTACGCCGAGGACCGGCTGTTGTCGGTGGTGGCCGCCTACCAGGCGGTGACGGACTGGCATCTGCGGCGGCCGGCCGACCCGCCGACCGACGCCGGCGCGCGTGGTGCGGCTCCGGCCCAAGTGCTCCGCCTGACGGCTGAGGAGGTCGCCGAGCTCAGCCAGTAACGTGCGAACGGCGGGCAGTCGATGCCCGCCGTTCGTTTTTCCTCATTGCGGGTGGCGAGGCTCAAGATTTCCTCAATTGCCACCCTGAGCGCTCCAGACATCGATCGAAGCCTGTTGAATCAAGCCATCCGAGTTGGCGCGGCCGCCCCTGCCGGACCCTTTTCCGTCCTGTACTGCGAAGGGGTATCAGGTGAAACGAAGACTGTCTCGGACGGCGCTGCCGGTCGTATGCGCGCTGGCTCTGCTCGGTACGCCGGCGTTGACGTCGGCGACCACCGCTACCGCCTCGAACCGGGTACCGAAGCCGGAGTCGGTGATCGGCTGGACGCCGTGTACCGACTACAAGCTGGCCACCTACGAGCAGATCGCCGACTACTACCGCAAGCTCGACAAGGCCAGCGACCGGATGAAGCTGGTGGAGATCGGCAAGACCAGCGAGGGACGGCCGCAGCTGATGGCCATCGTCTCGTCGGAGAAGAACCTCAAGGACGCGAACCTCAAGCGCTACCGGGAAACCTCGGTACGCCTCTCGCAGGGCGACTCGCTCTCCGAGCCGGAGGCGCGGGCGCTGGCGAAGGGCGGCAAGGCCATCGCCTGGGTCGACTTCGGCATCCACTCCACCGAGGTGGCCGGGCACCAGACCGCCCCGCAGTTCGCGTACGACCTGGTGACCAGCGAGACGTCCGAGGCGCGAGAGATCCGGGACAACCTCATCACCCTGCTGGTGCCGAACGTGAACCCGGACGGCGGAACGAAGGTCGCCGAGTGGTACCGGCAGAACCTGGGCGGGCCCTACCAGGACGCCGGCTATCCCGAGCTGTACCAGAAGTACGCCGGACACGACAACAACCGTGACTGGTACATGTTCAACCTGCAGGAGACGCAGAACGTCGGGCGCCAACTGTTCCACGAGTGGATCCCGCAGGTCATGCACAACGTCCACCAGACCGCGGTCTTCCCCGCCCGGATCAGCATCCCGCCGTACGAGGACCCGCTGAACCCGAACATCCACCCCCAGGTGGTCCGGGGCGTCAACATCGTCGGTGACGCGATGGGCCAGCGGCTGGAACGCGAGGGCAAGGGCGGCGCGCTGGCCCGCCAGTCGTACGACATCTGGTGGAACGGCGGCGCCCGGACCGCGCCGTACTACCACAACCAGATCGGCATCCTGACCGAGACCGCGCACGCCTCGGCGACGCCGCGGGTCTACGACCCGGCGACCTTCCCGAAGACCTTCGCGGACGGCACCTCCACCAGCGAGCCCTCGGTCTTCTACCCGAGCCCCTGGAAGGGCGGCGAGTGGCACCTGTCGCAGAGCTGCGACTACATCAAGACCGCCTCGTGGGCGATGCTGCGCGTGGCCAGTGACGACCGCGAGGCCCTGCTCTACGGCGCGGCGCAGATGGCCCGGGACGGGGGGCGCAACGGCGCCTCGACCACCTACGTGATCCCCGCGGATCAGGCGGACTTCCCAACCGCCACGAAGCTGGTGGACAAGCTGCGCTGGAACAACATCCGGGTCGAGCGCGCGGTGAAGCCGTTCACGGTGGGCGACCGCAGGTACCCGGCCGGCAGCTACCTCGTCCGGGAGGCGCAGCCGTACCGGGCGGCGGTGCTGGACCTGCTCAACCCGCAGGTCTACCCGGATCGCCGGCTCTACCCCGGCGGCCCGCTCGAGCCGCCGTACGACATCACCGGATACACGCTCTCGTTCCAGATGGGCGTCACCGTCAACAAGCTCGATCAGGCCGTGCGGGCCGAGACCGTCGCGGTCGACTGGCCGACGGTGCCGACCGGCGCGGTGGCCGGTGCGCCGAAGTACGCGTACGCCCTGGACCCCCGGGTCAACGACAGCTCGGCAGCCGTGAACGCCCTGCTCGCGGCGGGGGACAAGGTCTTCCACAGCAGCGCTGAGGTGACCACCCGCACTGGCAAGCTGCCGGCTGGCACGTTCCTGGTCACACCGCGTCCGGGCACCGACGCGCGGGTGACGCGGCTCGCCACCCAGTTCGGGCTCAGCATCGCCGCGGTGGACGCGAAGCCGGCGAAGGTGACCGAACTCGTCGCGCCTCGGATCGGACTGTACGACGGCTTCAACAACTACGACGAGGGTTGGACCCGGCTGATCCTGGACCAGTTCGGCTTCCAGTACGAGAAGCTGACGAACGCGTCGGTCCGGGCCGGTGACCTGCGGGCGAAGTTCGACACGATCGTGCTGCCCGACGCCACCTACAACTCGATGCGCAACGGCCGGGCGGCCGGCTCGCTGCCGCCGCAGTACACCGGCGGAATGACCGATGCGGGTGTGGCCAACCTGAAGGCGTTCGTCGAGGCGGGCGGCACGGTGGTGACCCTGAACAAGGCCGCCCAACTGCCGATCAAGGCGTTCGGCGTACCGGTCAAGGACGTCACCGAAGGGGTACCGGAGACCACCTACAACATCCCGGGGTCGGTGCTGAACCTCAACCTCGACGCCAGTGACCCGGTCGCCGCCGGGTTCGGCCCGAACGCGTCGGCGTTCGTCGCCAACGGCCCGGCGTTCGAGGTCGACGAGGGCGCCGAGGGTGTCACGGTGGCGGCCACCTGGCCGAAGACCAAGCTGCTCAAGAGCGGCTTCCTCCTCGGCGAGGACGTCATCGGCGGCAAGGCGGCCGTGGTGACTGCGAAGGTGGGCGACGGCCAGGTGGTGATGATCGGCTTCAAGCCGCAGCACCGGGCCCAGTCGCACGGCACCTACCGGCTGCTGTTCAACGCGATGTACCTGGGGGGTCAGCGCTGATCTGACGTGGGTCGTGGTGGCCGAGCGCACTCCTGCGCTCGGCCACCACACGCGCGTAGGACGATCGTCGCGCGTCCACGATCAGTCCCTGCCGAGCAGCCCAGTGCACCGAAGTCGTCCACCGCGCGGCTGCGCTCCTCATCGACTCACAGAAGACCGACCGGATCCTCTCGTCGCCGCCTTCGGAGAGCCGACATGGCGAGGTCCCCGCCCCACACTGCGGGACGGGGACCTCTCGAGCGATCAGTTCAGCCGCGCCGACGCGGAGTCCAGGCCTCCCCGGACGCTGACAGCCTGCACCGTGATGGTGTCGGTGGCAACCTTGACGACCCGCAGGCGGACCTTCTGCCGGTCGCCCCCGTCCAGATAGAACTGGGGTGCGGTTCCGACGGCGCGCGCGCCCTCCACCTTCACGGTGTCCGGAGCGACGATCTTGATTTCCTTCGCCTGCTCGAGAGCGGTCGGGATGCGGCCGGTGTTCCGGACCGAAGCCGTGATCTCGTGCGTCGCTCCGTCACCCTGAGCGCCCTTGAGCTTCTTGACCTTCACGTCGCTGAGGTCGACCTGCGGCAGGGACTCGGTCAGATACAGGTTGAACCGTGCCTGGTTGGTGGCCCACCCGCCGATCAGATCGGCCGAAGGGTTCTGCGACCAGAACTTCGGGTTGATGCCACCGATCTCGACCGCCCCCAGCTTCGGGTGCTCCACCTTCGTCCACGGCAGGAAGCAGGTCGTCCGCCCGTTCTCGGCGCACCACCGCGACCGCTCCCAGTCGGCGTACCTGCCGTCCTTGTCGTAGTCGGTGAAGTCACCACCGTTCCAGATCTCGTCGCCGTACCAGATGGCGCCGTACTGGAAGTAGCCGAAGTCGGGGCCGTGCCCGAACAGCGGCGTCGGCTGGCCACCGTTGCGGGTGGCGTAGTCGATGTAGACGCTGCCGGCATGCCGATAGCCGGTGAACGAGACCCCCGCCTTGTCGAAGTGCTCGTAGAGCTTGCGGTCGGTCGAGTACATGCACTCGACGGGGTCGCAGGTCGAGGGCCCCCGCAGATGCATGGGCACCCGGGTGTCCATGCTGTTGACGGCGCCGATGTTGGTGTGCGACATCAGCCAGGTGTAGACGTGCCGGGTCTCCGGCTCGGACAACGGGTACTCGCCGGCGCCGCCCTGGGTCAGGTTCCGGTCGGTGGCGTCGTCCTCCGGCATGACGTGCCAGTTGTACGGGTAGTTGCGGTGCAGGTCGAGGCCGCCGACACCGTCCTCGTCGTAGCGACCGTCGCCGTCGTTGTCCGTACCCTCGGAGAACATCAGGTAGTCGCCCTTGCCCGCGCCGACGTTGAGCATGGCGTTCCTGGCCGGGTCCCGCTCGTCGACGACGTGCGTCCCCTTGCCGGCGCCGACGTACTGGCGCATCTGGCTCAGGTACCCGTCACCGTTGAGGTCCTCACCCGGATCCTCGTCGCGCTTGCCGTCCCCGTCGTTGTCGTACGGCCGCACCGTCGACCGGTTGGTCTGGGCGGTGTACAGGTACATGTCGTGCCCGTCCGGGTTGTTGACCGGACGGATGTACACGGTCTTCTCGTCGAGCAGCTTGTCGACCTTCTGGTCGCGGCCGGCCTGCGTGATGAGGTGGTGCGCCAGCCACAGCGAGCTCTCGGCCGACGAGACCTCGCCGGAGTGCCGGTTTCCCTCGAAGTAGGCCGCCGGCTTGTCGGTGTCCGCGCCGGTGGACTTGTCCGTGATGGTCACCTGGTAGATCGGCTGGCCGCTGAAGCTCTCCCCGACGATGTGCAGGTCGACGATGTCGGGACGTTCGTGTGCCCACTTGCGCAGCCACCATTGGATCTCGATGCCGGTGTGGTAGTGGTCGAAGTCCATCTGGCCGGGGTTCTTCGGCTGCACGTGGTCGTACTTGACGACCTTGAACGTGCTTTCGCCGTCTCGTTGGCCGGCGATGGTGATGGTGGGGGACGTGGGGGTCACGCTGCCGGGGAACGGCCCCGGATCCTGCGGCGGCTGCAGGCCGACGGTGTAGGTGGGGGTCGAGGAGAGGGCCGCGCCGTCGAGGAGGTCCGCGCGGTCCGACCCCCAGAGGGGCGTGGCGCCGAGGACGAGGGCCCCCGCTGCCAGGGCCGCCACCATCAAGAGCGGGCGCGGGCGTCGGCGGAGGTGCTCTCTCCCCAGCGACCGCTGAGCGGCGGCGGAGTCAGAGGAGGCTGGTGACTGACCGGATGAGGGCTGTCGAACGTCGGAACCCAAGGCAAATCTCCCGTGTCACGTGGGGCTTGCCCGCGCGTAGGCAGGGGCAGCTACGTTCTGTGAGGGTTGCAACCCACTGGGTACTCGAGTTGGGATCACCGTAATCGGCCGGCACATAGATGTAAATGCCTACATGCCGTTGGCTCCTTACCTCCGGCGGCATCGGGGCAGCGTGACGGCGGCTGTCCCGTCCACGGTGAGGCACCGTCCGGGGCGAGTTGGCACCGGGTCGGCACTCGTCCGGTTGAAGGTGGCACCCGGTACGGCTCGCCCGTTGACGCCCGGGCAACACAGCGACGGTAAATCCAGGCCAACGCGGTGACCCGCCCCAAATGGGATGCGCACGGACTGGCGCACCTGTTGGACCTCGCCATGAAGCATGATCTTGTTCGTCCTCGCAAGGCACGCCCAGGGGACCACATCGCAGTCCTATCGCCGTCCTTCGCTGCAGCAGGGGCCTATCCCGAAGTCCACGAGCAGGCCATGCGACGGCTTGCTGACGTGACCGGCCTCGTTCCGGTCGAATACCCAACCACCCGCAAGGTAGGTGCGACCGCGGCGGCGCGCGCGGCGGACATCAACGCCGCCTTCGCGGATCCCGAGGTGCGCGGCATTCTCGCCGTCGTCGGAGGCGAGGACCAGATCACGGTCATCCCGCATCTGGACGCCGACCTCGCCCGAGCCGATCCGAAGCCGTTCCTGGGCACCAGCGACAACACCAACGTGCACCACTGGCTCTGGGGTCTTGGCATCGCCAGCTATTACGGCGGATCCTCCCAGGTGCACCTTGGCCCCGGGCCTGCCGTAGACGACATCCACGCCCGGTCGCTGCGAGCGGCGCTACTCACCGGGCAGCGGCTGGAGATCACCGATCCGGGCGAATCCGAAGATGTCGGAATCGATTGGGCCAATCCGCAAGCGTTGGAATCCTTCGGAGAACGCGAACCGACGGAGCCGTGGAGCTGGTACGGGCCGCGCCGCGCGGTCACCGGCACCACCTGGGGCGGCTGCCTGGAAGTCATCCAGTGGATCCTGACGGCGGGACGCTTCCCATTTCCCCCGGAGATTCTGCAAGGCGGGGTGCTGATCATCGAGACGTCGGAAGAACTCCTCCCCGCGCGCGATGTCAGCTTCATCGTCCGCTCACTCGGTGAACGCGGCATCCTCAGCGCCGTCGACGCGGTCCTGCTCGCCCGTCCGCCGGTCTCCGACCACACCCGCCGGCCCGCTGCCGCAGATCGGGCACGGCTACGCAAGCAGCAGCGCGACACGGTCGTCGACGTCGTGGCCCACTACAACCCGGAGGCAGTGGTCTGCGCCGGCATCCCCTTCGGCCACACCCGACCGCAATGGATCCTACCCCACGGTGGAGCCATCACCGTTGATGGCGTGCAACGTCGAATTTTCGCCGACTATCGATAGGACCCTCCAATGAGCCCGGCGGCCGAGTTCCCCGCCCGACCCGTCAGCGCCAGGGTTGCCCGCTGTTCGAGCGTGTTCGGTGGTGGCCGAATCGGCTCAGTCTTGTCGATATCTATTGACATCACTGTCGGAACAACGTTGGAATGTGTTCAGCCGTGACCTGCGCGTGGTGGGATCCGGCAGCGGGCACGTCCCGCCCCGGGAACATCGACCAGTGACCCGACCGCCCACCCTCGGAGCGCACCACGGGCAGTCGCCGCCCCCCGTCCGCACTCCCGAAGGGCCGACCGCATGACCCGACGCGCCTCCAGCCGACGCTGGCCATTCCTCGCCTTCGCCACCGCGGCCGTCCTGGTCGCGACCACAGCGCCGACCGCCGCGACCGCCGCGCCCCAACCCGACGCCGACACCGGTTGGACGAAGGGAACACCGCCGCTCTCCACGCCGTGGACGGACGACGTCTCACCCACCAACGCGCTGCCCGAATATCCGCGGCCGCAGCTGACCCGGTCCCGCTGGCAGAACCTCAACGGCGTGTGGGAGTTCGCCGGTGCGGCCGCCGGCGAGGCTCCGCCGGTCGGCGAGCAGTTGGCCGAGCGGGTGTTGGTGCCCTACCCCATCGAATCGGCCCTCTCCGGCATCCAACGGCACGAGGACCGGATGTGGTACCGCCGGACCTTCACCGTGCCCAAGCAGTGGCAGGTCGGCCGGGGCCAGCGCCTGGTGCTGCACTTCGGCGCGGTCGACTACGACTCAAAGGTGTGGGTCAACGGCCACCAGGTGGCGACGCACCGGGGCGGCTACGACGGCTTCGACGCCGATGTCACCGACGCACTGCGGCCCGGCGGGCAGCAGGAGCTGATCGTCTGGGCCGAGGACCTGACCGACGCGACGTTCCAGCCGATCGGCAAGCAGCGCCGGGTCGGCGACCGGGGCATCTTCTACCAGGGCAGTTCCGGCATCTGGCAGACGGTCTGGATGGAGCCCGTCTCGGCCACGGGCGCCATCGACTCGCTGAACCTGACGCCCGACCTGGACGACAAGTCCCTGCGGTTGCGCGCGAACCCCACATCCGGGGCCGAGGGCCTCACCGTCGAGGCCGTGGCGTACGACGGACGCAAGGCCGTCGCCCGCGTCTCCGGTCCAGCCGGGACCGACCTGACGATACCCATCGCCAAGCCCAAGCTGTGGTCACCCGACTCGCCCTTCCTCTACAACCTCCGGGTACGCCTGTTCGACGGCCGCAAGCGGGTCGACGAGGTCGGCTCCTACTTCGGGATGCGCGAGATCGGCAAGGCGAAGGGCGCCGACGGCAAGCTCCGCATGACGTTGAACGGCAAGATCCTGTTCCACATGTCCACCCTCGACCAGGGCTTCTGGCCCGACGGGCTGAACACCGCACCGACGGACGAGGCGTTGCGCTTCGACCTGGAGCAGCACAAGGTGCTCGGCTTCAACACCGTCCGCAAGCACATCAAGGTCGAGCCCAGCCGCTGGTACTACTGGGCGGACCGGCTGGGGCTGATGGTGTGGCAGGACATGCCCGCGACGAAGCCCGGCCGCCCGACGGTCGACTGGCAGCGGCAGTGGGAATCCGAGCTCGGCGAGATGATCCGGGAACACGCCGCCCATCCGTCGATCCTGGTGTGGGTGCCGTTCAACGAGGGCTGGGGTGAGTGGGACCGGAGCGCCACCGGCCGCATCGCCGACTCGGTGAAGCAGCAGGACCCGACCCGGCTCGTCAACGCGCACAGCGGCGTGAACTGCTGCAACTCCCTCGGTGACTCCGGACGCGGGGACATCATCGACCACCACCAGTACCTCGGTCCGGCGTCGCCACTGCCCACCGCCGACCGGGTGGCCGTCGACGGAGAGCACGGCGGAATGGGCCTCGAGGTCGACGGTCACATGTGGTTCGGCGAGGGCGGCGCGTACTGGATGGCGCCGGACTCCGAAACGCTGACCCGACGGTACGTGGAGAACCAGCGCGACCTGCTGCGCATAGCGAACACCTGCGGGGTCTCGGCCGGCGTCTACACCCAAATCACCGACGTCGAGCACGAGGTCAACGGCTTCTTCACCTACGACCGCCGCGTCGAAAAGATGGACTTCGACCAGGTGCGCGCGGTGAACGAGGCGGTCATCCGCTCGGCCGACGGTACCGGCGCGAACGTTCCTCCGCCGCCGCCCGGCACGCCCGGCCTCACCGGAGTCGGCTACTGGCCGCTGGACGAGAACGCCGGCGACACGGCCAACGACGAGGCGGGCAACAATGACGGCCGGCTGGTCGCCGGGCCCACCTGGACGGCCGGCAAGACGGGTTCGGGCCTGCTGCTCAACGGCAGCAACCAGTACGTCGACACCGGCAGGACCATCCTCGACACCACCGCCAGCTACTCGGCCTCGGCGTGGGTGCGGCTCGACAGCGCGGGTGGCGCCTTCCAGACGGTGGTGAGCCAGGACGGCGCCTCGAACAGCGCCTTCTACCTGCAGTACTCGGGCGCTGACCGGCGGTTCGCGATGAGCTTCGCCGGGGTGCGGGCCCTCGCGCCGACCACCCCGGTCGCCGGGCAGTGGTACCACCTCGTCGGTGTCCGGGACGCGGCGACGGGCCAGCTGCGCCTCTACGTCGACGGGCAACTCGCCGGGCAGGCGAGCGCCTGCCTCGGCGACGGTTCCACCGGGCCCCTGGTCATCGGCCGCGGCAAGTTCGGCGGCAACCCCGTCGACTACTTCGACGGCACGATCGACCAGGTGCACGTCTACGACCGCGCGCTGAGCGCCGCCGAGGTGACGGCGCTCTACGAGTCGGGAAAGTAGCACCGCGGGTTTCCCGGGAGGGGGCGACGACGCCCCCTCCCGGCCCGTGCCGGCGAACGGGCGGAAAGACCATCCCGACGAGGACGCCGCCGCCGACGGCGATCTGCGGATCGGGTACGCCTCGAACCGATCACCCGGTGAGGCCGTCTCCGATCGCAGAAAATGCTACTGGCGGGTGTGACGGTAGGAGGGAAGAAGCCAGCCAGGTGCGTGGCGGGTGCGGCCGGCGATCACCCAGACGAACTCGACCGCCAAGGCTGCCGCGACCACCGCGAACGCGGCGCCCCGCCAAGACAGCCAGTCGTGGGGGGTGACTAAGGCCAGGAGCGCAGCAAGCAGGCTAACGATTCCCACGTCGTAGGTCAGCCGGGCGCGGAAAAGATACCTTCCCTGCAGGAAGTAGTCCCTGCGCTGCACCCGCCGCATCCGCTCCGCGACGTCCGAATCGTTGGCGGCGGGTTGCCAGTCGGAGCGTTCGGCGGGCGAGGCGGAATACAGCAGCCCAGCGACGGTGAACTGCACACAGAAAACGAACATGGCCGCGGCGAGGGCGAGCGCGAACGTGGCAGGCCCGGCAAGGCGCACCTTCACATCGCTGGTGAGCAGCACCGCGAGCGTGGCGAGGGCGAAACCGGCCAGCAGCGGCGCGGCGACGGTGCCCATGGACCGGAATGCGTCGGTCGTGCCCAGGGGGTAGCGCACCAGCCAGCGTGGTCCGTTCGACATGGTGGTGGGCCTACTCGGTGTCGGCAGGCGACTCATCGGTGCGCACCGGCACCGCAGCACCCCAGCCGTCCTCGGTCGGCATGCCGGCGTCCCCTGCGTAGTGGGCGGAGCACCACGTCTCGTGGCGGCCATGGGTGAGCTCACACTCGGGGCAGAAGTCGTCGATCGGGAATGCGCCGCGGTCGGTCAACGCTCAGGCTCCAGCTCCGGTACGGGTGAGGCTTCTATATAGACAGGCTACCGTCGTCACCCTGGCAGACGAACGCCGCCCAGTAACGGGGATCGGGGTGCCGCTCGCGGGTGCGCAACTGTGCCTGGCGCAGCGCTTCAGCGCGCGGCAGCCCAGCGCGCAGAAGCTGATAGAAGTCCGCCATGAGCTGCGCCGTCTGCTCGTCCGGGACCTTCCACAGACTCATCACGAGGGTGCGGGCGCCGGCCAGCACGAAACAGCGGCGTAGACCGAACACACCTTCGCCGGGTTCCACCTCGCCCAGGCCGGTGTCGCACGCGGACAACACCACAAGCTCGGTGCCGTCCAAATCCAGGCCGGTCACCTCCAACGCCGTGAGGATGCCGTTGCCGGCTCCGTCCGGTGGCTCGCCGCCGCCCAACCACGTGTTCGCGCCGGCCGTCGCGAGCGCGGAACGCAACAGCGGGTTCGCCAACCGGCTCCCGGCCATGCGGGCGAAGTCGTCGTCGGCGGCCACGAATGGGCCCGGAGTTGCGAGGACACCGTTGAGCACGAGCGACATCTGATCCGGGTCGGCCAGGCGGGTGGTCATGCCGACGGTGACCTCGTGCGGCGCCAGTGGCGGTTGGCGCTTGAGGGCGAAACCGTGCGTAGCGATGTGCAGGACCACCGGTGCGTGAGCATCTCGGATCGCCGTCTTTGTTGCCTCACCGGCGAGTCTGGGGCGTACACCCAGCAGCCTGCCGATGCGTTCGCCCTCCTCGACGGCGGCTGGCAGCAGCGCCAGCGGCTTACCCAGGGCGACGGCCGAACCGAGGTCGTAGTCGGGGCCCGCCACCACCAGCGGCGGCGTTGACGCGAGCCGGGCCGGTGCGGCAAGCCGGAGCAGGTCCCGCGTCGCGGTGAGGTAGGAGATGGTGTAATCGTCGATCACCTGCCGGCCGTCTATGGTCGCCAGCATCTCGAACGGCAGCCGCAGCAGGTCGCCGTCCGGTGCGATCAACAACCGGCGGGTGTCGCCGACCGCGGCGCGCAACGGGTCGAACACGACGGTCCGGAGGCGCTGCGACGCATCCCGGGGCGCAGCCTGCGGGGTGATCGGCTGCCGCGCCCCAGCGGGTTGGTCGCGCCGGCCGGTGGCCTGGGCCCTCACGGCCGCGACAAGTTCGTCCACTGCCGCGGCCACCCCGAGATCGACCAGGACCGGCTCATCGGGCCGCTCGGGCAGCAGGACGACAGCGAGGTACCGTGCCGCCCGCCACTGCTGCTCGCCCCGGCTCCGAACGGCTTCGAAGTCGAAGTCGCCGTACCGCAGCAGCTCCACCGACGCTGCGCCGGCCGGCGTCACCCGCGCCACCATCGCACTGTCCACCCGCCGGCCAAGGCGGCCCGTATCGAAGCCAGGCAGGTTCCGCGCCAGTTCCGCCTCCAACGCCTCACACTCCTGGCGAGCCCGACGTAGCCCCTCGTGGAAGCCCGCCTGGTTACTCTGGCCGGGGCCGGCGAGCTGCTGCTCGGCAACCCACCCGCGTAGTTGGGCCAACCGATCCAGTCGCGCCCGCAGATCAGGATCCGCAGCGGCCGCCTCACGCCGCCGCGCGAACGAGTCAATGCCCAGACCCTTGTGGTCCACCACCAGGTCCGCCAGCCGGCGGACATGCGCCGGTGAGCTCGTGAACCGCGACATCACCAGCGCGACGTACTGCGCGACGCGGGCCCGCGACGCCCTCAGTAGTTGCACATGCTGTTCCTGTGAGCCGTAGGCGCCAAGCTCGGCGAACATCTCCCGCTGCCGGTCGAGTACCTCGGTCAGCAGCCGAAGGGCCTTTTCCGCGTCGCCGCGCGCCGCGTGCAGCTCGGCCAGATTGCCCAGCAGCGCGGTGTGCTGGTGCCCCCCAATCGCGGACGGCCGGGTTGCCGCCAGCGCTGCCCGATAGTTTTCCCACGCGTCGTCGTATCGGCCGTGCGCCTGCTGCAGCCGTGCGAGGTTGTTCAGCATTACCGGGTCGTCGTCCCGACCGAGTTCCCGCGTGATGGAGCGTGCGTCATCGAGCAGCTCCTGCGCCCGCGCGTACTGGCCGCGCTGCTCGTGCAGGACGGCGACAGACACGAGCGCCGGGACCACCTCCGCGCTGCGATCGCCAGCAACCCGTCGTTTGATCGCCAGCGCGTGCAGGTAGTGCTTCTCCGCGGCGTCGAGCTCGCCGGCACTCTGATAGAGGTGGCCAAGGCGGGACAGGATGGCAGCCACCGGTAGCCGATCCTCGTTGAGCTGCTTGCACAACCTGAACGCCTCGTGCAGGTCAGCCTCCGCCGCGTTGCCGTCGCCCACCTGCGCGTGCAGCTCCGCGCGCACCGCCAGCAGACCCGTCAGCGCCTCAGGCAGCCGGGACGCGAACGGCTGCAACGGCTCGACGCTCGAACGCAGCTGCGCCTGCGCGTCGCCGAACGCGCCGGCCTCTAGGAGACGTTGCGCCTGATACTGAACCGCCTGCGCCATTTGAGTAAGGGGCGCGCCGTCGGTGTACTCCGCCGGCTTGTAGAGCGGGAAGTAGCCAGCCTCGTCGTCGACCCCCACCGGGTACACCAGCCGCTCCCGCCACCGGTCGGTGTCCAACTCGGGCACCACACCTGCTAACCGAAGCTGTTCGAACAGCTCCCGACCATGCGCGGCGTACGCGGTCTCGATGCCGTTGGGCTCCTCGCCGGAGAACACCGCGACGTGGCGGTCCGGGACCTCCAGCAGGGTGATCTGAGTACGGACGCCGTCGGTCACCCTGTCGACAATCTTGAACAGCCGGTCCCTCGGCCACAGACACAGGCCCCACCCGGGCGGCATCAGCGGAAGCGTCCGCGCATTGGCGGAGAAAATCACATAGCGATGCGGGGCGACGAAGCCACCCGGTCGCCCCGAGGCGTCGCAGAACGTCGGCTCACGAAGAAACAAGCCGGGCCGGTACTTGGCCAGCACAGCGCTCGGCAGGCTGGTGTCTCGAAAGAACGCGCCACATTCGGCGAAGTCCGCTCTCAAATCACCCATAGATGGCACGGTATCGGCGGCTGTCCAGGTCCGGTCCGAAGTGCTCCCGCATCCGAGCACTCAAGAGCGGCCCAAAACCGGTCCGAGCCCGGGTCGACCGCCGACGACCAGGCCGGAATGGTGCTCCTCGCCATCTTGCTGGCCGTGCTGGTCCTGCTCTGCTCCGGCGTGATTTCCTACAACCTGCGGAAGCACCGGCCGAACGGTCGGGCATCGTTGCGTTACCGATTGCTTACGTACGCCGGAGTGGTTGGGACGAATCGGCGAGCGGGGCCGGCCGATCGGCCTCGACGTAGCTATGTGGCTGGGCTCCTGAATGGTCGCCTGCCGTTCCGCACGACGGCATGACGGGTGCTCGACGGGTGCTCCGGCACCGCGGACATATCACCCCGGCGCAGGCCATCCTCCCTGGCACGTGGCCCGTCAGGTGGTTCCGCTGCCTAAGGAAGCCTCACCCGGGCGGCAGCAGGAGGACCTCGACATCTTTGGCATCAAGCTCACCGACGCCGAGGTCGAGCCATCACGGCGCTGGGCCGCCCTATGGTCGTCTCAGGGATCAGGACCCGGCAGTGTACGAGGAGTTCTGACGGGCAGGGGCGTCGCGCGGGCAGCAAGCGGCAGAAGCGACCAAGGCCGTGACCCGCGGTTGCGCGGGTCACGGCCTTGATTGTCTGTGCGTCCGAAGGGGATCGAACCCCTAGGCGGTGACACAGTGGCCCGACGTTGGTGCCGTGTGGCAGGGTCGTCAGCCGATGTAGCCGTTCTCCGTCAACCAGGTCTTGGCGACATCCGCCGGTTCCTCACCGTCCACGTCGACCTTCGCGTTGAGCCCGACCATCGTGGCGTCGTCGAGGGCCGCTGCGATCGGAGCGAAGATGTCCTTGATCTCGGGGTGCTCGTCGAGCACCTCACTGCGGACGTTCACGGAACCGTTGAAGGGCGGGAAGAACTGCTTGTCGTCGGTCAACACGGTGAGACCGAGACTACCCACCCGACCGTCGGTGGAGGTGATCGAGCCGAAGGCACACTCGCCCTTGTCGACCTGGTTGTACACGAGGGCGTCCTGCACGTTGGAGACGTTGTCCGGTGCGACCTTGAAGCCGTACGCCTTCTCCAGGCCGGGCAGGCCGTCGGGCCGGGTGGAGAACTCGCCGCCGACGCAGAAGGTCGCGTCCGCGGGGTTGCTTGCGACCAGTGAGGCGACGTCGGAGATCGAGGCGACGCCGAGCCGCTCGGCGGTCTCGCTGCTCGCTGCGATCGCGTAGGTGTCGTTGAACGGGGCCGGGTCGAGCCAGGTGACACCGTTGGCGGCGTCGGCGTCCCGGACTGCTTCGAACTGCGCCTGGCCTCCGGGGATGCCCTTCTCGTTCTTCAGGTAGGTGACCCAGCCGGTACCGAGATACTCCCAGTACAGGTCGATCTCGCCGGAGGTCAGCGCGGCGCGGACGGTCGTACTGCCCTGCAATCCGATCTGGTCTTCCACCTTGGCGCCTGCGGCGGTGAGTGCGAGCTTGGTCAGGTTTCCGAGGATGAGTTGCTCGGTGAACTCCTTGGAGCCGACGGTGACTGTGGCGCCGCCGAGGTCGAACTTCTCCCCGATGCTTCCGCTGCCCGCGACATCGTCGTTGCCGTCGCTGCCGCACGCGGCGACGAGCATCACCAGCGCCAGTGCGCCGGTGAGCAGCGGCCAACGGCCTCGCTTGTTCATGTTCCTCATGTTCCTCCTCTGATAGTCAGCGACTCAGGACGAAGCCGCGGAGGTCATAGCCCCTTCGGGCGCAGAGCCTCCTCGACAATTCCGGCCACCCAGTCAAGGAGCAGCGCCAGAACTGCGGTGAGGACACTTCCGGTGATGAGAACGGGCATCCGATCGAAGCGGATCCCCTGGTCGATAAGGAAGCCGAGGCCGCCGGCACCGACGAAGGTCGCCAGGGTGGCGGTGCCGACGTTGATGATGAGTGCCGTACGGATGCCGGCGAGCAGGACCGGCACGCTCAGCGGTAGCTCGATGCGGCGAAGCACCTGCCAGCCGCTCAGGCCCATTCCCCGGCCCGCCTCGACGAGCGCGCGATCGACCTGGTTCAGGCCGACGATGGTGTTACGGAGGACCGGCAGCGCGGCGTAGATGACCAGCGCATAGACAGCCTGGCCAAAGCCGATGCCGACGGTGATCGCCATCAACACCAGAACCCCGATCGACGGTATCGCCTGACCGATGTTGGCGACGGCGAGCACTACCGGGGAGAACCTGCGGACCGCTGACCGGGTCAGGAGCACCCCCAACGGCACCGCCAGGAGGACGACGATCAGGGTGGAGACGAAGGTGAGCTCCACATGCTCGATCAGCTTCTCGCGAATCGTGTCGGCGTTGAGGCTCGCCTGGGAGATTCTGTCGAGCTCCTGGTTCCGCACGTAGAGGTACAGGGCGACGCAGACGGCGGCGAGGAGCACCGGAGTGCCCAACCGCCGCCAGAACCGGGACGGTCCGCCGAGCTCGCTGAGTAGGTCGTCGGCGTCGCGCGCGACCTCGCGGGTCCTGGCGCCGAATGCTGGGATGGCCACCTTAACCGGCCTCCGCGGGCTGGGCTGCCGTGTCCCGGTCCCGGGCCCGGGAACTCTCCCGCATCTCGTCGATGGCGCGCATCACTGTGCGCATGTCGACGATGCCCTGGTACCGCCGCTGGTCGTCGACGACGATCGCGCACCCGACCCGCGAGGTGACCATCTCGTTGAGCGCGTCGTGCAGCGTGGCGTGCGGCTCCACGGTGGCCGCCGCGGGAAGCCCCACCCGGTCGAGGGATTCACCCGACCGTGTCAGGTCATGCCCGGTGACCCAGCGAACCGGCCGCTGGTTCTCGTCGAGCAACAGCAGCGACCCGTGATCGCTGTCGGTGAGCGCCTGGCGCAGGTGTGCCCGATCGTCGTCGAGCCGGCCGACTGCCCACTGGTTGAGCTCCACGTCTCGGACGCGGCTGAGGCTCAGGCGCTTGAGCGATGCCCCCGAGCCGATGAAGTCCGCGACGAAGTCGTCGGCCGGAGCCGTCAGGATCGCTTCGGGCGTGTCGTACTGGGCGATCTTCGACCCCTTCCTGAGGATCGCGATCCGGTCGCCGAGCTTGATCGCCTCGTCGATGTCGTGGGTGACGAAGACGATGGTCTTCCGAATGTTGCTCTGCAGGCGGAGGAACTCGTTCTGGAGACGCTCGCGGGTGATCGGGTCGATGGCGCCGAACGGCTCGTCCATCAGCAGCACCGGAGGGTCGGCGCTCATCGCCCGGGCGACCCCGACCCGTTGGCGCTGGCCGCCTGAGAGTTCCTTCGGGTACCGCGCACGGTAGGCCGACGGTTCCATGCCCACCAGATCCAGCAGTTCGTCGACACGCTCGGAGATCCGGGCCCGGCTCCACCCGAGCAGCCCGGGCACCATGCCGATGTTCTCGGCGATCGTCATGTGCGGGAACAGGCCGATCTGTTGGATGACGTAGCCGATCCGGCGGCGTAGTTGATCAGCGTTGACGTGGGTCACGTCCTCGCCGTCGATGAAGATGCGTCCGGAGGTCGGCTCGATGATCCGGTTGATCATCTTCAGGCTGGTGGTCTTGCCGCAACCAGAGGGTCCGACCAGAACCACGATCTCGCCTGCCGGTATGTCCATGGTGATGTTGTCCACGGCCGACTCGGCCTGACCCGGATAGCGCTTGGTCAACGACTCGAGGCGGATGGACGCCGCCGTAACGGTCCCTTGTTTATGCTCAGGCATCACAGCCCCTTCGATGTCGTCAACTTGGAGATCATTCCGAGGACGCCGTCCAGCAGCAGCGCCAGCATCGCCACGAAGAGGGTTCCGCTGAAGGCAAGGTTGAAGCCGCGCTGGGTGCCGATCGCCGAGAGCCCCTGGAAGATCGGACCACCGAGGCCGGGCCCGTTGACGATGGCCGCGATGGCGGCGATCCCAACGATCATCAGGGTCGACACGCGTACGCCGGTCATGATGACCGGCCAGGCGAGCGGTAGCTCGATGCGGAGCAGCCGTTGGCGGCGGGAGAGCCCCATGCCCTGCGCCGATTCGACAATAGCTGGATCGACCGAACGCAGCCCAGTGATCGTGTTGCGCGCGATGGGAAGCAGTGAGTACAGCACCAATGCGACGACCGTGGGCACGGCCCCGAGACCGAAAATCGGTATGAACAGTCCGAACAGGGCGAACGACGGGACGGTCAGGAGCGTGCCGGTCACCGTGAGTACGGCTCTGGCTCCGTTCCGATTGCGATAAGTTGCCAGGCCCAACCCGAGCGCGATCACAGTCGCCAACACGATTGTGACGAGCACCACAAGCAAGTGCTCGAAGGTCAGCTCGAGTAGGTCAGACCACTCTCGTTCCAGATACGCGGGCACGCCGGAGATGTAGTCGAGGAAGGTCATTGACGAGCGAGTTTAACCGATGGATTTTCATGTTTGACGAGGCCCCCCTGACCAGTGGCCGGGTTGCCGGCCACGTAACCGGTGAAAGTTGCCCGGGTCGCCGCACGGCAGCGGACGCTCTTGAAGCGGCCACACCAATTGCCGTCTGGGGTTTTTCGGTGTGGCGATGAGTTCATGCTCGACGGGTGACGTTCGCCGTCGGACCTCGTGTGATACGTCGCCGGTAGGCCAATCCACGCATTCGAGTAGGGCGAGATCGAGTTGGTCGAACACTCCGAGCCAACGAGAAAATCGGACATCCAATGAAGTAATCTCAGCGACTTCGCGGTAGGTATTTGTATTCGAAATGGGTCAGGTGCAGCGCGGCCAAGGCCCCGGAGTGTTCCGGGAATGTCCGGTTGATCATGGGATGCCGTGGAGGGTGAGGGCGGCATTTGGGGGTGGCGTGGGCGCGGCGGGCGCTGGCGGTGTTCGCCCAGCCGGTGAGGTGGAACGTGCTGCGGATGATGTCGTGCAGGGCGGCCATGACGGCGGGGTGTTCTGGGAGCGGACCTGACTGGCGTCTTCGGCGAAGGTCACGTCGCGGATCCAGTGCACGTTGTTCTCGATGGTCCAGTGTTCGCGGGCCCAAGCGGCGATTTCTTCGGGTCGGGCATGGTGGGTGGGTAGGCCGGTGATCGCGTAGACGACCTCGGTGGTCCACTTCTTCGTGCCCAGCCGGCGGCGTCTGCGGCGGATCCGCACGACTTGAGGGGTTCGAGTCCCTAGTGTCCTGAGTCGTTGGTTAGTTGGTTAAGTCGGGTGCAGTAGTTGGCGAGGCTGTCGAGAATCTCGTCTGCGGTCTTGGTCCAGACGAAGGGCTTCGGGTCTTCGTTCCAGGCAGCGATCCAGGTGTTGACGTCGGTTTCGAGGTCTTTGACGCTGCGGTGGCTGCTGCGGCGTAGCTTGCGGCGGGTCAGTTCGGCGAACCAGCGTTCGACGAGGTTGAGCCAGCTGCCCGAGGTGGGGGTGAAGTGCAGGTGGAAGCGGGGGTGCGCGGCGAGCCAGGTCTTGATCGCGGGGGTCTTGTGGGTGGCGTAGTTGTCGCAGATCAGATGCAGGTCCAGCTCGGGCGGGGTGTTCGCGTCGATGGTCTTGAGGAATCGCAGGAACTCCTGATGCCGGTGGCGGCGCTGGTGCTGGCCGATCACCTTGCCGGTGGCCACATCCAGGGCGGCGAAGAGGCTGGTGGTGCCGTACCGGACATAGTCGTGGGTTTGCCGGCCGGGCACACCCGGCATCATCGGCAGGACCGGCGCGCTACGGTCCAACGCCTGCATCTGCGACTTCTCGTCGACCGCGAGGACCATGGCCTTGTCCGGCGGGTCGAGGTACAACCCGACCACGTCACGGACCTTCTCGATGAACTGCGGATCCTTGGACAGCTTCCACGTGTCCACCAGATGCGGCTTGAGGCCGAACGCCCGCCAGATCCGAGAGACCGCCGTCTGGTTCAACCCCACGACCTTGGCCATCGACCGAGTTGACCAGTGTGTGTCGTTGTTGATCGGTGCCTCTTCCAGAGTCTTCACGATCACCGCCTCGACCTGCTCATCAGTGATCTTGCGGGCAGCGCCCGGACGAGGCTCGTCCGCCAAACCCTCCAGCCGGTCACGCACGAAGCGGGCCCGCCACTTGTTCACCGTCTGCGGCCACACCCCCAACGCCGCAGCAACGTCCTTGTTCGTCGCGCCTTCCGCACACGCCAACACGATCCGCGCCCGCAATGCCAACGCCTGCGCGGTCTTCGCCCGACGAGACCAGGACATCAGAGTCTGACACTCCACATCGGACAAAACCAGCTCGGCCTTCGGGCGCCCTGTTCGCGGCATACCACGAAGCCTACCCGAATTCAGCAGCTAATCACCGACTCAGGACACTAGCGGCGCACCAGCAATTAAGGCTCTGGCTGGCCCAATGAAAAGGTGTGGAGGATGCCGGGACGGCATCGTCCGGCAGCTGACCGACCTCGGGGCCTGGTCGTTCATGCTGCCGAGGCAGATGCACTGTGGAGCCGGTTGCTGTCAGTGCTGCCGGCCGGCGCCCTTGCCAGCCAGCCGGGCTGCCGCGTCGAACGCCGTCGTCCACGGGAAGGCCTTCTGGCGACTGTTGCCGCTGCCGGGCGGGTGTGGCTCCCATCCGTCGTCGGTGCCGAGAAGGATCCGGACGCGCTCATCGCGGAGGCTCGCCACGGCACGTTGGAAGGGTGCGCGGGCGGCCAGTGCGGCGTTGACGAATGGGACGACCACGGTGGGCACATGCCGGCCGATCAGTTCGGCGATCGTCGTCATCGCATAGTTGTCGGCGATGCCGAGGGCGATCTTGTTGACGGAGTTGTAGGTGGCGGGGGCGATGATGAGCGCGTCCGCCGCGGGGAGAGATCGGCGTGTGCTTGGGAACGACCGGTAGGTGGAGCGGACCGGGTTCCCGGTTAGCCGCTCTATCGCTTCGGCGTCGATGAAGTCGAGGCTGCTGGGGGTGGCGGTGACCGCCGTTGTCCACGACTGCTCCATCGCGGTGGTGACCAGTTGTGTCACGTCTGCGGCGGGCCCGGCAGCGCAGGGTCCCGGCAAAGTCGTGACGGGTGTCCGGCTTGGGATGGTTGGTGTAGACGCGCCTTCGCTGCGGGCAGCAGGACGGGCATGACCAGTTCAGAAGATCATCGAGGTTCTCTACGCCTTGTCGATCTATCCGAAGTGAGCCATGCCCGCGTTGCCATCATCGCTGATCTCATCACTGTCGACCGCACCGGCCGGGGCATCCGTGCAGGACGCGGTAGCCGGGCTGCCCGCCGCCTTGGCGGGCGTGCCCGATCCGCGCGCCCGCCGCGGCGTACGACACCGGCTGACAGTCGTCGTCGCGGCGGCGGTGTGCGCCGTCGTGGCCGGCTATCGCTCATATGCTGCGATCGGGGAGTGGGTTGCGGACCTGCCCGACGACACCGC